>NZ_VZPV01000002.1:0-300000 GCF_008801405.1 Ralstonia insidiosa | reverse complement strand
CTATATGACCACGCATTGTAGGAGGATGACTCTGATGCTGCAGTTCAGGAAAACCCGCGCCTTTGCCCGCTGTCTGTCGACTGCCTTAGCTCGGGTGATAGACGCCCTGCGCGTCCACTAGCACCCGGCCGTCGGCCAGAAGTTCGTCCAGGTGCTGCGAGATGGTGCGGGTTTCTGCACTCACTGCCCATAGGCTCTCGTAACCGGGCGGATACAGCAGCCGTTGCTCGACCAACTGTTCCAGCGTCTTGGGCGATTCGTTCAGCAACGTCAGCAGGCGCCGCTCGCGCGCATCGAGCTTGGCCGCGTACGCGGCGAGATCGCGCAGGAAGTGCGCGCGATCGGTGTACACGCCTCGGTGGTGCGACGTGACCCACACTTTTGCCGGAATCTGCGGCAGCAGCGCGAGGCTGCGGCGGAAGTCGCGCAGGCTGGAGCACGCATCGCCGTAGTAGGGGCCGAAGCCGGTCAGGTCGATGTCGCCGATGAAGGCCACGCCCTCCGGCTCGACCAGCAGCACGGTGTGGCCTGCCGTGTGGCCAGGCATGTGGATGGCGCGAATCTGCGTCTGGCCAACGTCCCACGAGGCGCCGTCCACGTAGCCCAGTGCGTCGAGGCGTGGTGCGTAGAAGAAATCGCGCTGGATGTTCGCCAGCATGGCCGGCGCATGTGCCTCGTCCAGACCGTAATGGGCAACCATGCCGTCCCAGCTGTGCACGGCGGCCAGATCCGCTTCGTTCACGTACACGCTGGCATGCGGTAGGCGATGCAAGCCGGCCATGTGGTCTTCGTGCGCGTGGCCCATCACCACCAGTTCGGTTGCATCGAACTCGGGGCCGATGTGGTTCGAGACGATGGGCGTGTCGAACGCAGCGCGCGTATCCGAGCCGCGGATCAGCACTTGATTGCCATCGGGGTACTTGCCGCTCTTCTCGCCAAAGAAGACCGACACGCGGCCGAAGTCGACACGCTGGACGGGGACATGCGGAACGGCGTTGCCGGCAGTCGTGCTCACGTTGATCCTTCCTTCCATGGGCGATGGGCGCCGTGTGCTCGATCGCGCTTATGATCCCGCCATGGAGGCATGGCGATGCGCATTTCGAAGGTTGACCTGAATCTGTTCGTTGTATTTGAAGCGATCTACCACCACCGCAATCTAACGCGGGCGGCAGAGACGCTGTGCATTACACAACCCGCCGTCAGCAACGCGCTGGCGCGCATGCGCAAGACCTTCAATGACCCGCTGTTCGTCAGCACCCCTGCCGGCATGGTACCGACGCCGATGTCGGAAAACATCATCGGCCGCGTGCGCGAGGCACTGCAGTTGCTCGACGCCAGCGCGCACGAAGGCGATGTGTTCGATCTGGCCGCGTCGGAGCGCGTCTTTCCCGTCAGCATGAGCGACCTGACCGAAGCCCTGGTGCTGCCCGCGCTGGGCGAACGGCTCCAGCAGCAGGCGCCCGGCATGCACATCCGCAGTTACTACACCGACCGTGCCGAGGTGCCCATTGCCCTGGCGAACGGCTCCATCGCCCTGGCTATCGATGCGCCGCTCATTGCGGATGCGCAGCTGTGCCAGACGGCACTTGGGCGGGACCGCTACGCCTGCATGATCCGCCATGACCATCCGTTCAAGGGCAACGTGCTGTCGATGGAGGACTACCTGGCGATGGGGCACATTCACGTGTCGAGCCGCCGCAAGGGTAGTGGGTATGTGGATGCGGAACTCACGCGGCTCGGGCAGCGCCGGAACATCCGCATGCGCGTGCAGCACTACATGGTCGCGCCGTTGATCGCCATGCGGACGGATCTGGTGCTGACGGCGCCGCTCAGGCTGCTGCAGCGCTATCCCGTGCGCATTCTTGAACTGCCATTCGAGATTCCCGATCTGGAATGGCACTGCTACTGGCACCGCAGTGTCGATCGGGACCCCGGCAACCAGTGGCTGCGCGAACAACTGATGACCCTGATGCGCGACGCAGCGGACTGACCCGCGCTGGCGGGCCATCCACCATGCGTCATCAGACCGTCATGCCGCCATCCACGACGATGCACTCGCCGTTGGTGTAGCTCGCGGCGTCGGACACCAGATAGAGCACCGTGCCGGCCATCTCGCGCGGCTCAGCATGGCGGCGCAGCGGGATCTGGCTGATCCAGCGGTCGTAGGTTGCCTTGTCTTCGAACAACGCACCGGCAAACTTCGTTTTGGTCAGACCCGGCAGCAAGGCATTGACGCGGATGCCGAACGGCCCGCATTCCATGGCGAACGCGCGCGTCATGTGAGCGACTGCCGCCTTGGTGAT
The DNA here is from genome assembly GCF_008801405.1 of Ralstonia insidiosa. Classification (NCBI taxonomy): domain Bacteria; kingdom Pseudomonadati; phylum Pseudomonadota; class Betaproteobacteria; order Burkholderiales; family Burkholderiaceae; genus Ralstonia; species Ralstonia insidiosa. The sequence continues at coordinate 297,697 of NZ_VZPV01000002.1, read as the reverse complement.
GGAGTAGATGCCTTGCTTATCGCCCGGGTGCAGCGCATTGACCGACGCGGTATTGACGATCGCACCGCCGCCTTGCGCCTTCATCATCTTGCCGGCTTCGACCGACATGAAGAAGTAGCCGCGAATGTTCACTTCCACCGTCTTCTCGTACGCGCCCAGATCGGTGTCGAGGATGTGCCCGAAGTGCGGATTGGCGGCCGCGTTGTTGATGAGGATGTCGAGCCTGCCGTGCGTGCGGCGGATGGTGTCGAACGTGGTGGTGATGTCTTCCATGCGGCCGACGTGGCAGGCGAGTGCTTCGGCGTTGCCGCCGGCTGCGCGAATGCTTTCTGCCACGGTTTCGCAATCGGCCAGCTTGCGGCTGGAGACGATCACGTGCGCGCCTTGCTGGGCGAGCAGTTTGGCGATCTCTTCACCAATGCCGCGGCTGGCGCCGGTCACCAGGGCGATCTTGCCGGTCAGGTCGAACAGGTTGGTGCTCATGCTGTGCTCCTCCAATGGTTGGAATGTTGTTGACCGCGGCGGTGTCAGTGTTGGGTGTCGATCAGACGCACCGCCGCTTCTGCCAGCGGCCCGGTCATGTCGCCGGCCTTGCTGGCTTGTGTGCTGGAGGCGTTGCCGTTGAGCGCGCGCCGTTTGACGCCCTGTGCAATGGACGCGAGGCGGAAGAAGCTGAACGCCAGGTAGAAGTGCCAGTTTTCGATGGGCGGCAGGCCGCGCAGTTCGCAATAGCGCGCCACCATCTCCGCTTCTTGCGGAATCCCCAAGGCATTGCGGTTCTGGCCTGCGAGCCCTGGGATGTGCGAGCCCGAGGAAGGCAGCCGCAGGCACATGCAGAAGTACGCCAGGTCTGCCAACGGATTGCCGAGGGTCGACAGCTCCCAGTCGAGCACCGCCTTCACGCGTGTGCTGTCCGGCTCGAACATCATGTTGTCGAGGCGGAAGTCGCCGTGCACGAGGGCAGGCTTGCCGTCATCCGCGGGGCAGGCCGAGGGCAGCCATTCAATGAGCCGCTCCATCGCCTCAATGCGTTCCGTCTCCGCCAGGCGGTACTGCTTGGTCCAGATGCCGATCTGGCGCTCGAAGTAGTTGCCGGGCTTACCGTAGTCGGCCAGCCCCACGGTTTCCACGTTAATGTCGTGCAGTGCGGCCATCGTGCGCAGCATGCCGTCGTAGGCGGCGGTCCGGTCCGTTTGCGATAGCTCGGGCAGGGCGGGATTCCAGAAGATGCGCCCGTCTTCGAAACTCATCACGTAGAACAGGCTGCCGATCACGGTGCGGTCTTCGCACAGGTGATACGGGCGCGCCACCGGCACCGCAGTGCCCGACAGCGCGGTCAGGATGCGGAATTCGCGGTCGACTGCGTGGGCGGATTTCAGCAGCTCGCCGGGCGGCTGCCGGCGCAGCACGTAGCGGGTCTTCGGCGTGCGCAGGAGAAAGGTCGGGTTTGATTGGCCGCCAGAAAATTTCTCGGCCACAACGGGGCCTTCAAAGCCCGGAACGTGGTCTTGCAGATACCGCGCCAGTGCGGCGATATCGAGTTGCTGCGGGTCGTTCGTCATGTGTTGAAACTGAAACGCGTTGAGCGCTGGTTGGCGCCTAGCCGTAGGTCTGGAAATCATGCCGCTCGGAATGGTCCAGATGCGGAATGCCGTTGAAGGTGGCGAGCTGGAACGCGTCGGCGTTGAAGAAGTACTGCGAGATGCTGCAGTTGCGCACCTGCAGGTTCAGCGCGATGGCGCTGGCCGCCGGTGCCGCCAGCACCTGCTGTGCAGTCACTGCAATCGGGCCGCCTGAACTGACCGCCAGCACACGCTGCCCACCGCCGCGTTGGATGGCGGCGCGCGCATCGGCCACGCGCTGCTGGAACTGGGCCCAGGTCTCGGAAACGGGCCCGCGAATCTTGTCTTCGGACCAGAGTTGCAGCACCTGCTTGAGCGCGCGGTAGTGGTCGCGCATCGAGCCGGTAGCCATGCGCGTCAACTCCGGGTGGTCGTCGCCAAGTGCGGCGAACAGTCCTTGGAAATCGTACTCGTTCAGGCCGGCGTGCTGTTCGTAGCTGAGGTTGGGGTGGCCCATGCCAAGCCGGATGCCATCGACGGTCTGTTCGTGCCGGCGCAGCGTGCCGCAGATGACCCGGTCGAAGGTGATGCGCCGCTGTGCGAAGTACTCGCCCAGCCAGACGCTTTGTTGCACGCCGCGTTCGGAGAGCTGGTCGTAATTTGCTGCGCCAAACGATGCCTGTCCGTGCCGTACGAGATAAAGCTCCGCCATCGTCTGCTCGCTGAGTTGGGGGAGCCAGCTTAGCGGCAGGACATCTATTTTTGAAATTTATTGTTTTAATGGCAAGTCATTCATGGGAAGAATGACTTGCGGCCCGCGCTGGGGCCGCGCTTTGGTGGGCTGCATGGAACCACCCGTGGCGTTTCAGGCGCTCGGTGTGAAGAACGGCAGGATCAGGTAGGCATTGGCGCCATGGATTTCCACGCCATCCGCCCCAGCCTCGATGGCGAGGCGGGCGGCGTGTTGGAGGTCCTGCACAGCCTGAGCCTATTCCGGAGTCCCTGGGCGGACGCTCAGAGCCGCACCGCCAGCAAGCGTGGTGTTGGTGTCTGACAGACCACCGCCCAATGCCTTGTAGAGCGCGACTGCATTGCCGAACTCGCTGCGGCGCAGGTCCAGCAGCGCCTGCCGTGCGGCATACAACTGACGCTGGGAATCCAGCAGCTCCAACCGCCCGTCGACTCCCGCGCGATAACGCAGGTTGGACAGCTCGGTCCGGCGCTCGGCGCTGGCGACTGCCCGGGCCTGTGAAGCGATCTGCCGGCCGAAGGTTTCACGTCCGGCCAGGCCATCCGCCACTTCACGGAAGGCGCCCTGGATGGCACGTTCGTACTCCGCCACCGCGCTGGACTTGCGCAGTTCGGCCAGACGCAGTTCAGAGCGCAGTCGGCCGCCCTGGAACAGCGGCAGCGTGACCTGTGGCGCAAAGCTCCAGGCGCGGTGGTCGCCGTCAAACAGGCCACGCATGGCGGGGCTGACAAAGCCCAGCGATGCCGTCAGCGACAAGCGCGGGAAGAACGCCGCACGTGCCGCGCCAATGTCGGCATTGGCGGCCACGAGTTGCTGCTCCGCCTGCAGGATGTCCGGCCGGCGCAGCAGCAGGTCGGACGGCAGCCCCGCCGGCAACTGCGTGATTACCTGTTGCTGATCCAGCGGCAGCGGGGTGGGGAGGTCCGCTGGCAACTCAGTGCCCACCAACAGCTGCAGCGCGTTGCGGGCTTGCTCAACCGCGCGCGTGCGGGCATCCAGATCGGCTTCGGCACTGGCGACCTGGCCTTCGGCCTGCGCCACGTCCAGGCCGCTGTTCTGGTGGCCTTCCTTCAGACGGCGTGCCAGTTCGAGCGACTGGCTCCAATCAGCCAGCGTGCGGGTGGCCAGCCGGCGTTGCTCATCGGCCAGGCGTTCCGCAAAGTAGGCATCGGCCACCGCGCCCACCAGCGCGATTTGCGCGGCGCGGTGCCCTTGCTCGCTCGCCAGGTAGCGCGCGAAGGCGGCGTCAGACAGCGAGCGCACACGGCCGAACAGGTCGATTTCGAACGCGCTCAGGCCCACGTTCACGCCAAACTGCTTCTGCGTTTGCGCGGGAACAGCGGGATCGACGTCCGCATTGGCTGCCGTGCGCTGCCGCGTGGCGTTGCCGGTGGCGTCAATGCTCGGCAACCGTGCGGCGCGCTGGATGCCGTATTGCGCTTGCGTGGCCTCCACGTTGAGGGCGGCCAGGCGCAGGTCGCGGTTGTTGGCCAGCGCCAGTTCAATCAGGCGCTGCAGGCGCGGGTCGCCAAACATGGCGCGCCAGCCCAGATCGGCAGCGTGTGCCTGCGCGCCGGTTGTGGCAAGGGCGTTGACCGGATACGTGCCCGGCACCGGCAACTCCGGCTTGACGAGCGTGGGTGCCAACGAACAAGCCGACAGGGCCAGGACCAGGGGAAGAATCAAAAATCGCATGACTTAGTGTTCCTGTTCCGGGCTCGGCAGGGCGAGCTTCCGGCGAGGCGTCAGCCACTGCCCGATGCGTTCCTGCAGGCCCATCACGAATACGAAGAAGACGGGGACAAAGAAGATGGCCAGCACGGTGGCCGTGACCATGCCGCCGAATACCCCGGTACCGATGGCGTGCTGCGTTTCGGCGCTGGCGCCCGAGGCGATCATCAGCGGCACCACACCCAGGCCGAAGGCCAGTGAGGTCATCAGGATCGGGCGCAGCCGCAGGCGCGACGCTTCAATGGCCGCTTCGACGAGTCCCTTGCCTTCTTCACGCAACTGCTTGGCAAACTCGACGATCAGGATCGCGTTCTTGGCGGACAGACCGATCACCGTGATCATCCCGACCTTGAAGAACACGTCGTTCGGCAACCCGCGCAGCAGCACCGCACCGATCGCGCCGATCAGGCCCAGCGGCACCACCAGCATCACCGATAGCGGGATCGACCAGCTCTCATAGAGCGCCGCCAGCACCAGGAACACGACGATCATCGACAGCGCCATCAGCAGTGGCGCCTGCGATGCCGATTGCCGCTCCTGCAGCGACTGGCCCGTCCACTCGACCGCGAAGCCGGGCGGCAGCTTGGCAGCCAGACGCTCCATTTCGACCATGGCGGCGCCGCTCGACTGACCGGGCGCAGCGGTGCCCGAGATGCGCGCAGACGGGTAACCCTGGAAGCGCACCATCTGCAACGGCGTTTCCGACCACACCGGGCGCACCACTTCAGACAGCGGCACCATGCCGCCACCCGCATTGCGCACGTAAAGCTTCATCACGTTGTCGATCTGCATGCGTGCCGGCGCGTCGGCCTGGATGATCACCTGCTGCATGCGGCCCGCGTTCGGGAAGTCGTTCACGTAGGTCGAGCCCATCGCGGTCGACAGCGTGTCGCTGATGGCCGTGAACGACACGCCGAGCGCCTGCGCCTTCGCGCGATCGATCTCCAGGCGGATGCTCGTGCCGGCCGGTAGGCTGTCCGGGTACACGCCCGTGACGATCTTGCTCTGCGCTGCGAGTTCGAGCAGCTTGGTCTCGGCCGCCTTGAGCGCCGCACTGCCTTGGTTGGCGCGGTCTTCCAGGCGCATCGTGAAGCCTGAGCTATTGCCCAGTTCATCGATGGCCGGCGGCAGCAGGCTCATCACCGTGCCTTCGGTCACGCCGGCCATGGCCTGCTGGGTCAACCGCGCTTCTTCTATGGTCGACGAGCCGCCGCGGTTCTTCCAGTCCTTGAGCACCGCCCAGTTCATGGCGGCGTTGGAGCCCGAGCCGGAGAAGCCGTAGCCGATGACGGAGATGCTGGATTCGACGGCCGGACGCGAGGCGAGGTGTTTTTCCAGCGTATTGACCACATCCTGCGTGCGCTCGGTCGTGGCGTCAGCGGGCAACAGGAAACCCGTCATGAAGTAGCCCTGGTCTTCGTCGGGCAGGAAGGACGACGGCAAGCCCTTGAAGCCGAACACCAGCGCACCCGAGATCGCGACGAACACCAGCATCACGCGGCCCGCGCGGCCGATCAGGCGACCGACGCGCGTCTCGTACCAGTCCGTCAGGCGTGCGAAGCGGCGGTTGAACCAGCCGAAGAAGCCACGCTTCTCGTGATGGCCTGGTTCCACCGGCTTGAGCATCGTCGCGCATAGGGCCGGCGTGAGCGTCAGTGCGAGCAGCGCCGAGAACAGAATCGACACCGCCATCGACAACGTGAACTGCTTGTAGATGACACCCACCGAGCCGCTGGCCAGCCCCATGGGGATGAACACGGCGGTCAGCACCAGTGTGATGCCGACAATGGCGCCGGTAATTTCCTTCATCGCCTTGATCGTCGCGTCCTTGGGCGACAGCCCTTCTTCCGCCATCAGGCGCTCGACGTTCTCGACCACCACGATGGCGTCGTCGACGATGATGCCGATGGCAAGCACCATGCCGAACATCGTCAGCACGTTGATCGAGAAGCCCGTCATCAACATGACCGCGAACGTGCCAAGCATCGCCACCGGCGCAACGATGGCCGGGATCAGCGTGTAGCGAGCGTTCTGCAGGAACAGGTACATCACCGCAAACACCAGCACCATGGCTTCGAGCAGCGTTGCGATGACCTTCTCGATCGAGATCTTCACGAACGGCGACGTGTCGAACGGGATCGAGTAGCTGATGCCCGCCGGCATCGTTTTGCTCAGTTCCGTCATCCGTGTGCGGATGGCTTCGGCGGTTTTCACGGCGTTGGCGCCGGGTGAGAGCTGCACGCCGGCAAGGGTGGCCGGCTTGCCGTTTTCGCGGTTGACGAAGGCATAGCCCTGCGAGCCCAGCTCGACGCGTGCGACATCGCCCAGCACGACCTTGGAGCCATCTGCGTTGGCGCGCAGCACGACCGCCGCGAAGGCTTCCGGCGTGGTGAGCTGCCCGTGCGCCGTGAGCGGCACCGCCACGCGCTGGCCCGGCAGCGCCGGCGATGCGCCCAGGCTGCCTGGTGCGATCTGCACGTTCTGCTGGCTGATCGCAGCCGTCAGGTCGCCCATCGACAGGCCGTAGTTGATCAGCTTCTGCGGGTTGACCCAGATGCGCATCGCACGCTCGGAGCCGAACTGCTGCACGCGGCCCACGCCCTCGATCCGGCGCACTTCTTCGGTGATGTTGCGCGACATGTAGTCGGCGAGTTCGCTTTCATCGTAACGGCCGCTCTCGGAGCGAAGACCAATGAGCATCAGGAAGCCCGATGCTGCGGATTCGACGATCACGCCGTTCTGCCGCACCACGGCAGGCAGGCGCGGCTCGATGGTCTTGAGCTTGTTCTGCACGTCGACCTGTGCCATTGCCGGATCCGTGCCGGGCTTGAACGTGACCGTGATCTGCGCGCTGCCGGACGTGTCGGATGAGGATTCGAAGTACAGCAGGTTCTTCACGCCAGACAGTTCGCGCTCGATCAGGCTGAGCACGCTGTCGTTCATTGCCTGCGGTGTGGCGCCGGGGTAGTTGGCGGTAATCGTGACGCTTGGCGGCGCCACCGTGGGGTAGCGGGCAACCGGCAGTTGCGGGATGGCGATCACGCCCATCAGGATGATGAACAGCGCGATCACCCACGCAAAAATCGGGCGCCGGATAAAGAATTGAGACATGGCTGGAGGCTCCCCGAAACTCAGTGCGCGGAAGCGGTGGTTGCCGCGTCAGGCGATTTCCAGTCGGACGCGGTCACGGCGGCGCCGTCGGCCAGGCGCTCCATGCCTTCCACGACAACCTTCTGCCCAGCCTGCAGGCCCGATTTGATGCGGTAGCTGCGGTTTGCCAGCTCGCCAATCTCAACGGCTGTCAGGTGTGCCTGCCCCTTAGCGTCCAGCACCCACACCTGCGGCTTGCCACCTGCGCGCAGGACTGCCTGCTGCGGCACGGTCAGCGCGTTCTCGTAGTGCGCACGCGGAATGCGGGCGCGCACGTACATGCCCGGCAGCAGTTGGCGCTTCGGGTTGTCGACCAGCACGCGCAGCAGCACGTCACCGGTGCCCGGGTCAACGTTCACACCTGAGAACAGCATGCGGCCCTGCACGTCGTAACGCGTGTCATCGTCACGCAGTACGTCGACCGGCAGGCCGTTGCCCTTGGCTTCTGGCAGGGCCGCGAGCGAGTCACGCAAGGCTTCGAGCGACGCGGCTGGCTGGCGCACGTCCACATAGACCTGGTCGATTTGCTGGATGCGAGCCATCGGGTTGCTGTCGCCGCTGCCGACCAATGCGCCTTCGGTCACGAGCGCCTGGTCGATGCGGCCCGAGATCGGTGCCTCCACCGTGGCGAACTTCAGGTCGAGCTGGCGCCGGGCGAGGGCTGCGCGTGCCTGCGCCACGTCAGCGGAAGCCTGGTCGCGTTGGGCAACGGCATCGTCGTACACCTGGCGGCTGATCGCATCGGCCTGAACCAGCGGTTGGAGCCGGTTGGTCTGCACGCGGGCGCGCGTCAGCGCTGCTTCTGCACGCTGCAATGCGGCTGCGGCCGTCTCCATGTCGGCCTTGAAGGGCGCCGGGTTGATCTGGAACAGCGGCTGGCCGGCGCGCACTTCGGTGCCTTGCTCGAACTGGCGGCGCTGTACGATGCCGCTCACCTGCGGCCGGATTTCTGCCACGCGCACTGCCGCGACACGGCCGGGCAGGTCTTCCGTCAGTTTGAGGGGAGCGGGTGCCACGGTGGTCGTGGCCACCAGAATGGCCGGCGCAGCGGCCTGCTGTCGAGACTCCCCACACCCAGCGAGAATCGCCACCGCCAGGGCGCACACCACCCCATAGCGGCAACGTCGTTCGTTCTTCATATCGACTCCATAAGGCGCAGGCAGCCACCTGCCCGCAAAGACAGGCCGGAGTCTGAGCGCGTCGAATGGGGGTTTCCGTACGGTAGTATGGAGATTCGATGGAGATGTTGAATGGCCGTGAAGTCAACGACGACGGAAGCAACCCCGCCTGGCGCGGCCCCCGGGCATCAAGCCCTGATCCTCATTGCCGAGGACGAACCCGAGATCGCCGAGATTCTTGCCGCCTACCTGACGCGCAACGGCCTGCGCAGCGTGCATGCCCCCGATGGACGCAAGGCGTTGGAGTTGCATCTGGCGCTCAAGCCCAACCTGGTGCTGCTGGATGTGCAGATGCCCCACGTCGACGGCTGGCAGGTGCTGGCGGAAATCCGCCACCGGGGCGACACGCCGGTCATCATGCTGACCGCGCTGGACCAGGACATCGACAAGCTCACCGGCCTGCGCATTGGCGCAGATGACTACGTGGTCAAGCCGTTCAACCCGGCGGAAGTGGTGGCACGTGTGCAGGCGGTGCTGAGGCGGTCCATGTCTGGCTCCCGTCAGGCGGAGCAGCGCGTGTTGCGCGCCGCGCCGTTCGAGATCGATCTGGACCACCACGAAGCCACCGTGCAGGTGGGCAAACAGCGCCATGCGCTGGCACTGACGTTGACCGAGTTCAAGCTGCTGGCCCAACTGGCGCGCGCCCCCAGGCGCGTGTTCAGCCGGGCCGAACTGTTGGCAACCTGCCTGCCCGAGGGGGATGCGCTCGAGCGTACCGTCGACAGCCACATCAGCAAGCTGCGCAAGAAGCTGGAGGATCTGGACGTCACCGGTATTCCGGTGGGCGTTCGCGGCGTCGGTTACAAGCTCTGGAGCGGTGAATGAGGCTGCAGGGGCTGAGCCGCCAGATTGCACTGACCCTGGCGGCGATGGCGTTTGGCGTGATGCTGCTGGTGGTCGTGTCGGCCTACGGGTTCTACTACCTCGCGTTCTTGTACTGGCCGAAGCACCTCGAGACATCCGACTGGACCATCACGACGCCGGAATGGCTGGTGCTCATTGTGTCGACGCTCGTCGGGCTGGCAGTGTCGGTTGCTGTGGCAATCAAGTTGGCGCGGCGCATTCTGGTGCCGCTCAACTCCGTCACGGACAGCATCCGCCGTGTTGCGCAGGGCGATCTTGGTGCCCGTGCCATCGCAGGCGACCGCTCGCTGCATGAAGCGGCCGCGCTGGCAGACGACTTCAACGCGCTGGCGGACCAGTTGCAGCGCGTTACCAACGAGCAAGTGTTCTGGAATGCCGCCATCGCTCATGAACTGCGCACGCCCGTCACCGTATTGCGCGGGCGGCTGCAAGGCTTGGCCGAGGGCGTTTTCACGCCCGATGAGACGCAGTTCCGCAACCTGCTGACCCAGGTTGAAGGCCTGGCCCGGCTGATCGAGGATCTGCGCGTTATCAGCCTGGCCGAGAGCGGGCACCTGAGCCTGGATGTCCAGCACGCGGATCTGGCAGCGGACATCAAAGCCGTGGTCGCCGTGTTTGCAGATGCACTCCAGGCAGCAGGTCAACAACCTGTGCTGGAGTTGGATGACCGGCACATGCACTGCGATCCGGTGCGGATTCGGCAAGCCTTGCTGGCCCTGCTTGAGAACGCGCGTAAGCATGCGGTGCCCGGCGCAGTCCGGATTCAGACACGTGTGGACCAGGGCACATGCCGGTTGTCGGTCGAAGACGACGGGCCGGGCATCCCACCGGAATTCGCGCCCCACGTTTTCGAGGCCTTCCGGCGGGCCGACAGCGCACGCATCACCAATGCCGGAGGCAGTGGGCTGGGGCTGGCCGTGGTTGCCGCCATTGCCCATGCCCACGGCGGGCAGGTCACTTGCAGCCCGGCCGCCGGTGGCGGCACGCGGTTCGAGATGTCCTGGCCGGACGCCTTCACGCTGGCAGGGAAGACAAGCTAACCGCTTGCTTGTAGGCGGGTTGGTCGCAAAGGTCAGGCGCTTCGGCCGCGTCCGGTTTCACGGCTGCGCCAGTGGACTGCGCAACGCACGCTCGCGCAAAGCCGGCTAGCGTACGGATGGCCTCCCGGGCCGAGCGCAGGTAGAACGACTGCAGGTGAAACACATGCCAGCGCGCCGCGTGCACCTCCAGCCGGCACGGCACACCACATGCGGCGGCGTGTTCGGCCAGACGCGTTGAATCCGACAGCAGCACCTCCTGATCCCCCACCTGAATCAGCATGGGCGGCAGCCCGCGCAGGTCTGCCTGGAGCGGATCGGGTTGCGCGGCCCGATACCAGCGCAGCCCTTGCTCCAGCCAGCCCTGACGGATCATCGGATCGGCATAGCGGCGGGTTGCCAACGAATCACCGCTGAGCGTGCCGTCCGTGACCGGCGAGATCAGCAGGAGGCCGGCCGACGCCGGGGCACCGCGCTGCTTGAGTGCCAACGCAAGGGAGAGCGCCAGCGCACCGCCCGCCGAATCACCGGCAATCAGGATGCGGTCCGGCGTATAGCCCTTGTCCCGCAACGCCTGATAGCAGGCGAGGGCATCGTCCAGCGCGGCGGGGTACGCATGCTCCGGTGCCAGCCGATAGTCGGGCACCCAGACCGGCATGCCGGATTCCATGGCAAGGCGCGTCGTGATGCTGCGGTGGGTGCCGGGGCTGCCCAAGCAGAATGCGCCACCGTGGAGATACAGGACAACACTGTTGGTTTCGCCCCGCTTGGGCGCGACGATCTCCACAGGGACGTTGCCAACCGCATCGCGATACCGCATCACGCCACCCACGCCGGGCATCAGCGGCGACAGCAGGCTGACGACAGCACGTTGGAACCTCGCGCCGAACGGCGGCCCGATCAGCGTCCGGAAGCTCATGCGTAGCAGCCCGCGCAACAGGCTGGCGGTGACGCGTTCCACTGTGCCTTCCGGGGCTGACACGACGGTCCCCGTTTGCGGCAGCGGTTGCGTGAAACGATAGGCTTGCAGGCTCGAATGCCGGGTCAGCCAGCGATATGACAGCGTGAAGCCGGGCCAGTTGGTGCTGTTGTGGCCGTTCTCATCCACGTACCAGCTCTTGCAGCCGCTCCAGACCGAGTGGGCCAGCCGTTGCTGAATGCCCATGTTGAAGCGCTGGTAGCGGCGCGGGTCCACCTCGATGACGGACGCCTGGGCCGCCCGCATCGCTTTGCAGCAGCGCAGGACGTGCGCGATCTGGCTCTCGAGCATGTAGACGATCGAGTTGTGGCCCAGGTTGGTGTTGGGCCCGTAGAGCATAAAGAAATTCGGGAAGCCCGGCACCGTGAGCCCGAGGTAGGCCTGTGTGCCGCCACGCCACGCATCGTTCAGGTCCACGCCCGCCCGGCCGGTGATGTGCATGGGCGACAGAAACTCGGTCGCGGCAAAGCCCGTTCCGTAGACGATCGCATCGACGGTGTGGTGGGCGCCATCCAAGGTTTCGACGCCGGTCTCCGTCACCCGGCGAATGCCGTCGGTCACCAATTGGACGTTCGGCTTGCTGATTGCAGCCAGGTATTCGCTGGACAGCAGGATGCGCTTGCAACCGATGGGGTAGTCCGGCATCAGCTTTGCGCGCACGGCCGCATCCGGCACCTGGCGGGCGAGCAGCTTCTGAAACGGTCTGCCGACCGCGTGGCGCATGAGGCCGTGCAGGCGCGTGAACGCCAGCGCGCGCGTTTCGTACTGCGTGTAGATGGCCGCGCGATGCAGCTTCATTGCCCACGGCAATCGGCGGAACACGGCCTTGCTGAACGCGCCGTAAGGGCGATCCGGGCGCGGAATGATGTAGGCCGGTGACCGTTGGAACACGGTGAGCTTGCCAACCTGATCGGCAATCGCCGGCACAAACTGGATGGCGGAGGCGCCCGTACCGATGACGGCGACCCGCTTGCCGGCAAGCGGATAGCTGTGATCCCAACGCGCAGAATGGAAGGCGTGTCCCTTGAAGCTGTCGATGCCGGCCAGCCGTGGCATGGCCGGCTTGCTCAACTGGCCGGTACCGCTGATCAGCAGGGCGGCGCGCAGGGTCGAGCCGTCTGTCAGCGTGACGTGCCAGTGTCCGTGGTCTTCGTCATACCGCGCGCTGGCCACTTCGGCACCGAACCGGATGTGCGGCACGAGTGCGTACTTTCGCGCGCAGTGCTGCAGGTAGGCGTGGATTTCCGCCTGTGGTGCAAACGTGCTCGACCAGTTCGGATTCGGCTCGAATGAAAACGAGTACAGGTGCGAAGGCACGTCGCATGCAGCGCCGGGGTAGCTGTTGTCACGCCAGACGCCGCCGACATCGTGCGAGCGCTCCAGCAGCACGAAGTCGTTCACCCCCGCGCGTTGCAAACCAATGGCCATGCCGATACCGGCGAACCCGGCACCGATGATGATGGCCGAGAACGGCTTGCCGGCATCTTGCTGCTGTGTGGAATCATGCGAGCGCATGTTGGGGCTCCTCAACGCGGGAAGACGACACGGCCGCGACAGACAGGTCGTCGGCTCGGAGATCGGTTTGAACACGCGAGCGCCCCCGCATCAGGTCGACGGCCTTCTCGGCAATCATGATCGTCGGTGCATTGGTGTTGCCGCCGATGAGCGTGGGCATGATCGACGCATCGACAATGCGCAGGCCCTGGAGGCCGCGTACGCGCAACTGTGGATCGACCACGGCATCGTCATCGACGCCCATCCGACAGGTGCCAACCGGGTGGTAGACGGTATCGGTGCGCTGCCGCAGGGTTTCGCGGATCTCGTCGTCGGTGTTGACGTTGGCCGTGAACATGTCGCGCGTGATCCAGGCGTCCAGTGCCGGCGCCTGCATCAGCCGGCGCGTCATCTTGAAGCCGGCGACCATGTCTTCGAGGTCTTGCGGGTCGTGTAGGAAAGCCGGGTCGATGCGTGGGGCATCCGCCGGGTGATGGCTCTGGAGGGTGACCGTGCCGCGGCTGCGCGGGCGCAGCAGGCAGACGTGGCACGACAGGCCGTGTCCGAGATGCATCTTTCTGGCGTGGTCGTCTACCAGCGCCACCACGAAGTGCAGCTGGATGTCCGGCGCGGGCAAGTCGGCGCGGGTTTTCAGGAAGGCGCCGCCTTCGGCAAAGTTCGAGGTCAGCGCGCCACGGCGCTCCCGCCGGAAGCGAGCGATCTCACGCAGCATGCGCAGCCCGCCGCCAAGCGAAACCCCCATGGTGTCGAGGCTGTGGGTGCGATAGCCGAAGATGAAATCCGGATGATCCTGCAGGTTGCGGCCGACTCCGGGCAGATGGGCGACGGGCTGAATGCCGTGTCGCGCGAGTTCATCTGCCGGGCCCACGCCGGACAGCATCAGCAGTTGTGGCGTCTGCAGCGCGCCGGCCGCGAGCACGACTTCGCGCCGCGCGCGCAGTGTTTGCAGGCGGCCATCGATCAATACCTCAACACCAATCGCCCGCGTGCCTTCAAACAGAATGCGCTGCACCTGCGCGTGGGTTTGCACGTGCAGGTTGTCCCGTCGGCCCGTGTGCGGCAGGAGGTAGGCGCGTGCGGCGCTACATCGCTCACCGTGCTTCTGGGTGACTTGGTAGATGCCCACGCCTTCCTGCTCGGCGCCGTTGAAGTCATCCGTCAACGGGAAGCCGGCCTGCCGGGCGGCCTCCAGGTACCGTGCCTGGAATGGATTGCCCGTGCGCAGGTTGCTGACCCACAGCGGGCCGCTTCTGCCATGCCATGCGTTGTCGATGTGCTCGTTGTGCTCGCTCAGGCGGAAGTAGGGCAGCACCTCGTCGTAAGACCAGCCGGTGTTGCCCAGGCTCGCCCAGGTGTCGTAGTCGTGCCGATGCCCACGGATGTAGACCATGGCATTGATGGCCGATGACCCACCCAGCGTGCGGCCGCGCGGCTGGTAGCCACGGCGCCCGTTGAGCCCTGGCTGTGGCTCGGTCTGGAAGGCCCAGTTGTTGAGCCTGGTCGGCAGCATGGCCACCGCGCCGGTCGGGATGTTCACCACGGCGCTGTCGCCCTTGCCGCCGGCCTCCAGCACGCAAACGGACACAGATGGGTCTTCCGACAGGCGGCCCGCGACAACGCAGCCGCCCGAACCGCCACCCACGACGATGTAGTCAAACGTCTTGTTCATGTTGGTCTCCGGCAACGGTCGCTCGTGCGGCGACTCGGTGCCGGGATAGTGCGGCGGACCGGGGAAAGCACCAATGCTGTGTCGGGACAATTCCTTTAGTATTCGGGCCAAACCGGCTTCCCTAGGGTTTCCCTGATGAACGTTTGGGACTTCACCCGCAGCCCAGCCAGCGCGCGGCTGCTGGTCGACTTTGGTGTCGAGCGCGGCGTGTCTTCGCCTAGCCTGCTGATGGGCAGCGGCCTGTCAGCCCAGCAGCTTGGCGATCCGAATGTCGAGATCACGGCCGAGCAGGAGCTGCGCGTGACCGCCAACCTGCTGCGCGCACTCAGGCCGGCCCCTGCCGGGCTGGGCTTCGAGGTGGGGGCCCGGTATCACTTCTCGGCGTACGGCATCTGGGGCTATGGCCTGATCGCCAGCGCCACGGCTGGGGATGCGCTGGCGCTGTCGTTGCGCTTCCTGCCGCTGACGTACGCCTACACCACGATCTCGTACCGCGAGGAAGGCGCGCTGTGCGTGCTCACCTTCACCGAGCCGGACCTGGCTGCAGAACTCAAGCAGTTTGTCGTGGAGCGCGACATGGCCGCGGCAGCCTTGCTGCTGAAGGAGATTGGCGGCGAGGCCTTTTCCCTGGCGCGTTTCACGCTCAAGACCAAGCGCACGCCGGTCGGGCCGGCATCCTCTGAGACCGTCAGAACGCTGTTCGGCCGGAGCCCTGAAGGTGGCGCTCACGTCAACAGCCTGGGGTTTGATCGCGCTCTTCTGAACCGGAAGTTGCCGCACGCCGATCCGGTCACGGTGTCGATGTGCGAGCAGATGTGTGAACGCTTGATGGAGTCGCGGCGGACCCGGGCGGGGGCTGCCGCCACCGTGCGTCAGTATCTGAATGCGTCGCCCGGTGGCCTGTCTTCCACCCTGGAGGACATGGCGCGCTTGATGAACCTCAGCCCACGTACGCTCAAGCGCCGGCTGCAGGAAGAGGGGACGACTTATACGGCGTTGCTGGCGGACGCGCGTGGCGCCGCCGCAAAAGAACTGCTGCGCGACCCGAGTCTCCCGCTTGGGGAGATTGCCGTGAGACTGGGGTTCAGCGATCTGTCGACCTTTTCGCAGGCGTTCAAGCGCTGGTATGGGGTGGCGCCCAGCATTTTCCGAGACCGCAACACCGAACAGAGGTAGCGATCGCCTGCATGCATGCCGATGGCCTTGGCGTGCAGGCACGGTGCGTTATTGCAGCGCCCCCAGCGCCACCGCCATCCGATCCGCCGCCAGCGCAAGCTGCGCATCCGACGTCGCATACGACAGCCGCAAGAAGCCCGGCATGCCAAATCCCGACCCCGGCACCACGGCCACGCCCTGTTCCAGCAGATAGGCCGCCAGCGCGACATCGTCGTCAACCTTGCTGCCGTTGGGTGTTGTGCGGCCGATGAAGGCGCGCACATCCGGAAACAGGTAGAAGGCACCTTCCGGCGTGGGCGTACGCAACCCATCGATGGCGGCAAACTGCTGCAGGAGGAAATCCCGCCGCGCCTGGAAGATGCCGCATCGACGTGCAACCTCATCCTGCGGACCATCCAGCGCCGCCACCGCCGCTGCTTGCGACACGGATGACGTATGCGAGTTGATCTGCATCTGGATCTTGGTCATCGCCTCGATCAGCGCGCGCGGCCCGCACGCGTACCCGACGCGCCAGCCGGTCATGGAATACGCCTTGGAGACCCCGTTGACCGTCAGGATGCGTGGTGCCAGATCCGGTGCAACCGATGCCAGCGTGGCCGGCTTGCGCCCGTCGTACAGGATGTGTTCGTAGATGTCATCCACGAGGATGAAGAACCGCTGGTTGGCGCTCTTGCGCAGGACCTCCGCAAAGCGCAGCAACTGGCCGGCCGTGTACGCCGTGCCGCTCGGGTTGCTGGGCGAATTCAGCACCAGCCATTTGGTGCGTAGCGTGATCGCGGCTTCCAGGGTTTCGGGCTGGAGCGCGTAGCCGGTCTCGGGCGATGTGAGCAGCGGCCGTAGCGTGCCACCGTTCATGGACACGATGTCTGCGTAAGAGGCCCAATACGGCGCCGGAATCAGAACCTCATCCCCGGGGTTCAACGTAGCCAGGAACGCTTGATAGATCACCTGCTTGCCGCCACAGCCCACGCTGATGTCAGCCGGCGTATAGATCAGGCCGTTCTCACGCA
The DNA here is from genome assembly GCF_008801405.1 of Ralstonia insidiosa. NCBI lineage: Bacteria > Pseudomonadati > Pseudomonadota > Betaproteobacteria > Burkholderiales > Burkholderiaceae > Ralstonia > Ralstonia insidiosa. The sequence continues at coordinate 281,075 of NZ_VZPV01000002.1, read as the reverse complement.
GCAGTTTGCGCACGATGGCCTCACGCAGTTGCACCGTGCCGTTGATGGCGGTGTAGCGGGTCTGCCCCTCGGCAATCGCGCGCATGGCAGCCTCGCCGATGTGCTCGGGCGTGGGAAAGTCGGGTTCGCCCAGTGTCATGTCGACGACGCTGTGGCCGGCTTGCTGTGCCTGACGCGTACGTTCCGCCATGACCTGGATGGGGGAAGGGCGAAGGGTGGCGACGGTCTTGGAAAACATTCGGGTGGCCTTTCGACGAGCATGGTGCGTGGGAATGTTCGTAATCTAGAATTCATGTTGTTCAATCTCAATTGAGTTTTGCTTCAACATGAAAAATGCCCTCGCGCCGCAACCCCCGACGCTTCGCCAGTTGGAGCTGTTGCTGTCACTGGCCGGTGCCGATGGCATTGCCAATGCCGGCGCCAGGATCGGCATGACGCCGTCGGCAACAAGCCATGCGTTGCGCGCATTGGAAACGGCGCTGGGCACGGCGCTGGTGGATCGCAATGCGCAGGCGGTTGAGCTGACGCATGCGGGGCAGCAGATCCTGCCGCATGTGCGGGATCTGTTTGCAGCGCTGAACCTGATTCAGGCCACGGCCAGTGCCAGTACGGGTTTGCAGAGCGGTGTGCTGCGGATCGGCTCGTTTGGCGCCAGTTCATCGCTGCGCCTGTTGCCACCGCTGCTGGAGCGCTTTCAGGATCGTCATCCGGGCATTGAGGTGTATGTCACGGAAAAGCCCGATGCGGAAATCGAGCAGGCGCTGGTTGAGCGCCGCATCGAGCTTGCCGTGGTCACCTTGCCCAAGCCGCAGTTCGACACACTGCCGCTGGCCGTGGATGAACTCGTGGCGGTCGTGCCGGAGCGGCACCCGCTGGCGCAGGCCGATTCCGTCGATCTGCGCGCGCTGGCGCGGCATCCGCTGATCCTTACCCATGCCGGCTCGCAAGATCTGGTGGCGCGCATGTTTGCGCGGGCCAACGTGCAGCCGAAAGTCACGCACGAACTGTCGCAGTTGCTGTCGATCCTGGAGTTTGTGGCGCGCGGCCAGGGCGTGTCGATCTTGGCGTCTTTAGCGCTGCCCGAGCGGCATGAGGGCGTGGTGGTGCGCAAGATCACGCCGCGCACGTCGCGCCGCGTGGGGCTGGCCTGCCTGAACCAGCGCAGGCTGTCGCCTGCGGCTGCCGCGTTGTGGCGGCAAGCGCAGGCCATCAAGCTGCGCCGATAGCGTTTGCGCGTGCGTGCGATGCGCTATCCTCGTCCGATCGAATCTCGCTCCTGACCATGTCTTTACGCGCACTGAGAACGCTCGTCGCCATTGCCCGCCACCGCACGTTTGCCCGCGCGGGTGAAGCCATCGGGCTGACGCAATCGGCCGTCAGCCTGCAGGTCAAATCGTTGGAGGAGGAGTTCAACGTCCGCCTGTTCGACCGCTCGCGCCGTGAGCCCTCGCTCACAGAGGCGGGGCGCATTGTGCTCGCGCAGGCCGAGCAGATCCTGGCCCTGTACGACCGCATTCCTGATGCACTGAGCGATGAAAAATCGCTGGTCGGCCGGTTGCGTATCGGCGCCATCCAGACCGCGTTGTCCGGGCCGCTGCCCAATGCCCTGCTGACCTTGCGGCGCGATCATCCAGGGCTGCGCGTGCATGTGGCGGCCGGCATGTCCGCCGAGCTTGCACAGCGCGTGGCCGATGGCGAGCTGGATGCCGCCATCACCTCGCAGCCCGTACGACCGCATCCGGCAGAGCTGGTGTGGTCAACGCTCTATGAAGACCGCTTCTGGCTACTGGCCCCACCGCAGTACGCAAAGCACGACGCGCGTGCGCTGCTGACCGAACTGCCGTTCATCCGCTTTGACGCGCAGGCGTGGGCCGGCCGCATGATCGCCTCGGAGCTGCGCCGCCTGGGCGTGCGGGTGCGTGAAGAGATGGTGCTCGACAACAAGGACACCATCGTGCAGATGGTGGCGAGCGGCCTGGGCGCTGCCGTGGTGGCGCTGTCCGATGCCGTGCTGACGCAGCTGCCGCCCATCACACGCCTGCCGTTCGGCCAGCCGCAGACGCGCCGGGCCGTCGTTCTGCTTGAGCATCAATCGCGTCCGGCAGAGCGCTTCACACAGGCATTGGCCGAGGTGGTGGTCGAATCTGCCATGAGTATTTCTCGTTGATTGCACGATCAATCACAATGATTGCTGCTATCACCGCGTGATAGCTTGGCGGTGTTCCTGTTCTGATCGAGCATCGCCATGTTGTTCCGCATCCTCTCCCTGATCTCTTCCACGCTACGCGCACATTGCCTAGCAGGAGTACCGCGATGACCGCCGCAATCCTGCTGGCGCTGGCGCCGGTCGCCCTGCTGGTAGCGCTCGGCTACGGGCTCAAGCACACCGGTTTCATTGCCGATGCGTTCTGGCCACAGGCAGAGCGGCTCTGCTACTACGTCCTGCTGCCTGCGCTGTTCACGCACGGGCTGGCCAGCGCACACCTGCAAGCGTTGCCGGTGCTGCCGCTGGCCGGCACGCTGATCGTTGCGACGGTGGTGGTGGCGGTGGCACTCGTGCTGACCCGGCCCTGGATGCGAGTGGACGGCGCGGCGTTCACGTCGGTGTTTCAAGGTGGCGTGCGCTTCAACAACTACGTGGGCGTGTCGCTTGCAGCAGGGCTCTTTGGCGCGAAGGGCATTGCGTTGGCTGCCGTGTGCAACGCGGCCATCGTGCCGACCGTCAATCTGCTGTGCGTGCTGGTGTTTGCGCGCTTTGGGTCGGTGCGCCTGAGCGGCAAGGCGCTTGCGCGCCAGATCGTGACGAACCCGCTGGTGGTGGCGTGCGTGTTGGGCATCGCCATGCAGATCGCCGGCGTGCAGGTCCCCACGTTGATCGAGCCGGCGGTGCGTTCGCTCGGCGTGGCATCGATGCCGCTCGGCCTGCTGTGTGTGGGTGCGGCGCTGAACTTCAGTGGCGTGCGCGCGTGGGTGCAGCCGGTGGCTGTGTCGTCGCTCGTCAAGTTTCTGGCCATGCCGGTGCTGACGCTGGTGGTGGGCCATGCCATCGGGCTGACCGATGTGGCGCTGATGGTCGCGCTGCTGTTCCAGGCACTGCCGACGGCATCGTCGTCTTACATCATGGCGCGCCAGCTCGGCGGCGATGCGCCGCTCATGGCGGGCATTACCGCGGCACAGACGGTGTTGGCCGCTGCCGCCATGCCGGCGGTGATGACACTGCTGGTGGTGACGCGCGGGTTGCCGCAGGGGTTGATTTCCGCCTTGTGAGCAAGCAACCCGCTGATCGGCTTCTCGTGCATTACCGGATTGCTGTCATCGTCAAAGCCGCGCCACATCCAGCATCGCCTGCACAAATGCCTTCGGCGCTTCCTGCGGCAGGTTGTGCCCGATGCCGCCGCCGATGTTCCGGTGCTGGTACTTGCCCGTGAACTTCTTCGCATAGGCCGATGGCTCTGGATGCGGTGCGCCGTTGGCGTCGCCCTCCATGGTGATGGTGGGCACCGTAATGGCCGGTGCGGCGGCCAGGCGTTTTTCCAGTACATCGAACTGCGATTCACCCTGGGCCAGCCCCAGGCGCCAGCGGTAGTTGTGAATGACGACGGCCACATGATCCGGGTTGTCAAATGCGGTGGCGCTGCGGTCATAGGTGGCGTCGTCGAACTTCCACGTGGGCGAGGCGAGCTTCCAGATCAGGCGGTTGAAGTCTTTGTAGTTGGCGGCATAGCCTTGAGCACCGCGCTCCGTGGTGAAGTAGAACTGATACCACCACGCAAACTCCGCCGCCGGTGGCAACGGCTTGCGGTTGGCCTCCTGGCTGCCGATCAGGTAGCCGCTCACCGATACCAGCGTCTTGCAACGTTCCGGCCACAGCGCTGCGATGATGTCTGCCGTGCGTGCCCCCCAGTCGTAGCCGCCAAAGTGGGCTTGCTCGATCTTGAGCGCGTCCATGAACGCGATGATGTCGACCGCCAGCGCAGCCTGCTGCCCGTTGCGCGGTGTCTCTGCCGAGCGGATGCGCGTGGTGCCATAGCCGCGCAGGTACGGCACGAGCACGCGATAGCCGGCGGTCGCCAGTGCCGGCGCCACCTCCGCATAGCTATAGATGTCATACGGCCAGCCATGCAGCAGGATCACGGCGGGGCCGTTCTTCGGGCCCAGGTCTGCATAGCCGATGTTGAGTACGCCCGCATCAATCTGATGCAGCGTGGCAAAGGGGTTGGTCTGACCGACCAACGGCGTATTCGACGTGGATGGCGCGGGCTGCGCATGCACAAGCTCGGCCAGCCCGAGATCGAGCACACCAATGCTGGCGATGGTGGTGCCAAGAAGACGGCGGCGACGGAGGTTGACGGCGTTCGACATGGGGGCTCCCCTCAGGTGTTTGGGCGGTTGGGTGAATGTGCTTACCGGACGAGTTGCACGAGTGGCTCACCTTTCCTGACCACGTAAGTCGCCAGCTCCGATGCCTTGCCGCTGCCGACGTTTCTTGCCGAATGCGCGACACCGGCCGGAATGAACAGCGACTCACCGGCTTGCAGCGTTACGGGAGGCTTGCCGTCCAGCCGGTACTCAAGCGACCCGTTCAACACGTGGGCGATCTCTTCGCCTGGATGCGCGTGGTTGGGGGCGAACGCCTTCTCATCAAAATCCACCCGCACCTGCAGGGTTTCGTAGCCATTCGCACTGAGGTCTTGGTGAACGAGGTCGGCGCGTTGCACGCCGCCTGACTGGGCCAATGCGCTGTGGGAAGCAAGGGCGCCGCTGAGCACGAGCAGGGCGGCGGCGATTCGAATCGGTTGCATGAGAGCTCCTGAAATCAAGGATGGATGACGAGGGAGGGGCTAGGGGGATGACCGGCCTCGTTCCCTGCATTAGGCGACTCCGGTGTATCCCGCATGTTTCACCGTTCTGCCGATTTGTATCGCTGTGTACCAACGGGCTGTGGCGACTGGGGTTTTGTATGCGCGTGTATCCGGCCATGACGGCGGTACACCGCCAGACAAAACGGGCCGCCTGCTGCTACGTACGGGATACGTCCGCCCGCTTCAATGCATTCCGTGGCCCGACGCTGAACCGATACGAAGCAACGCCGGGCTGCGCAACCCCTAACTCATCCTTCTGAGGAAAACGATCATGACCCGCAATCTCGCCAAGTCTTTCGCTGTTGTTGCACTCGCCGTTGCTGCCGCTGGTGCACACGCTGCCACCGCGTTTGGCGGTGCACGCGACCCGTACACCGAAGGTGCGCGTTCCGTTCAAGAGGCGCGCGACGTGTACACCGAGGGCGCTCGCTCGACCGACATCTACACCGACGGTGCGCGTAACGCTGACCCGTACTACGACGGTGCCCACGCCTGAAGGCCCCACCCACCACACGCTCGCTCAACGACTCAGGAATCGACATGTTGAAACGCAACGCTGTCTCCTTCGCATTGCTTGCACTGGGCACGGCCACCAGCGCACCGCTCCTGGCGGCAGACGCCGATCAGCCTTCCGTGGTGATCGTGCATGGCGCCTTTGCCGATGGCTCGGATTGGGCCAAGGTGATTCCACTGCTGCAGGCGAAGGGCGTGAAGGTGCAGGCCGTGCAGAACGGGCTGAACTCGCTGGCCGACGACGTGGCGGCCACGCGCCGCGCCATCGGCAACCAAGCCGGCAAGGTCGTGCTGGTGGGGCACTCGTGGGGTGGCACGGTCATCACCGAGGCAGGTGCGGACAGCAAGGTGGCCGGGTTGGTCTATGTGGCCGCCTTTGCGCCGGATGCCGGCCAGTCGACGGAAGAGGTCGGCAAGGACTACGCACCGGCGCCCGGCATCGGCAAGCTGGTGGCGGATGCCAATGGCTATCTCTCGCTACCCGCTGCGGCACTGGCGAGCGACTTCGCTCAGGATGTGCCGGCCGCGCAGGCCCGCGTGATGGCGGCCACGCAAGGGCCCATCAAAGCAACGGCATTTGGTGAGCGGACTACGGTGGCCGCATGGCAGAGCAAGCCGTCATGGTTCATCGTCAGCGAGCACGACCGGATGATCCAACCGGACCTGGAGCGTGCCATGGCCAGGAAGATCGGCGCCAAGGTGACGAGCCTGCCGACCAGCCACGTGCCGCAGAAGTCGCGGCCGCAGGCGGTGGCGAAGGTCATCCTCGACGCCGTGCATGCGGTCGAGGTGCGCAACTGAGGGGCGCGTGTGGTGCGCGTGTGGTGGGAAGCGGTGACGGCTAGCGCGTCAGCTTGGCCGCTCACCCATCGCACGCAGAAAGGTCTGCTGTGCAGCCAGGAGTTCTGGATAGGTGAGCGTGCGGTAGTCGAGCGCATGCGTGCGCGCCACCTCGGCCACGCGCGCGGCCAGCGCCGGATAGTGGCGGTGGCTGTAGGTCGGAAACAGATGATGCGTGAGGTGCCAGTTCAGGCCGCCCAGCCAGTAGCCGATCCACGCCGGTTGCGGCTTCCAATCGCACGCGGTGTGGAAGGCATGTTCATGCCACGTGTGCGGCAACTGGCCAGATTCGGGCGGCAGATAGAACGTCACGTCGGCCCAATGCGTGCCCAGGATCAACGCCACCAGCACGCACGACGCCAGCATCTGCCCGACAAAGTAGCTGAATGCCACCCAGCCCCAGCCAAGGCCAAGCTGATGCGCCACCCAGGCCGGCACGGCCACGGCCGTCAGCAAGTGCAGTGCCTTTGCGCACAGGAAGGTCGCCCAGCCGCGCACGCCGGGCAGCACGCGGTCCGCTTTGAGTGCGGTGAGCCCGAGTCGGTCTGACCAGTCGTAAATCCAGTTGATGTACGGCAGCGACAGCGCCGCGATCAGCGGCCAGTAGCGGTGCTGATACTGAAACTGCGGGTACCACGGCTGGAACGGTGTCTGCCGCAGGAAGCGGTTGGCGGCGGTGTCGAGGTCGTAGTGCTCGATGTTGGCGTGCGCGTGGTGATAGTGCACGTGGCGCACCGTCCAGTACGCGGGCTCGATGCCGAGCGGGATGGCAGTGAGCCGGATCATCGCGCTGTCCAGCCACGCCCACGGCGACAGTGCCCGGTGCGCGCCATCGTGCAGCACGTTCATCGCCAGCATCATCGCGAAGAACGGAAACGCGAGATACGCCAGCACGAAGACGACCGGGCTCGCCGCTGTGACCATGGCGGCATAGAGCAACACCGCACAGATCGCGAGAAACAGTCCTTTGGCGATCAGGCCGAAATCGGCAAAGCGGTGGTCGCCGTTTTCCTGCAGGTACCCATGCGCGGCGCGGCGCAGGTCATCGGCCAGCGTGGATGAACGCGGCGAGGCGTAGCGGAGCTTACTGAGATTCGGCATGAGGTGAAGGTTGCAACGGTGTGCTCGTACGCAGCGCATGCCACAAGCCACAGGCAAGGCCATGCACACCAAGAGCGATGGTTAGACCATTGGAGAGCGCATCGCCGGTACCGCACACGCCGATCATCAGCGCAGGCAGCGCGAGCGCCAGCAACGACCACAGCCAGCGGCCCCACGTGCGTCCGTCAGACAGGCCGCCCAGCGCAACCGTCAGCAGCAGGATGAGCGCGAACCACGCGGCCTGCCAGTGCGCTGGCCAGAAGCCGTCGGTGCGCACGTAGTCGATCACCACGCCAAAGAGCAGCACACCGCCGGTGGCAATCCAGCCGGCGGGTGTCACGCGCGTGTCGCGCTGCAGATGCGGCGCACGCAGGCCCAGCCAGTGCAGTGCCGGCACGATGTTGGCCCAGAACGGGTTGTCGCTGTGCGTGGGCTTGTGCACGCCATAGCGGATCGGCACATCGGGCAGCGCGCGCTGGTACGTGCCGAACAGCTTGTCCCACAGCAACAGCGTGCCGCCGAAGTTGCGGTCGATGTATTCCGGGTTGCAGCCGTGGTGCACGCGGTGGTTGGCCGGCGTGACCATGAACTTGTCGAGCACGCCCGAGCTGCCCACCAGCCCGCAGTGGTTGTAGAACTGCACGGAGTAATGCAGGCCCGACACCGCCACAAACATCTCCGGCGTGACACCCAGCAGCGCCAGCGGCACGAAAAACGGCAACGATGTCAGCGACGACAGCCACGCATTGCGCACCCCCAGTGACAGGTTGAAGTGCTCGCCTTCGTGATGCACCGCGTGGATGGCCCACAGAAAACCGAACCGATGGTGCATGCGGTGCAGCCAGTAGAAGCCCAGGTCCCACGCCACGAAGGCAAAGGCCCAGCCGATGATCGGGTGCCAACTGTCTACCCAATGCAGGCTGGCATTGGCATACAGCCAGGTGAAGCCGGCCACCTCCAGGCCGCGGCACAACCACATCAGCACGTGACCGGAGTTCAGGTTGAGGATGACGTCGCGCCACGGCAGCGGCTGGCCACGCCACCACTTGAGCGCAGCCAGTTCCAGCAGCACGCACCCGAGCATCAGGGCCAGCGGCAAGGCAAATGCATTCATGTCGATACGGTTTCAATCGAGAGGGTGGGAGCGCGCCGCCTGAGCCATTGGCGTACAGCTACGCCGCACAGCAGGCCGACCGCCACGCCAGCGGACAGATCGAGTGCAACGTGCCGGCGCGTCTGAATGGTCGCGTACAGCACGCCGAGCCCCCACGTCGCTGCCAGCAGCGTACGGACGGGCTTGCGCGCATCGGCCAGCGCCCAGACAGCGAGCACCGTGAGTGCGCCGTGCAGGGATGGCAGACAGTTCTGGCTTGAGTCCATGGCCATCAGCATGCGTTGCACGCTGGCCGGCAGAGGCCCGTCCGCCAGCGGCGGGTAGTGCAGCGTGGTCGGCCAGAGCAGGAAGACCGCGCCGCTCACCAGGGCGCTCATCTGCATGGCGCGTTCCAGCCAACGCAGCCGGTGCATGTCGGCCAGCAGATACGCCAGCGGAATCAGCGCAAAGAACGACAGGTACAGCCAGATGCCCGACGTGCTGAACGGGATGGCGCGGTCCAGCGCCGTCTCGGGCACCACGGTGCCTGCGCCTTGCAGCACGCCGCAGGTGCCGTAGACGAGGCCGACGGAACACCAGCCCAACGCCATATGACGCAAGCGTGTGGCGAGCGGGCTCATTGCGCGACTCCTGATGCTGCAAGCCGGACGATGCGACGCCGCTTGGTGGTGAAATCGGTCGCAATGTCTTGCGGTGCCGGGTGCCATGTCACGCGTGTCATGTCGATGCCCTGGCAGGCAAACACGTCGGCCAGATGGGCTTGGCATGCGCGCACGATGTCAGCGCTGTTGGGGCTGACGGAGAGCGCCAGCGTGTGCGCATCGGTTTGCACCAGGCGGTAGTCGGCCTGCAGCGGCAGTGCTTGCGCCAGGGCGCGCGAGCACACATCGGCAAACAGCGTGACAGTGCCGCCGCCGTGCGCGGGCAGGACCAGCGTGTCGTCACAGCGGCCTTCGATGCGCTCAATGGCCATCGCAGGGTTGCCGCACGCGCAGGGCGGCAGCGCAGGGTTGCGGCGGATGAGGATGTCATCCAGCCGGTAGCGCACGATGGGCTGCGTGCTGCGCGTGAAGTCCGTGACGATGGGCGCGAAGCGACGCTCGTCCAGCCACTGCGGCTCGATGTGCACGTGTGCTTCGTTCAAGTGCAGCGTGCCGTGAGAACAGGTGGCGCCCAGGAAACCCTCGGTGGCCTGGTAGACCTCGCCCACGTTGCCGAAGGCCTGCGCCAGCAGCGCGCGGTCCATCGGTTCCAGCACCTCTGCGCCGGAAAGCACCTGTACTGGCGCGATGTCCAGCCGGCCTGCCAGCTTCTCCAGCGCCAGCGCGCGCAGCACCTGCGCCGGCCCCACGACGATGGTTGGCCGCAATGCCTCCAGCGGCGCGCGGTGCGACGCGAACGGCGCAAACAGATCGAAGAATGCGAACGTCAGCCACGGGTTGCGCACCGCCGTGTACAGGTTGTTGTTGGCACGCAGGAACAGGGCGACACGTTCACCGTGCAGCAGCCCGCGCGGTAACAGCTTGGCGAGCAGAGTGCCCGCCCACTGGGCGCGCTCCGCAGGGCTGACGACAAACACGCCGCGCCCGCCCGACGTGCCCGAAGACAGGCCCACCGAATACGGGCCGACCATCGGCCGGAAGTCGCGCGATTGTTCAGCCTGGCGGGCGCAGGCCAACACGTCGTCCAGGCGTAGGCCGGCGGTGTTCATGGTGTCGAAGTTGGCCATCATCGTGGCCTTGTCCATCAGCGGCCATTCGCGCATCGGCCTCGATGCGTAGGCGCGGAAGTACGGGCTGCGCGTGAGCACACGCTGCGTGAAGCGCGCAATCTGGTGTTGCTGGTGCGCCTCCAGCGCGGCACGGTTGGCGGGTTGCAACCGGCGTGTCTGCCAGTACGACCATAGCAGGCGGTGGAACGCGGTCACAGCGCGCCCTCGTGCGTGAGCAGAATGCGCACGTGGCCGCCTGCGTCCAGCGTGTGCAGTTTGCGCAGCGTGTCGAAGTAGGCGTGGCGGTCTTCCATAATGCTGTACGCCAATACCGATGGTCCACGCAGCTCGCGATAGCTCAGCGGAGACCACGCCGCATCCGCCGCCAGCAGCACCCAGCCATCGTGTGTGCGGACAAACGCGCCGATGTGCCCGGCGGCATGACCAGGCAGCGGCACGAGCAGCACGTCGCCGTTGCTGTCGGGCACGGCCCACGCCGATGTGAACGGCGCCAACTCGGGCGGCAGCGTGACCTGTTCGAACTGCTCGACAAAGCGCGTGCGCGTTTCGAAATCCTCGGGGATCAGCCCCGGCACGAAGGCACGTCGCAATGCAGAGACACCACGCAGCGCGCGCAAGTGCATCCAGCCCTCGCCCGAGCAGATGACGGGTACCCCGGGAAAGTCGCGCAAACCGGCCACGTGGTCACCGTGGAAGTGCGAGACGATCAGCCCGTCCAGATCGGCCGGCCGCAGCCCCTGCTGCGCGAGCTGCGCCGCCATCGATTCGGACGTATCGAAGTACACCGGCGTGACCTTGCGGTAGATCGCAAACAAGCCGCTGCGCGTGTGGTCGTGAAAGTGCGACGCATAACCCGTGTCCCACAGCCAGCGGCGGCCGGCGGCTTCGATCAGCCATGCACGTGCCGGAAACGCGCAGGTGCGCAGGCCCGCACCGCGCAACGCCACACAGGCGGTATGCGTGCAGTAGCCGGCTTCAAAGACGGTTAGCGTTGCCATATTCCGTTGCCATGTTCGCGTAACCAGTGGGCTGTGCGGCGGATGCCTTCTGCCATGTCGATGGGCGGCACATAGCCAAGTTCGGCGCGCGCTCGGGTGTTGGCGAGCGTCATGTCGTAGTGCAGGGCGGCGGCGCTGTAGCGCGTGAGCAGCGGCTCGCGGTGCGTAATGCTACTGGCCGATTCCATGAGGCGCGCCGCCAGCGCCATGGCCGGATACGGCACGGCGCGAATACGGTAGCGCAAGCCAAGCTGCTGCCCCAGCAACTGGTCCAGCAGATCGCGGAGCGTGGCAGGCGCGTGGTTGGTGATGTTGTACGCGGCGCCACTGGGTACGTCGGCCGTGGTGGCGCACTGCATGGCGTGCACCACGTTCTCCAGATAGGTCAGGTCCATGCGCGCTGCGCCGCCACGCGGCAGGGGCAGCGTGCCGCCACGCAGCTTCAGCAGATGCAGGATGCGCGGTAGCACCACGCGGTCGTGCGGACCAAACAGCCCGCGCGGGCGCAGGATGACGAAGCGTGTGCCGTCTTGCGCAGCAACGTGCCGCTGGATTGCCTCTTCCGCCAGCATCTTGGTTGCCGCGTAATGATTGGCGAAGCGGGCGGGGCGATAAGTCTCGGGCAGGTTCGCGTGGTGCTGGTAGTCGAAGTAGATCGACGGCGTGGAGACATGCACGAAGCGCCGGACGCCGCGCTTGACCGCGCCTTCGGCAAGGGCAGCCGTTGCACGCACGTTGGCCGCGTAGAAGTCGTCATAGGCACCCCACGGCGACGACAGCGCCGCGCAATGCCAGACCGTATCGACACCGTCCAGTAGCGCGTCCAGCGAGGCCGGCGTGAGGCGTGCGAGATCGGCCGGCACATAGTCCGCACCGCGCGCAAGAAAGGCGTCACGCTGCGCGCCATCGCGCCCGGTGGCACGCACGCGCGCACCCTGTGCCAGCAACGCGTCGACAGCGTTGCGACCCAGCCCACCCGTGGCGCCGGTCACCAGTGTCGTCATGTCGTCAGCACCATGCCGCCAAGTGTCAGCCCCGCTGCGGTGCCCACCAGCAGCACTGGGCGGCCCGGTGCAATGCGTCCACTTGTGATGGCTTCATGCAAAGCCGTGGGAATCGATGCGGCCACCTGGTTGCCGTGTTGCGCATAGATGTCGACCACGCTGGCCTCAGGCACGCCCAATCGTTTGCGCAGGTGCTGCATGCCAAGGTGACTGGCCTGGTGCGGCACCACCACGTGCATATCGCGCAGCGTGTAGCGGCTGCCGGCGAACAGGCGATCGAGAAAACCATCCATCAACTGCGAGGCCAGCTTGAACACGCGCTTGCCATCCATGTGGAACAGGTAATCAGACGCCTGCGCGCCCGTGCGCGGGTTACGGCGGGTGCCACCGGCTGGGATCTCGCAGAAGGTCTTGCCGGCGGGGTAGGTCTCCATCCGATAGGCATGGATGCCGGCGCCGGACGCTGCTGGTGCGGCCTCGACAATCACAGCGGCCGCGCCATCGCCAAAGATGAGTGCGGTTTCCGCATCGCTCCAGTTGATGCCGCGCGAGGCAAGGTCTGAAGCCACAACGGCAATGCGCCGGTACGCGCCCGTCGTCAGCAGATTGGCCGCCACGTGCAGCGCGGTGACAAAGCTCAGGCAACTGGCGTTGACGTCAAACGCGGGCGTGCCGGCGGGCAGCCCCGCAGGCTCCAGGATGCGCGTGGCCGTATTGGGCAGCGCCTGCTCCTGCACGCCCGAGGCGGAGATCAGCAGGTCAATGGAGGCGGCAGGCACATTCGCGCGGCGCAGTGCATCGCGTACGGCGGCGCCGGCAAGTGCTGACTGGTGCTCGGCAAGCGTGGCGTGGTGGCGCACGTCAATGCCGGACTTCTTGCGTACGTAGCCGGCCGAATGGCCCAGGCGCGTATCCAGTTCTGCGGACGTGACCCGTTGCTCCGGCAGCGCCTTGCCGGTGGAAAGCAGATGAATCGGCAGCATAGATGCAGGCGCGCATGTGGTGCGTCGCCCTGGTTCCTCTTCCGGCTGCGGGTAGCGCAGTGCGTGTGCCGCAGCGTAACGATCTTGTCTTGTTGTGCCGCGATTCTAGCGGCTGCAGGTCGTTGCGCTGAATGAAGATTCCATAACAATGCGGCAGGTGTGATCAGGCGCCGTAGCTGCGCAGCCGATCGAGGTCTACCACCGTCACGCCGCCGTATTCCAGCCGTACCACGCCGTCTTTCTCCAGCGCCTTCAATGACTGGTTGGCCACCTGTCGCGTCATGCCGGAGAGCAGGCCGAGTTCTTCCTGCGTGATCTCCAGGTGGTCGCCCGCGCCAGGGTAGAGCACCGGATTGAATAGCGAGGCAATACACCGGGCCAGGCGCGGCGTGACATCGAGCAGGCGGTCGTATTCGAGCAGCGCCATGAAATGGCCAAGCCGCTCGTTGAGCTGCTTCACCAGGAAGCGGTTGAAGGCCACGCTGTTCTCGACCAGCCACATGAAGGTGGCACGTTCCATAAAGGCCATGCGCGTGTCGCGCAGCGCGACGATGTCGTAGCGGCGCGGCTCGTTTTTGAGCACCGTGCCCTCGCCAAACCAGCCGCCGGCCGGTACGCCCGTGAACGTGACGCTGCGCCCCTCGGGCGATACCGTGCCGATCTTGATCAGGCCCGTGACCACGCCCGTCCAGCTTTCCAGTAGCGTGTTCTTCGGGCAGATGCAGGCACCGCGCGCGTAGGTTTTTTCGACGATGCCGGCGCAGGCGCGGTCGGCCTCGTCGCCGGGCAGGTCGATCGACCAGGCAGCAATATGTGCAAGCCGCGCGCGGCTGATGCCGGGGCGCGAGTTGGTGTCGTGTTCAGCCACGTTGAATGCCTACCGGCAACGTGCTCACGCGCAGCACTTCGGCTGTGACAAGCCAATCGGTGGTAAGGCACTGCACGAACATGTCGGTTGCGTCTTCACCCCAGAACAGCTCGCCGTCGTGTACCAGCGTGGGCACACCAAATACGCCCAGCGCGATGGCCGCATCGGTGTGCGCACGCAGGGCGTCTTTCACGGCAGGCTGCTCAACAGCCGTCACGCCTTCGGGAAAGCCGACCGCCTCGCACAGCGCGGCAAAACCCTCGGGCGATGCGACATCGTTGCCATCCCGCCAGATGTGCCGGAACACCGCGCGCACGGCATCGAGCGAGCCATCCATCGCAAGCGTCAGCCGCAATGCCTTGATCGGGTTGAACGGATGCGCGGGCGGCATGCGAAACGGCATGCCAAGCTGTTGCGCGCGAAAGAGCGCATGCCGATACGTGAACACCCGCTTGGGTGCCATTTCTGCCGGGCCCTTCTGGCCCCAGTGGTTCAGCAGTGCGCCCAGCACAATCGGGCGTGGGCGGATGACGATGTCGTGCGCTGCCTGCAGCCGGTCGAGCTGCTCGAGCTGCAGGTAGGCAAACGGCGAGATGACATCGAAGAACCAGTCGACGGTGGTGGGCATGAACGTTCCTCAGGCCTCAAGCGGTATGGGCGTCTGCAGCAGCGGCGCCAGTGTGAAGGGGGCCGCCGTCATGGCGCGAATGTCGGCGAGTGTCGCATGCGAGAGGATTTCACGCAGCACGAGCCCCGCGTCGGTCACGTCAAACACCGCGTGCTCGGTCACGATGACCTTGACGCAACCCTGGCCCGTGAGCGGCAGCGTGCAGCGCGGCAGGATCTTCGAGTTGCCGTGCTTGTCGGTATGCGCCAGCGCGGCAATCACCTTGCGTGTGCCGTAGCACAGGTCCATCGCCCCGCCGATGCCGGGCCACCACTTGCCGTGACGATCGCACGCCCAGTTGGCGAGGTTGCCCAGCGCATCCACCTGCAGCGCGCCGAGGATGGTCACGTCGATGTAGCCGTTGCGCATCGCGCCGAGCGAGGTGGTGAGATCCATGATGGCCGCACCGGGTGGCAGCGTGATCGGCTCGCAGCCGGCGTTGGTAACGTCGCTGTCGATGGCGTCCAGCGCCGGGCGTCCGCCAAAGCCGAAGGCGCCGTTTTCAGTGTGGAAGATGACGCCAGCATCGGCATCCAGATAGTTGGCCGTGAGCGTGGGGATGCCCAGGCCGAGGTTGACGACTTCGCCCGCGCGCAATTCCTGCGCGCAGCGGGCGGCAATGCGTTGTTTGGGGTGCTCGGGCAGCGGCTGCATGGTGGTCTCCTTGTCCTTGGTGTCGGGCGATCAGGCTTGCGTGGCGGCCGGCAGGCGGCCGAGCTTGGTCCAGTGCTGCTTGTAGAACGCATGCTGGTCTTCCAGCGACAACCCTTGCACCACGGCGTTGACGAACACGCCCGGGCACCCCACGCGCTCGGGCGGGATCGTGCCCACCTCCACGATCTCGTTCACTTCGACGATGGTGTAATCGCCCGCCATGGCGATGTCGCGCTGGTTCTGCAGCGCCGTGCCGCGAAACTCCACGTTGCCGAACGTATCTGCGCGCCAGCCCTTGATGATCGACACGTCGGCGCGCAGGGGCGGCTCCACGAAGCACGTCATGCCATTCACGGTGAGCGTCTGCTTGGGGGCGCCACGCGCGGGGAACATCCCCGGCTGGTCGAGGATGCCCACGCCCACCGGCACGAGTGCGCCGCCCAGGCCCATCGCGCCCGCGCGCACTTTCTCGGCCCAGGTGCCCATCGGGAAGAATTCGGCCACGCGCACGCTGTCGCTCAGGTAAGCCTGTGTCGATTCATCCGTGGTGCCGACGTGCGTGCCGATGTACTCCGCCAACTGGCCCGAAGCAAACAGCCGGGCCTTGAGGAAGCCGCCGCGCAGGCCAGCCGTATTGGCGATGAGCGTGAGCTGGTTGACGCTGCTGGCGAGCAGCGCCTCGATGCAGCAGGCGGGCTCACCGGCGCCGACGAATTCGCCCAGCATCAGCCGGCTGCCGCTGCGGACGTGGGCAATGGCCTCGTCCACGGAAAGGACCTTGTTGGCGTAGCGCATGTGTTGTCTCCTGGTCTGCCCGGCGGGAGCGGGTCTGCGGCGCAGTGTAGGAGCGACATTCCGGCGGCGATGTCTTCTGCATGACATTTGCTTCGTAAGGTTTGCCAAGCCGCATCCCTTATAGTTGTGACGCAACATGAACAAATCGGCACCGCCGTTGTCGCACAAGGGCCCGCAGGCCCGATCCCGCTGTTCCGCTGGTCCACCCCGTCTTTCCATCCGCCCCAACTTCACAGGAACGCATGCACGTCGACACCCCGCTCATCTCCACCGTCATCGGTGGCCTGGTGCTGGCTTTCATCTTCGGCACCATCGCGCATCGGCTGCGCTTGCCGCCGCTGGTGGGCTATCTGGTGGCGGGAGTCGTTGCCGGGCCGTTCACGCCGGGGTTCGTGGCGGACCAGAGCCTCGCGCCGCAGCTGGCCGAGCTGGGTGTGATCCTGCTGATGTTTGGCGTGGGGCTGCATTTCTCGATGAAGGAGCTGTTGGCGGTCAAGTCCATCGCCATTCCGGGGGCGCTTGGGCAGATCGCACTCGCCACGCTGATGGGCATGGGGCTGGCGTGGCTGCTCGACTGGAACTGGGGCCCCGGGCTGGTGTTCGGGCTGGCGCTGTCGGTGGCCAGTACGGTGGTGCTGCTCAAGGCGCTGGAAGACCGTGGCATTGATAGCTCGCACGAAGGCCATATCGCCGTCGGCTGGCTGATCGTGGAAGACCTCGTGATGGTGGTGACGCTGGTGCTGCTGCCGGCGCTCTCGGGCGCGCTGGGCGGGGCGGGCAGCACGACCGTGGGCGCGTGGGACATCATCAAGGTGCTGGCCATCACGCTGGGCAAGGTGGTGGCGTTTGCCGCGCTGATGCTGGTGGTGGGCCGCCGCGTGATTCCGTGGATGCTGGAACGCATTGTCATGACCGGCAGCCGCGAGCTGTTCCGCCTGGGGGTGCTGGCGACCGCGCTCGGCGTGGCTTACGGGGCGACGGTGCTGTTTGGCGTGTCGTTTGCGCTGGGGGCGTTCTTTGCCGGCATGGTGCTGGCCGAATCCCCCTTCAGCCAGCGTGCGGCGGAAGAGTCGTTGCCGCTGCGCGACGCCTTCTCGGTGCTGTTCTTTGTGTCGGTCGGCATGCTGTTCGACCCGAGCGTGCTGGTTGACGACACCTGGGCGGTGCTGGGCACCGTGCTGATCGTGGTGGTGGGCAAGTCGCTGGCGGCGTTTGCGGTGGTGCGCGCCTTCGGCCATGCCAACCGCACGGCGCTCACGATTTCTGCCAGTCTCGCGCAGATCGGCGAGTTTTCGTTCATCCTGATTGGCCTGGGCATCAGCCTGGAGATCCTGCCGGTGCGTGCCCGTGGCCTGCTGCTGGCGGCGGCCATCCTGTCGATCCTGCTGAACCCGCTGATGTTCGGCCTCATTGATCGCCTGAACAAACGTGCCGCGCTGGCCGAGCCGGCGCGGGCGGAATAGGGCGCTACCCCTGAACCTTTGTCGAGCGAGGAGTCCTCATGAGCAATCTGACTATTGGTGTCATCGTCGGCAGCCTGCGCAAGGCGTCGTTCAACCGCCAGCTGGCGCACGCGCTGATTGGCCTGCTGCCAGCCGGCGCCACCGCCAAGATCATCGAAATTGGCGAGTTGCCGCTGTACAACCAGGATCTGGACGGCAGCCTGCCCGAGCCGGTACAGCGCTTCAAGGCGGAGGTGGCAGGGGTGGACGCGCTGCTGTTCGTCACGCCGGAATACAACCGCGGTATTCCGGGCGTGCTGAAAAATGCGATTGATTGGGGTTCGCGTCCGTACGGCCAGAGCGTGTGGGGCGGCAAGCCGGCAGGTATTGCGGGGGCGTCACCGGGGGCGATCGGTACGGCGCTGGCGCAGGCGCAACTGCGCAACGTGCTCTCGGCGGTTGGCGTGCAGATCGTGCCGTTGCCGGAGGTGTTCTTCCACTTTGCGGGGGAACCGTTCGACGCCCAGGGTGGGGTCACGGATGCACGAACGCGCCAGTTCCTGCAGGGGTTTGTCGATCGATTCGTCCAGTGGGCGGAGGCGAAGGGCGCCTGAGACGCGCCTGACGAACCCATCGACTTGAATACAAGGCCGGGCGGGAAGGGGTCCTGCTCGGCCGTTTTTGCTTCTGGGGCGGGGTCAGCCCGATTCGGGCTTTAGGCCAGGAAGGAGGCTGCGCTGATGAGCCAGCCTGCTGCGACGCAGCTTGCGATCCAGGCGGCCATGACGGCGCCAATGTCGAACCATTTCATGATTGTTCTCCTTACAACACTTGCATGGATGTCCAGGCAATCGATGTCTGGACAACTGGAGCGAAGTTTAGGTGTTGCAATGCGGGAGAACAATATGGTTCGGGGTGAACAGACTGTTCCAAAGGTAACAACAAATTTCAAAGCTTGCGTGGCGCGGCCTACGCTTGTGCACTAGCCGGTCGACGTTCGTGGAAGTGATGTTGCTGCGCAACAAAATCCACGGCTTTCAGCACGGCCTATTTCATGCGGAAGGTGGCGGCCACCGCTTCGGCAAAGCGGGATTCCTCGGCAAACGCGGGTTGGTTGTGCCCCGCCGCACCGAACACCCGCAGCAGATACACCGCACCGTTTCCAAAGAAGGCATAGCCCCGAACCATCGCGGTTTGGTTGTTGGCGGTATGCCACTCGCCTTCCCAGTAAATCACGCGGCGCTCGCCCAGCGCGCGTTGCGCGGGGGTTTTGCCGCGGATCAAGCGTGCGGCCCAGATGGGGCGGTCGCCATGCACGCGCGATTCCATATGGTTGAGCAGGATTGCCAAGTGGCGCGGGGGAATGCTCTCCAAATACTGCGGCGTGCCTTTTTCGAAATCGGATTTGCGCACCGTGACCAGACCAAAGCCCTCAGCGGGCGTCGCTTGTTGCGCAAACACCAGGCGTGACGGCCCGAATGGCGAGTTGATCGTCCCGGCAACCGAGGGGATGGGCGCGTCCTCGTTCAACTGAAGCGGCCCCCACGTGCGCGGCAGGGCAACGGTTGCATCCGTGTCAACGCGTACGGTGATCAGGTTGGCGAACTTGGGGCCAGCCAGCGCAGGGCTGCATGGCGCCAGGCAGGCAAGCGCAATCCACAGCGTGAAGGCATATCCACACCGGCCGTGCCGGCAAATCCACCCATTGAGCAATGGCGCCATGCGTGGGCTCCTGAAAGAAGACAGCTGGCCGAGGCGTTGGCCGATGAACGGTGCATCCGAATGCGGACGCGCGCTTGCCGTGCGGCAAAGCGCGTGCCCGCACCGTTTCCTGGCGCTGTCCTCCCCCGGTCCTCAACATATCGACGCATGCTGTTGAGCGCTATTGCCACGTAGCGGGGCGCCGAATGGACTAATCCACATCAGGCGCTGCCGACCGTGGTTCCATCGCGCTGAGGGGAGGGTGGCTCTTTTCACAGAACCATGAGATTCGGTACGGTCTGCCGTATTGATGTCCGCACCCATGGTTTCGTATGACTGCCACCACGCTTAACCCCTACCAACAACCCATCGGCAACGCCTTGCCGAACTGGAGCCCCCGGCCGCTGCCGCCGCATGTGCCGTTGGCTGGCCATTACTGCCGGCTGGAGCCGCTGGATGCCGCGCGCCATGCCGACGCGTTGTTCGAGGCCTTTGGCCACGCGCAGGATGGCCGCGATTGGACCTACCTGATGGAAGGCCCGTTTGCCGATGCCGGTGCGTTTCGTGCCTATATCGAGCGCATTGCGGCCAAGCGTGATCCGCTGCAGTACGCGGTGATCGACGCGCGCACCGATCGCGCGGTCGGCACGCTGGCGCTGATGCGCATCACACCGGATCATGGGGTGGTCGAGGTGGGTGCCGTCACGTTCTCGCCCTTGCTGCAGCGCACGCCGCTTTCAACCGAGGCGCAGTTCCTGCTGATGAAGCACGTGTTCGACGATCTTGGCTATCGCCGCTACGAGTGGAAGTGCGACACGCTGAACGCGCCGTCCCGTCAGGCCGCGCTGCGGCTGGGCTTCGAGTTCGAAGGCATCTTCCGCCAAGCGGTGGTCTACAAGGGGCGCAGCCGCGATACCGCGTGGTTTTCCATCATCGATGCCGATTGGCCCCAACTGCGCGCCGTGTTTGAACAATGGCTGTTGCCCGATAACTTTGACGCGCAAGGCCGTCAACGGGTGTCGCTTGCCGCGTTGCGCGCTGGCCAATCCGCGTGAGCGCTGTCCGACCAGTCGGATCCGCTCGGCCTGGCGCTCATGCGGATGGACGCTTGCCGCGTCCTGACAAGCAGGTGTGCCGGCAGCCTCTCTACTGAAGCGCTAGCCGTGCGCCGCCCGGCCCTCGGAAAGGAGGCGGTTACAAGTCTGGGGCAGACGTGGCTGCGTACATGCCGCGCAATGCGAGTGCGCGTTCAGCTTCCGGCAGGGCCAGGATGGAATGCGCGAAATGGATCAGGGCCTGGCAGCGCTCGGCGGGCGGCGTTGTGTGCCGCAGCGCGGGCAAGGTCAGCACACGCTGCTCCTGCAGTGGCAGGGCCGCTATGGCCAGTTGCAGCGCGGGCAGCGCTTGCGCGCGGGTGACGACGGGCACATGTTCCGGGTCTGCCGCCTGTACCAGATCGGAGAACAGGGTTTGCTCACGCGCGATCAGTGCACGCGGCAAGCGTGCGGTCGCGGCGACGGCATCGGCCGTGCCATCCAGGTAAGCGACACAGGCTTCGGGGCTCAGGCGTTGCAGTGCCTGGGCCTCGTCAATGGTCAGCTGCGCGTTGGCAAACAGCAGCACGTCTGGTGCGGTAGGAATGAGTGCGCGATACAGCTTGGCCGACTGGGTATGCAGCAGTGCCATGACCTCGGCGTCGCCGGCATTGCGCTTGAGGGCTTGCCACACGGTGTCGAGCAGGCGGTTGAAGTGCGCCGGGTACTTGCGCTCCAGTGCCGCATAGAGCGCGACGCTGCGCAGCTCGGCGGCCAACGCATCGCGCGAGGTGAACTGCGTGGTCATGGTTGCGTATTCCCCACCGGGTGAGGCGCGCGTGACGACATGGTTGTCCAGCAGCTCCTGTGGGCTGGGGAACCACATGTGGTCAAACGGCGTACCCTCCACGCGGCGGATGAACGCGTCGGGCAAGCCGGCGGCGGCATAGGCGCGCCATAGCTCGCTGTCGGTGGCGCCGGGCATCTGGTCATGGTCGGCGCCCACCGCACGCGGGCGATGGAAGCCGAGGCGAGCGCCTGGCGCAGCGGCGCGGTCCTCGCCCGCAAGAAAGGCGATCGTGCAGGCCGAAGCACAGGCGCGTTCCACATAGGTGCGCAGATGGTGGCGGCGAATGACATCGGCCACCAGCGCGCCTTCGCGCAGCCAGCCGCCCTCGGAGCGCAGTACGACAGCGGTGGCGTTGGGCGCGCGGCGCAACGCAGCTTCCAGCGCATCGGCTGCGCCGTCGTTCATCCCGCCGGTGAAGAGCACCGCGCGGCCGTCACGTTGTGGCACCACGGTAAAGGGCGACGCGGCTTGCTCGCCGAGCGCCGTGCGCAGGTGTGCCTGCAGGCGCGGCAGGTCATTGATGACACGTGAGCCTGTGCCGATGGCACCCAGCGCAATCATCAGTTTGGCAACGAACGGCCACAGGCTCGTCATCCCCGCTAGCCGGTTACGCGCCTGTTCTCGGTCGGCCGAACGCCATGTGCCGACCACCGCCCAGATCCACAGCATCACACCCAGTACGTAGATCAGCAGCAGCGCCGACGAGGCCGCGCGTGCCGGCGCATTGTGTGCCAGGGCGTGCGTGACGCCAGCACTCAGCGCCATCACACCAAATTGCATCAGCGCGGTGTGCAGCCAGTACGAGCGGACGAGGCTGTAGTCACCACGCCAGTGGCGGGCGAAGAAGTTGCGGGACGGCACGCGCGCCGGCTGTGGGTCGGCAGGCGCGTTCGGGTCTGTCGGTTGAGCGGGGGGAAGGGCGTCGCTGGCGGCGGTCATGCGGGTTCTCGATACCGCACCTATCGCGGCAGCGCGGCGATTGTCGCTGTTGCCGATGCAACCCGGCCTCCCCTCGTTGGGAGGGTGTGGCTGATGCGCGAAGTGGAGATCAGCAGGGGCGACATCAAAGCAGTGCCGCCGCCGAGCTGCTGCCGTCAGACCCTGACTGAAACCAGGGGAGGCTCTGCTGGTTCGATGGCTTCGGCGCTGGCCGGATGGGTTGCCTGGGCGGCTTTCTGCGCTTGCAGCCGGGCATCGGTCAATGACGACGAGCCGGTGACCTTGTCCGTCGTCCGTGCCTTGGCCGCGACTTCTGTCTGGTTGGAACTCGATTCGCTATGGCGGCTTTCGAGTTGGGTTTCGGCCTGCTCCAGACTCTTCTGGGCCTGCAGGCGTGCGATCTGCGCCTGCACGATCTGGATCTGCTGGCTCAGAAGCTGGGCCTGCTCTTTGGCTTGCTCGGCAGGCAGCCCTTGGTTGGGCAAATCCGCCATCGACTTCTGCAGGTTTTTGAGCTGGCGCTGCAGGCGTTCGATTTCTGTGGCCGAACTGCTTCCGCCGCCCGAGGCGCCGGTGCCCGCAGTGCTGGAAACGGAGGAGGAAGAGAGTTGCATCGCCATCTCGCTAGTCAGTACGTCCTTGAACGGGAGGCGGGCGGAAAACTTTAGGGCGGCTTAAAAATATTTCCCGCCATCCGGATTGTTCATGAATTCTATTAGATAGAACAATGTTCCTTCAAAAAGAACATTTATAGGAAAATTGGCGTCATTAGTGTGTGGAGTCCAGGGGTGTTCTGCTCGTTTACGGGTTTACGCGCCTTATTCTGGTTGATGTGGATGTATAAAATAGAACTATATTCCATCAAACAGAACGCACGGTGATCGGCGCGTTCAAGGAGACGCCCATGCTTTCCTCTTCCCAGGCCGCCAGCGGTCGGCTGCACGGCGGCCTGCCAGCGGTTCAGCTCAATCAGGTATCGGTACGGTTCGGCAGCTTCACGGCCGTGCAGGGCGTCGATCTGTCGATCGGTGAGGGCGAGTTCGTCGCGGTGGTGGGGCCCACCGGCTGCGGCAAGAGCACGCTGCTCAATGCCGTGACGGGGCTGCTCAAGCCGGCCGGCGGCACCGTCAACGTGTTTGGCGAGCCGCTGACCGGGCTGAATGGCAGTGCCGGTTTCATGATGCAACAGGACTCGCTGCTGCCCTGGAAGACGGCGCTGGACAACGTCGCGCTGGGCCTGGTGTTCCAAGGCATGCCGGTGGATGAGGCCCGCGAGCGTGCCCGTCCATGGATGAAGAAGGTGGGCTTGGCCGGCTTCGAATCGCGCTATCCGCACCAACTGTCGGGCGGCCAGAAGAAGCGCATCAGCATGGCGCAGACGCTGATCCTCTCGCCCAAGATCGTGCTGATGGACGAGCCGTTCTCCGCGTTGGACGTGCACACGCGCCACCTGATGCAGAGCGAGCTGCTGCGCCTGTGGCAGGAAGACCGCAAATCGCTGCTGTTCATCACACACGACTTGGAAGAGGCCATCGCCCTGGCGGACCGCGTGGTGGTGATGTCCGCCGGGCCCGCCAGCCGCCCGGTCGGCGATGTGGAAATCACGCTGCCGCGCCCGCGCAACGTGTCTGAAATCAATATGTCCGACGCGTTCATCCGCCTGTATCGCGAGATCTGGTCGATCCTCGGCACTGAAGTGGAGAAAAGTCATGCCGTCCAGCACTAACGTTGCGCCTGCCATGAGCACGCCGCGCGCGGGTCTCGCGCACAAGACCAAGATCCGCCTGTTTCAGCTGGCCGTGGTGGTGGTGCTGTTCGGCGCGTGGGAAGGCTTCGGCCGCGCGGGCGTGATCGATCCGTTCTACTTCTCAATGCCGTCGTCCATCGTCGCGCGCGTCTGGGAGTGGTTCACCGGCGGCGATATCTATACGCATCTGGCCATCACGCTGGCTGAGACGATTCTCTCGTTCGGCATCGGCACGCTGATGGGGATCAGCCTGGGGCTGTGGCTGGGTTTGTCGAAGTTGGCGGCTGAGGTGCTGGACCCATTCATCAAGATCGTCAACGCCATCCCGCGGATTCTGCTCGCGCCCATCTTCGTGATGTGGTTCGGGCTGGGGCTGACCTCCAAGGTGGCGCTGGGCGCGACGATGGTGCTGTTCATCACCTTCTTCAATACGTACCAGGGCGTGCGCGAGGTGAACCCGGTCATCCTGGCCAATGCGCGCCTGCTCAAGGCCAGCCGCATGAGCCTGCTGCGCCACGTGTACGTGCCGTCCGCCACGAGTTGGATTCTCTCCAGCCTGCGTGCCTCCGTTGGCATGGCGGTGATGGGCGCGATCGTGGCCGAGTACCTCGGTTCGTCCGCCGGCCTGGGCCACCTGATTGCGCAAGCCGAAGGCGTGTTCGATGCCACCGGCGTGTTCTCGGGGATCGTCGTGCTGTCCGCCTTCGTCATCGCCCTGGACCGCAGTGTGGATGCGCTCGAAGGCAAGTTGCTGGTGTGGCGCCCGAAGGCGGACCCCGAAGTTGGCACATGAGCCGGCGCCTGACCCAATACAACATCTACGGAGACAACCATGAGGCGATGGATTTCGGCCCTGCTGTGCGCGGCCGTCGCATGTGCAATGACGGCAGCCAACGCCGCCGAGCCGGAAAAGAAGGACGTGAGCCTGTCGGTCGGCTCGATGATCCTGAACTACATGCCGGTGCCGCTCACGCAGTCGCTGGGCAACTTCCAGAAGGAAGGTCTGAACGTGAAGGTGGAGAACTTCCAGGCCGGCGGCAGCAAGGCGCTGCAGGCGCTGATTGCCGGTTCGACCGATGCGGTGGTGGGCTTCTATGACCACACCATCCACATCCAGGCGCAGGGCAAGGACATCGTGTCGGTGGCGCTGCTCAACATCACGCCGGGCATCGTGCTGGCGGTGCGGCCCGACCTCGACATCAAGAGCGGCAAGGACTTGAAGGGCAAGAAGATCGGCATCACCGCGCCGGGCTCGTCCACGGACTTGTTCGCGCGCTACTACGCCATCAAGAATGGCCTGCAGGTGAATGACGTGTCGTACATCGCCGTGGGTTCGGGCGCGCCGGGCATGGTGGCGCTGGATCGCAAAGAGATCGATGCGCTGGTCAACTTTGACCCTGTGGCGAGCCTGCTGGAGAAGCGCCGCGCGGCCAAGTTCCTGGTCGACACGCGCACCGATGCGGGCTCCAACGCCGTGTTCGGTGGCCGCTACCCGACCGCCACGCTGTACGTCACGCGCGACTTCATGACGAAGAACCCCGAGACCGTGCAGCGCCTGGTGAACGCCTTCATCCGCACGCTCAAGTGGATCGACGCCAGTACGCCCGAAGCGATTGCTGACAAGATGCCCAAGGAGCAGCAGGTGGGCGGCCGCGATGTGTTTGTCGATGCGCTGCGGCACTCCAAGCCGATCTTCTCCAAGGACGGCTTGATGACGGATGCCGATGCCAAGGTGGCCCTGACGGTGCTCTCCAGCTACGACGAAAAGATCCGCAATGCCAAGATCGATCTGAGTAAAACGTACACTAACCGCTTCGTCGACCAAGCCTTGAAGACGGTCCAGTGAGCCGCCTTCCCAACATCGTCATGACTGCAGAACGCCAAACCACTCAGAACGAGACCACGTCCGCCGCCAATGAGGGCGATGCGGTT
Source organism: Ralstonia insidiosa (assembly GCF_008801405.1). NCBI lineage: Bacteria > Pseudomonadati > Pseudomonadota > Betaproteobacteria > Burkholderiales > Burkholderiaceae > Ralstonia > Ralstonia insidiosa. The sequence continues at coordinate 255,299 of NZ_VZPV01000002.1, read as the reverse complement.
ACGCCGGGGCAATCGGGTGTGGCTGCGCTGGACCGCGCGTTCTCGATCCTGTTCGCGTTCCGCCCGGGCGATTACGCGCTCACGCTGGCTGAGCTGGCCGCACGCACCGGGCTCTATAAGAGCACGATCCTGCGGCTGGCCGGCTCGCTTATCCAGCACCGCATGCTGTTCCGCCTGGAAGACGGCCGCTATCAGATCGGCGCTGCGCCGCTGATGCTGGGCGCGCTCTACCAGCGCAGCATGCGCCTCGCCGACGTGGTGCTGCCGCACATGCGCGCGCTGGCCGAGGCCACGGGCGAAGCGGTGTCGCTCTACATCCGCGAGCGCGACGTGCGTGTCTGCCTGCACCGCGTGGATTCGAACCATTCGATTCGCGACCACGTGCGCGAGGGCGATGTGCTGCCGCTGGAGCGCGGCTCTGGCGGGCGCGTGCTGTGCGCGTTCTCGGGCATGCAGGGCGCCACGTACGACGCGATCCGGCGCGATTATTACTACGTGTCGATTGGCGAGCGCGATCGGGAAACGGTCGGCATCTCGGTACCGGTGTTCGGTGCGCAGCAGGCGCTGCGCGGGGCGCTGTGCCTGGCGGGCCCGGCTTCGCGCATCGATGGGGCGCTACTGCAATCGTGGCGCGGCCCCGTGCTGGAGCACGCCGCGCAAATCACCTCCACGCTGGGTGGCGACCCCGCGCCGTTGCGCCACGCCGCTCAGCTCATCTCTAAACCCTAGGCTCCGCCAAGACGCCCAATACCTCCTGCATGGGTGAGAGGGGGCGAGGGGCGGAGCCGCTGTAGTTGTAGGAGTTGTGTTCATGGCTTTGCCTCTCGCGGGTTTGCGCGTGCTCGACTTGTCGAACGTGCTGGCCGGGCCGTTTTGCGGCTATCAGCTGGGCTTGCTCGGCGCAGAAGTCATCAAGGTCGAAGTGCCCGGCAATGGCGATCTCGCCCGCCGCCTGGGTGCCGATCCGGAACAGGCGCGCCGCAAGATGGGCGCCTCGTTTGTCGCCGTCAATGCGGGCAAGCAGTCCGTCACGGTCAACCTCAAGCACCCGGAAGGGCGCGCCATCCTGCTCAAGCTGGTGGCACAGGCCGATGCGCTGATCGAGAACTACCGCCCCGGCGTGATGGACCGCCTGGATCTCGGCTACGACGTGCTGCGCGAGGTCAACCCGCGCCTCGTCTACTGCGCTATCTCCGGTTTCGGCAAGGACGGTCCGTTGAGCGGAAGGCCCGCCTACGACCAGATCATCCAGGGCATTTCTGGCGTGATGAGCGTCACGGGCGATGATGAATCGGCGCCGCTGCGCGTTGGTTACCCGATCAGCGACACGGTGGGCGGCATCACGGCGGCGCTGGCCGTCACGGCTTGCCTGCTCGGCGCGCAGCGCACGGGCGAGGGTTGCATGGTGGATGTGTCGATGCTGGAGTCGACGCTGGCCACCATGGGCTGGGTCGTCTCCAATTACCTGAATGCCGGCGTGAGCCCGCGGCCGATGGGCAACCAGAACTTCACGGCCGCGCCGTCGGGCACGTTCCGCACGGGCGACGGGCTCATCAACATTGCCGCCAACGAAGACAAGCAGTTTGCCGCGCTGTGCCGCGTGATTGGCCATCCGGAACTGGTGACCGATGCGCGTTTTGCCGAGCGCCAGTCGCGCAAGGAGCACCGCCGCGCGCTTAACGATGCGCTGGAAGCTGCCTTGGCAGAGCGCCCGGCCGCTGAATGGGAGCCGCTGCTGATTGACGCCGGCGTCCCGGCAGGGCTGGTGCTCGACGTGCCCGGCGTGCTCGCGCATGAGCAGGTGACGGGGCGCGGCTTCGTCACCTCATTCCCGGAAGCCGGGCAGCACGTCACGCGTGCGGGCTTCCGGCTGTCGGGCGAAGACCCGTGCCCGCAGACGCCCGCACCGGCCCTATCTGCCCACACCGACGATTGGCTCGCCAAACTCGGTTATCGCCCAGACCAAATCGAAGCCTTGCGCGCTGAAGGCGCCATCTGACCATGACAACAACGCCTGTCCAAGACGCCGCCGGCCTCGCTGCCGACTACTGGCGCACTGACATCATCGACATCGAACCCGGCCGCATCCACGTGCGCGGCTACCCGATCCAGGAGCTGATCGGCAACATCGGGTTTGCCGAAATGATCTGGCTGATGCTGCGTGGTGAGCTGCCGACCAAGCGCCAGGCGGCGCTGCTGGAGGCGGCGCTGGTGGCCTCGGTCGACCACGGCCCGCACGCCCCCTCCATTGCGATTGCCAAGATGGCGACGAGTTGCGGATTGCCGCTCAACGGTGCTATGGCGTCTGCGCTGAATGCGCTGGACGACGTGCATGGTGGGGCCGGGCAGCAGGCGGTCGAGCTGTTCCATGACATCGAGGCGCGCATGTTTGATGGTGCATCGCTGGAAGCGGCTACGGCGGCGGGTGTCGATGCCTTCATCGCCGCGCATGGCAAGTACCTGCCAGGCTTCGGGCACCGTTTCCACCCGGTAGACCCACGAGCGGGACGATTGCTGGCATTGGTGGACGAGGCAGCACAAGACAGCGTGGTCGGCGGTCACTACGCCGCCATCGGCCGCGCCATCGAGGCGCTGCTCTCCGCGCGCAAGGGCAAGCCGATCCCGATGAACATCGACGGCGCCACTGCCGTCATCTACGCGGAACTGGGGTTTGCGGCGCCATTGGCGCGCGGCGTGTTCTGCCTGTCGCGCGCGGTCGGCATCCTGGCGCACGCTTGGGAGCAGAGCAGTCGCGGCGAGCGCAACAAGGGACCGATGCCGCGTCAGCTGCCCTACCGCTATACCGGCACAGCCACGCGCCATCTGGCTGAATCCGACGCTGACGCCGTGCCCGCGCCATGACGTACTTCCATTGGCCGACAGTCGAGACCACGGTCTTCACCGAGATGCCGGCCGAGCTGCGCCGCCCCGTGCCGACCGAATGGTCGCGCGCCAACAAGGGCGGGGCGCCGGTCGATTGCTTTTTGGAAGGCCCGTGCTGGGATGCGCAAGGCAATCTCTGGCTGGTCGACATTCCCCACGGACGCATCCTGCGGGTCTCGCCACGGGGCGATTGGGCTGTGGTGGCCGAATACGATGGCGAACCGAACGGCCTGGCGCTGCGCCACGACGGTACGCTGCTGATTGCTGACTATAAGAATGGAGTGCTGTCGCTCGATCCGGCGACGGGCGTGGTTGCGCCGCTTCTCACCCGCCGCAACAGCGAGCGCTTCAAGGGCCCGAACGACCTGATTGTCGCCCGCAATGGCGATGTCTATTTCACCGATCAAGGCCAGACCGGCCTGCACGACCCGACCGGCCGCGTCTACCGCCTACGCCCGGATGGCCGTCTCGATTGCCTGTTGTCGAACGGCCCAAGCCCGAACGGGCTGGTGCTCACGCCAGACGAGTCCGCACTGTTCGTGGCCATGACGCGCGACAACGCTGTCTGGCGCCTGCCGCTCTTGGCTGACGGCAGCACCAGCAAGGTCGGCCGCTTCGCGCAGTTCTACGGCACCAGCGGCCCGGACGGCATGGCGATGGACGCCGCCGGCAACCTGTTTGTGGCCCATGCCTCGCTGGGCGCGGTCTTTGTGCTCTCACCGCATGGCGAACCGCTGGCGCGCATCGCGTCGTGCCGGGGGTGGACCACCACCAATGTCGCACTGACACCCGACGGGCAATCACTCGTCATCACCGAATCTGCCACGGGCACGGTATTGCTGGCCCACTGGACCCCGCCCCAACACCCCTGAGCACCCCTGCACGCGCGAGCGGTGTCCTACAACAGCGCCCGCGCGCAATCGCAGAAATTCCGACGTTTCTCTCACGGTTGGTCGACCATGCCGCACTTTCCTGTGCGGCCCTGCAGGGTAAGTGCCGCTGCCTTCCTTCCCGGCCCCGACAAGCTTGTCGAAGCGGGCAATTTTGTATCTCTATAAAAGACATGTATTGGATAGAGATACATATGAGTAGGAGGTGTCCTACAAAATTGCTGTTCCACTGTAGGATCACTCCTACAAAACCGGTCAAACCGCAGTCGGAACTGTCCTACACGGCCTGTAGGACGGGGTAAGAAGTGTCCTACAAACCGTTAACCCGGCATCCGATGCTCATAGTGGCAGAAGTGCGACGCCTTCTTTGTCGATTCATGGCTTCTTTAGGCAATAATATTGCTATTTTCGGCCAAACATTGGGGTAAAACCGTGTCAAACGACCGCTTTAGCGCACGGTCTACCCAGGCTTGCTGCGTCGGCAAGGGCCGTGTTTACAACATTTATTAACAACTTTGTAGGAAGTTAGCCTACAAGAAAATGGCTTACCTCACCCCTCCAATGTAGGGGGTCACCCTTCTTTACTTACCCCGGTCGTCAAACCACAATGTGTTCAACAGAAAACAACTTCACCATGTCTTAGCGACGTGAGTAAGAAGGAGGCAGGAAGTGCCGGCAACGGTACCGACTGCCAGGAACATCCGATCTGTGGGGATTGGTGACCGCCCGGCGAGGGTAGGCGCGAAACACAACGGCGCCACCGGGCAGCACCATGCGGGATCGGATGCAGGTTGTACTTTTACTGCACACGACGGGACATACATGGACACGCAAGAACTCGTTTCTGAGATCAGCGAGCTGAATCTCACCTATTTGATGCTTGCCCAGCAGATGCTGGCCAAGGATCGCGATGCCGCTCTGTTTCGCCTCGGCATCTCTGAAGAATTGGCTGACATCCTGTTGACGATGTCGCCCGCGCAGATCGTCAAGCTGGCCAGCACGAACATGATGCTGTGCCGCTTCCGCTTCGACGATCACGCCATCCTGGGTCTGGTGACCCAGCCGCACCGTGACAAGGGCCTGCAGCAATCGCAAATGTCGATTCTGCTGGCGCGTCAGGCGGTTGAGCAGATCAGCTAAGCCTTTTGCGGCGGGTTTTCCGTCGGGTTTAGCGTGATTCGGATGGGTAGCAGAAGCAAAGCGGGAGCAGTGCCATGCGTCATACCAGCGTCATGAACGAAGTTCAGCAGATCCACCTCGCAGCGGAATTGATTTCGCTCGGTGCGCGTCTGCAATTGCTGGAACAAGAAACCACGCTCAGCCGTGAGCGTCTGGTCAAGCTGTACAAGGAAATTCGTGGGGAATCGCCGCCCAAGGGCATGCTGCCCTTCTCGGCAGACTGGTTCCTGACGTGGTCGCCGAACATCCACTCGTCGATCTTCCTGAACATTTACCGTTTTCTGGGTGAGAACAGCCGCAGCACGGGTGTGCGCCGCCTGATCTCGGCCTACAAGCTGTACCAGGAACACATTCACGTTCACGAGCAGGAAGAAGTGCTTTCCATTACCCGCGCGTGGATGATGCTGAAGTTCTTCGAGGGAAAGATGCTGCACACCGTGAAGTGCACGCGCTGCACCGGCCATTTCGTAGCCCATGCAGAAGACTTGCACCATGGTTTCGTGTGCGGTGTCTGCCAGCCACCTTCACGCGCAGGCAAGAAAAAGCGCGTCGCTGGCCAGGTAGATGCGGTCGCAGACAAGACGATCGACGCCTGAGCGGTACCACCGGGATTACGGGACGTACGGGAACGAACGCCGGGGAATGACGGGAAATACGGGAACACAACAACAATAGCCGGCAAGTTCGGCACATAACAAGACAGCACAGAACACAGAGCAGCAACAGCACAGGGGCTCAGACAGCACAAAAGGGGAAGGGGGTAGGCCGGTCGTCGCAGGAAACTGCGGGCCGGCATTTTTTTTGCCGCCGCGCGTGAAGGAAGGGACGGAAAGCAATTTCCGTCCCTTTTTTCTTTCGTTCGGCTTGGTTGCCCCCGCTTTTCGGGTCTTCCCGGGGCGACGTGGCGCTCAAGCCGCCCGTTTTGATGCCGTTCTTGGTGAAGAGGGGCGTGGCACAACGATTTTCGGTTGCCCTCGAGCGCCAACCCTTGCAGCAAAACCCGGCGCCAAGCCTTCAGGAAACCGGGGCGATGCCGTTAATCACCCTTGTATTGATCGCTCGAATTGATCGTGCGATGCCCATTCAGGAGTTCGCCCAGTGTTAGTCGCCATCGGTTACATCGTGATTCTCGCCTCGGTGTTCGGCGGCTACATGCTGGCCGGTGGCCACCTGGGGCCGCTGTTCCAGCCGACCGAACTGCTGATCATCTTCGGCGCTGGCATTGGTGCCTTCGTGGTCGGCAACGACAAAAAGGCCATCAACGCCACGGTCAAGGCGCTCCCGGGCCTGTTCAAGGGCTCGAAGTACACCAAGGCCCTCTATATGGAAGTGATGGCGCTGCTGTATGTGGTGCTGTCCAAGATCCGCCGTGAAGGGATGATGTCGATCGAAGCCGACATCGAATCCCCGCACGAAAGCGCGCTGTTCGCCAACTACCCCGCCATCCAGGCCGATCACCACGCGCTGGATTTCATCTGCGATTACCTGCGCCTGATGGTCGGCGGCAACCTGAATCCGTTCCAGATCGAAGCGCTGATGGATCAGGAAATCGACACCCACCACCACGAAGCTGAACAACCGGCCCGCATCATCACCAAGGTGGGCGACGCCATGCCGGCCTTCGGCATCGTGGCTGCGGTGATGGGCGTGGTGCACACCATGGGCTCGGTCGGCCTGCCGCCGGCAGAGCTGGGCAAGCTGATCGCCTCGGCGCTGGTCGGCACCTTCCTCGGCATTTTGCTGGCGTACGGCTTCATCGGGCCGCTGGGTTCGTTGCTGGAGCAGCGCGCCGAAGAATCGACCAAGTTGTTCCAGTGCATCAAGGTGACGTTGCTGGCCAGCATGAACGGCTACGCCCCGGCGATTGCTGTTGAGTTCGGCCGCAAGGTGCTGTTCTCGACCGAGCGCCCGTCGTTTGCCGAGCTGGAAGACCACGTGCGTGGCGCCAAGACAGCGTAGCGCTGAACCCCCTATGACACAGAGTGCGGCCCACGAGCCACGCCATTAACGACGCAGCACACACCGACGGGAACGGACCATGAGCAAGTCCAGCACACCGACCTTCATTGTCATCCGGCGCAACAAGAAGGCTGGGCACGGCCACCATGGTGGCGCGTGGAAGATCGCCTATGCCGACTTCGTGACGGCCATGATGGCGTTCTTCCTGCTGATGTGGCTGCTCAGCTCGGTCACCAAGGCCGAGTTGTCGTCGGTGGAAACGTATTTCCGCACGCCGCTGAAGGTGGCGCTGTTTGGCGGCGCCGGTTCGGGCGATCAGTCGAGCATCCTGCAGGGCAGCCCGTCGCTCAAGCAGAACGTGCCGCAGCCGAACCCGAGCCCTAGCCCCACGGTGCAGCGCCAGCGCAATATCCGCGATGAGTCCGACGACGCCGCGCTGAACAAGCTCAAGCAGAAGATTGCCGAGATGGTGGAGACCAACCCGGTGATGAGCCAGTTCAAGCACCAGCTGCTGATCGACATGACCAGCGAAGGGCTGCGCATCCAGATCGTTGACCAGCAGAACCGCCCGATGTTTGCCAACGCCAGCGCCGAGGTGCAGCCGTACATGCGCACCATCCTGCGCGAGCTGGGCTCGGCACTCAATGATGTGCCCAACCCGATCAGCCTGTCGGGCCATACCGATGCCACGCAATACGCCACGCAACACGGCTACAGCAACTGGGAGCTCTCCGCCGACCGTGCCAACGCCTCGCGCCGCGAGTTGATTGCGGGCGGCATGAAGCCCGAGAAGGTGAGCCGCGTGGTGGGTCTGGAGGCATCGGTGCCGCTGGACAAGACCAACGCATACAACCCGATCAACCGTCGCATCAGCATCGTCGTGCTCAATGCACGGGCCGCTGAAGCCGTCCGTTCAGGCGGGGTCGAGCCGGTGGCCGACCTGCGCAATGACGGCAAAGACACGCTGCCCGATGCGGCAGCACGTGCAACAGGAGTGGCCGCGGCTGGTGCCGATGCGGCTGCTCCAGCCAAGCCATAAGCGCCCAGGGGGAGAACGTAACCAATGAGCGAGAAACACATCCTGGTGGTGGATGACTCCACCTCGATCCGCCGCATGATCGCCGCATGCCTGCGCGAGTGCGGCTTTGCCGTGACGGAAGCCACTGACGGCGCCGCCGCGCTGGAAGCCGTGCGCAAGCAGACCGACGGCAAGCACGACCTCGTGATTACCGATCAGGTGATGCCAGCAATGGACGGCCTCACCCTGATCCGCGCGCTGCGATCGCTGTCGGCCTATGCCGACACGCCGATCCTGATGCTGACCACCGAGGCAGACGGCACGATCCGCGAGCAGGCGCGTGCCGCCGGCGCCACGGGCTTCCTGCCCAAGCCGTTCGACCCTGACGGTCTGACGGATTCGGTGATGCAGCTGTTCGAATGGCATGCGCAGACCCACGGATCTGCATCGACGCATTAAACGACCGAGACGACAGATATGAACCTCGACCTTAGCCAGTTTTTCGGCGCCTTCTTTGAGGAGGCGGAGGAGCTGCTTGTCGACATGGAGCGGCTGCTGCTCAATCTCGATGTCGCCAACCCTTCTTCTGATGATCTGAACGCCATCTTCCGTTGCGCACACTCCATCAAGGGTGGTGCCGCAACCTTCGGTTTCACGCACATGACGGAACTCACGCATGTGGCGGAATCGATTCTGGACCGCGCCCGCACCGGCACCCTGCAGCTGCGCGAGAACATGGTAGATGCCTTCCTGGAAACGAAAGACGTGTTGAAAAGCCAACTTGATGCCTACCGGCAAGAGCACCCCATCGATACGGCCACGCTCGAATACATGGTGGCCAAGCTCAACAGCCTGGCTGCCGAGGATGGCGCCGCGGCAGCGCAGCCTGCGCCGGCAGCACCCGTAGCCGCGCCGGCTCCGTCGGCTGTCGAGCCCGTTGCGGCCGCGCCCGCCGTGGTGGAGGCACCGGCCGCTGCGCCGGTGGTGTCGATCGACGGTGGCCTGGACATCAAGCTCATCGACGTCTCCAACGAAGACTGCGAGCTGATCGTTACCGAACTCAAGCACCTGGGCACGCTGGTGAGCCATGCGCGCAATGGCCGCAACAGCGACATCGTGCTGCAGAGCACTTGCACCGCCGACGACATCATCGCGGTGAGCTGCTTCATCATCGATGCCGACCAGATCGTCATCACGCCGCACGCTGGTGGTGCAGCGCCTGCAGCAGCCGCTGCAGCGGTGGTGGAAGCCCAGGTTGCCGCCCCGACGCCTGCTGCTGCGCAGACCGAAGCGCACGCACCGGCCGCGAATGAAGTTGCCGCCCCGCCGGCCGCTGCCGTTGCTGCGGCACCGATGCCGGCTCGCCCGGCCGCTTCAGAAAAGCCGGCTGTTGCCGCGGAAACGTCGATTCGCGTGGGCGTGGAGAAGGTCGACCAGCTCATCAACCTGGTGGGTGAGCTCGTCATTACGCAGGCCATGCTGGCGCAGACTGCGTCGTCGTTCGATCCGGTGTTGAACGAGCGCCTGTTCTCTGGCCTCTCGCAGCTCACGCGCAACGCACGCGATCTGCAGGAAGCCGCCATGTCCATCCGCATGATGCCGATGGACTACGTGTTCAACCGCTTCCCGCGTCTGGTGCGCGACCTGGCGCACAAGCTGGGCAAGCAGGTCGAACTGTCGACGTTTGGCAAATCGACCGAGCTGGACAAGGGCCTGATCGAACGCATCATCGATCCGCTCACGCACCTGGTGCGCAACAGCCTGGACCACGGCATCGAACTGCCCGAGGCCCGCGTGGCTGCCGGCAAGGATGCCACCGGCCAGCTGCTGCTCTCCGCTGCCCACCAGGGCGGCAACATCGTCATCGAGGTGAGCGATGACGGTCAGGGCCTGAACCGCGACAAGATTCTGAAGAAGGCCCGCGAGCGCGGCCTGCCCGTGTCGGACAACATGACCGACGACGAGATCAACCAGCTCATCTTCGCACCGGGCTTCTCCACCGCCGATCAGGTGACGGACGTGTCCGGCCGCGGCGTGGGCATGGACGTGGTCAAGCAGAACATCCAGTCGATGGGCGGCTACGTCGAGATCCAGTCGCAGAAGGGCAAGGGCACGACCATCCGCATCGTGCTGCCGCTCACGCTGGCCATTCTGGACGGCATGTCGGTCAAGACCGGCGACGAAGTGTTCATCCTGCCGCTGTCATGCGTGGCCGAATCGCTGCAGCCGCGTCCGGAAGACATCAAGGCCGTGCCGGGCGGCGGACGCCTGCTCAAGGTGCGCAACGAATACCTGACGCTGGTGCCGATGTACGAGCGCTTCCGCATTACGCCGTCGCTGCCCGATCCGTCGGAAGGCATCGTCGTCATTCTGGATTCGGAAGGCAAGAAGATCGCCCTGCAGATTGATGAGCTGGTCGGCCAGCAACAGGTGGTGGTCAAGAACCTGGAGACCAACTACCGCCGGGTGCCGGGTATTTCGGGCGCGACTATCCTGGGTGATGGCAGCGTGGCGCTGATCGTTGACGTGTCGGCGCTCATGCGCGAGGCACGTTCGGGCCATTCAGAAAATGCAGCGCGTGCCGTTACTGCCGAGAAGCACGAGATGGGCGAGGCACAGGGCCGTCGATTCTCGACCGAGGCGATGGCCGCGGCATAAGCGTCCACGCAGCTTTGGGTGGTGGGATGTACCGCCCGACAACGAATTCAATCTAGTGGCCCGACGGGGCCGAGGGGAACCGCAATGGCAGTCAAGGAACATGCGATCGGTGAGGAAACCGGCGGGGAGGAGTACCTGGCCTTCACCCTGGGTCGCGAAGAGTACGGCATCGATATCCTGAAGGTGCAGGAGATCCGTGGCTACGAGACCGTCACGCGCATTGCCAACGCACCCGACTTCATCAAAGGGGTGATCAACCTGCGCGGCATCATCGTGCCGATCGTTGATCTGCGCATCAAGTTCCAGCTCGACCGCGTGGAGTACAACCAGTACACCGTGGTCATCATCCTGAACCTGATGGACCGCGTGGTCGGCATCGTGGTGGATGGCGTGTCGGACGTGCTGACGCTGCAAAGCCAGCAGATCAAGCCGGCGCCGGAGTTCTCTGGCGCGCTGGACACGGAATACATCCGTGGCCTGGGCTCGATCGACGAACGCATGCTGATCCTGGTGGACATCGAGCGCCTGCTGATGTCGGCTGACATGGCGCTGTGCGACGAGGCCGAGGCGGCTTAAGTACAGCGGATCCGTTTGGCCGGGGCGCGCAAGTGCGCCCGGCAGGCGACAAGACACCTTGCGGCGGGCACTCGAATGCCCGCCGTAATACAGGTGCGGCGCTGAAAGGGGAGGAAAATCCATGTTCAGCAACATGACCATCCGGCTCCGGTTGGGGCTGATGATGGCGGGCATTGGTGTGCTTGCCGTCATCGTGGGTGTGACGGGCCTCGTCGGCATGCGTCACGCCAATACTCGCCTGCAGGACACGTACGCCGTGCAACTGGCGGGTGCGGTGGCATTGGCTGATTCCGATTCCAACCTGCTGAGCGCCCGCATCGTGCTGGATCGTGCAGCCATGGCGCCTGGTGCGCCCGGCATGGACAAGACGATCGAGCGCGCCAGGATGTTCCTCGACAAATCCGATGCGGCCTGGAAGCGCTACCGCGCACTGCCGACGTCATCGGAAGAGCGCGCGCTGGCCGATGAAGCCGATGGATTGCGCAACACGTTCGTGCGCGACGGCGCCGAGGTGCTGATGCGCGCCGTGCAGGCCGGTGACCAGACGACCGTCACCAAGACAGTGATGGACGTGATGCCCGCCCTGTATCGCCCGCTGGGCGACAAGGTGGCAGCACTCAGCCGCATGCAGCTGGCGTCTGCCAAGACGGGCTACGAAGCCGGCCAGCGTGAACACGCCAGCCTGAGCGCGCTGACGATCAGCCTGCTGCTGGGCGGCATTGTGGTGGGTGGGTTGCTGACGTGGGCGCTGCGCCGCTCGATCACGCTGCCGCTGACGCGCGCCATCGAGCAGGCGGAACACATCACGCAGGGCGATCTCACACACAGCATCCAGGTGAACCGTGCGGACGAAACCGGCCGCCTGTTGATGGCGCTGCAGCGCATGCAGGAGAGCCTGCAGAGGATGGTGGTGCAGGTGCGCTCGGGCTCTGATTCGATTGCCAGCGCCACGCAGCAGATCAGCGCAGGCAACGTGGACCTGTCACAGCGCACCGAGCAGCAAGCCTCGTCGCTGGAGCAGACTGCGTCGAGCATGGAGCAGCTCACGAGTATCGTGAAGCAGAACGCCGACAACGCCCGTCAGGCCAGCACGCTGGCCGGCAACGCGTCGGACATCGCCGTCAAGGGCGGCGAGGTAGTGGGCCGGGTGGTGGACACCATGGCCGGCATCAATGAAAGCAGCAAGAAGATTGCCGACATCATCGGCGTGATTGAAGGCATTGCCTTCCAGACCAACATCCTGGCGCTGAATGCGGCTGTGGAAGCAGCACGTGCGGGCGAGCAAGGCCGTGGTTTTGCGGTGGTGGCGGGGGAAGTGCGCAGCCTCGCGCAGCGTAGCGCGACGGCCGCCAAGGAGATCAAGGAACTGATCAGCGACTCCGTTGGCCGCGTTGAAAACGGCACCACGCTGGTGGCCGAAGCGGGCAGCGTGATCGACGAAGTTGTTGTGGCCGTCAAGCGCGTGACCGACATCATGGGCGAGATCAGCTCGGCGTCGGACGAGCAGAGCGCGGGGATCGAGCAGGTCAACCAGGCCGTCAACCGCATGGATGAGGGTACGCAGCAGAACGCGGCGCTGGTGGAGCAGGCGGCTGCGGCGGCCATATCGCTGCAGGAGCAGGCCGACGGGCTGCGTCAGACCGTGGCCGTGTTCCGTACGAATGCCGGCACGCAAATCGAACCGGCTCGGCCGGTTGCGAGCGCGCCGCGTGTGACCAAGCCGGCGGTGGTGAAACCGGCTGCGCGCCGTGCGGCAGCCAAGGTTGCGCCGGCCCGTAAAACGCCTGCCCCTGTGCAGCTGACCAACGAACAACCCAAGCCTGCCGTCGTGGAAGCGGCCGCAGAGGAACAACAACGCGTGCGCCCCGCAGCTGCCAAGTCGACAACGTCGGCGGCTGCACAAGCGCCCAAGTTGCAATCGCCCAAGCTCGTTGCCGCCGGCGGCGACGATAGCGACTGGGAAACCTTTTAACCATGTATGCACGGGATCTTCGCTGCTCGCGAAAGCTCTCTCGTGTGTCTTTGTGGTGTGCAGCCTGCCCTTCGGGGCAGGTTTTTTTTTGCCTGGGCTAGGGCCTGCTAAGGAAGGGGCGATCCCCCTCTGAAGTGGCATGACCCCAAGGCGGTTCTAAAGAGCCGTCCCCTAAGAACCGATAGCGGTTACAGGGGCATACAAAAAAGAGAGGTAGACAAGATGGGTTGGATCAAGCGTTTGCCGGTGTCCACGGTACTGACCGGCGGATTCCTGATCGTGGCCGCCATGGGCGCGGCCATCGGCGGATTGGGCATTTATACGATTACGCAGTTGACCCGCGCCAGTGAGGAGTTGGCGCAGAAGCAGATGCGCGCCATCACGCAGATGGGGAGCGCAGCCAATAGCCTTGCACATGCCACTCGCGCGCAGATCGGGCTGCTGAGCGCTGTCGCAGTCGCCGATCGCAAGACGCTCAGCACGGAAATCAAGGCCAACGTGCAGCGCCTGAAAGAGAACGTGGAGAACGTGCGCCCGCTGTTCGCGTCGGACGAGGGCAAAAAGATGATCCGCGAGGTGGATGCCATCTATCCCGTCTGGAGCAAGCGGATGAGCGACTTCCTCACATTGATGGAAGCGCAAGGCCTGGACCCCACCCAGTTCGACAGTCGCGTGGACGCGGAAAACTTTGGGCTGCAGGACGACACGGCTGCCTTTGAGAAAACGCTCGACAAGATGGTCAAGCGCGTGGAAGAGGTCGCCGCCGCTTCCACCGTCAGGGCGCGTCAAGACGCGGAGCGCTCTCGCCAGTTGATGATCGTGATGGCAGCCGTTGGGGCGGTGCTGGGCATCGTGTTGGGCATCGTCATTGCACGCCGGCTGTCGCGCCAACTGGGTGGTGAGCCGTCTTACGCCGCCGATGTTGCCCGCCGTATCGCGGGCGGTGATCTGGCCGTGCAGGTGCAGACTCGCCCGGGTGACCGCAGCAGCATGCTCTTCGCCATGTCGCAGATGCAGCAGCAACTGACCGGCACCATCAGCAACATCAAGAGCTCGGCGGATTCGATTGCCAGCGCCACCAAGCAGATCGCTGCGGGCAATGCCGATCTCTCCCAGCGCACGGAAGAACAAGCCAGTTCGCTGGAGGAAACCGCCTCCAGCATGGAAGAACTCACCAGCATCGTGAAGCAGAACGCCGACAACGCACGCCAGGCCAGCGCACTGGCCGGCAGCGCGTCGGACATTGCTGTCAAGGGCGGCGAGGTGGTGGGCCGCGTCATCGAGACCATGTCGGGCATCAACGCCAGCAGCAAGAAGATTGCCGACATCATTGGTGTGATTGAGGGCATCGCCTTCCAGACCAACATCCTGGCGCTGAATGCGGCCGTGGAAGCGGCGCGGGCAGGCGAGCAGGGGCGGGGCTTTGCCGTGGTGGCCGGTGAGGTGCGCAGCCTCGCGCAGCGCAGCGCCACGGCGGCCAAGGAGATCAAGGAGCTGATTGGCGATTCCGTTGGCCGCGTGCGCAACGGCTCGGCACTGGTGACGGAAGCGGGCGGGGTGATCGAGGAGGTGGTCGTTGCCGTCAAGCGCGTGACGGACATCATGGGCGAGATTTCCGCCGCATCGGATGAGCAAAGCTCCGGCATCGAGCAGGTCAACCAAGCCGTCAATCAGATGGACGAGGTGACGCAGCAGAACGCCGCGCTGGTCGAGCAGGCCGCCGCCGCCGCGCTGTCGCTGGAAGAGCAGGCGCACCTACTGCGCAACGCGGTGTCGGCGTTCCGTACCGATGCGTCTGCCGAGCTGGCGGCACCCGTGAAGCCCCATCTGCCGGCCGAGCCCGCCAGGCCGGCAGTGCGCAGTGAAGTTCCCCTGGAAGGCAAGACGCAGATCGTGCGTTCAGTGGCCCGCGCGATTGCTTCGCGCAAAGCGGGGCAATCGGCCAAGCCGGCACCGGCTGTTGCGGAAGCCCCGGCTCCCACCCAAGCGCCCGCCGTTGCGCTGGATCAAGGCGTAAAAGCGCCCCAAAAAGCACATTCCCCGGTTGCACCCGTGGTGGCGGCTGCTGTTTCGGTGGCCGTTGCAGCGCCAGCCCTCAAGCTGTCCGCCGCTTCTGCCGATGATGATGATTGGAGCACCTTCTGACGCCTCGCCTAGCCAGCATCACCAGCAACATCTGCGGCGCGGCACCAGAAGCACGGTGCCCGCCAATCGACTGAAAGCGGGCGCCAAGACTCGCGCAATTACGGGGTAGTTATCTAATGGCACAAACGGCACAAACCTTGGCGCCAGTTTCGCCGACGCTCGCGTCGCGTGAGTTTTCGTTTACCGCGGCAGATTTCGCCCGCATTCGCGACCTGATCTATCGCCGCGTCGGCATTTCGCTGTCCGATCGCAAGAGCGAGATGGTCTATAGCCGCCTGGCCCGCCGCCTGCGCGTGGTCAACCTCGGCTCGTTCCGCGAGTACCTGGATGCGCTGGAACATGGCCACCTGCCCGACGAGTGGGAAGCCTTTACCAATGCGCTCACCACCAACCTGACCGCGTTCTTCCGCGAGCAGCACCACTTTCCGCTCCTGGCCGAGCACGCCAAGGCCAAGCGCACGCCATTCACCGTGTGGTGTTCAGCCTCGTCGACGGGTGAAGAACCGTATTCGATCGCCATCACCTTGGCGGAGACCTTTGGCTCGATGAATCCGGGCCAGGTGAGCGTGATTGCGTCCGACGTGGATACCAATGCGCTGGCGCGCGCCCGCGCCGGCATCTATCCGATGGAGCGCGTGGCAGCGCTCTCCTCTGATCGTCTGAAGAAGTATTTCCTGCGCGGCACCGGCAAGCAGGAGGGCTATGCACGCGTGCGGCCCGAGTTGCAGGCCATGATCGATTTCCGCCAGATCAACCTGCTCGACCGCGATTGGCCGTTGCAACAGAAGTTTGACGTGATCTTCTGCCGCAACGTGATGATCTATTTCGATAAGCCGACGCAGGCCAAGATCCTTGAGCACTTCATCGACGTGATGAAGCCGGATGGCCTGCTGTTTGCCGGCCATTCCGAGAGCTTCCTGCAGGTGACCAAGGCATGGTCGCTGCGCGGCAAGACCGTGTATGAAATCGCGCCCGAACTGCGCGCGAAGATGACGGGGGCGAAATGATCGAACTCGGCAAGAAGGCAACTGCACACGCAACCTTACGCACCGCCGCCGACTCCGTGCGCAGCGACAGCGGCATGACGGTCGGTGCCATGGCGACGCTGGCCCAGGCCGCCGCCAGCACGCACGCGTATTACGACACCACCTTCAGCCGCCGCGCCATGAAGGTGCTGCCCGGTGAGTACTACGTCACCACCGAAGACCTGATGCTGGTGACGGTGCTCGGCTCGTGCGTGTCGGCCTGCGTGCGCGACAAGATTCTCGGCATTGGCGGCATGAACCACTTCATGCTGCCCTCGCGCAACGAGGGCGAATCGATTCTCTCGCCCTCCATGCGCTATGGCACGCACGCCATGGAAGTACTGCTCAACCAGCTCTACAAGGCCGGCGCCCGCCGCGAGCACCTGGAGATCAAGGTGTTTGGCGGCGCTGCCGTGCTGGCCGGCATGAGCACGCTGGATGTGGGCGAGCGCAACGGCAAGTTCGTGCTCGAATTCCTGCGCAACGAAGGGCTGGCGGTGGCCGCCAAGGACCTGTTCGACGTGCATCCGCGCAAGGTGTACTTCGTGCCCTCCACGGGCCAGATCATGGTGCGCAAGCTCCGCTCGCAAAGCTCCGCTGCCGAACTGGACAGCGAAGCCCAATACGCCAGCAAGCTGTCGAAGTCCATTGCGACGAAGCCCACTTCGCGCCTGCAACTGTTTACGTAATTCCTGACCTTGCCCCCCGAAAATATGAACGACAAACGCAAGATTCAGGTGCTGTGCATCGACGATTCGGCACTGATCCGCAGCATCCTGAAGGAGATCATCAACAGCCAGCCCGACATGGAAGTGGTGGGGGTGGCGCCCGACCCGATCATCGCGCGCGACCTCATCAAGCAGACCAACCCGGACGTGCTCACGCTGGACGTCGAAATGCCGAAGATGGACGGCCTCGACTTCCTGGAAAAGCTCATGCGCCTGCGCCCGACGCCGGTGGTCATGATCTCGTCGCTGACCGAGCGCGGCTCGGAAGCCACGCTGCGCGCGCTGGAGCTGGGCGCGGTGGATTTCGTTGCCAAGCCCAAGCTGGGCATGCGCGACGGCATGAACGAATACGCCGACCAGATCGCCGACAAGATCCGCGCGGCAGCCCGTGCCCGGTTGCGTCCGCGCGCGGCGGCACCTGTGGCCCAGACAACTGCTGCGTCCCACGGCGCACACGTTCGCGCGGAGCACGCACCGGCCGCCCCGGTGGCATCGGCACCGGCCCGTACCCATTTCTCGTCGACGGAAAAGCTCATCATCGTGGGTGCTTCCACCGGCGGCACCGAGGCCATCAAGGATTTCCTGCTGGAAATGCCGCCCGACTGCCCCGGCATCCTGATCGTGCAGCACATGCCGGCGGGGTTCACCACGTCGTTTGCCAAGCGGCTCGATGGCCTGTGCCGCATCCGCGTGAAAGAGGCCGTGCACGGCGAGCGTGTGCTGCCCGGCCACGCCTACATCGCCCCGGGCGACATGCACCTGTCGTTGGGCCGTAGCGGCGCCAACTACGTCACCGAGCTGGACCAGGGCCCGCCGGTCAACCGCCATCGCCCGGCAGTGGATGTGCTGTTCCGCTCCGCCGCGCGCAATGCCGGCGCCAACGCCCTGGGCGTGATCCTGACAGGCATGGGTAAGGATGGCGCGGTCGGCATGCTGGAAATGCGCAACGCGGGCGCGTATAACGTCGCCCAGGACGAGGCCTCGTGCGTGGTCTACGGCATGCCCAAGGAAGCCGTGGCCCACGGTGGCGTGCATGAGGTCCTGCCGCTGCACCAGATCGGCCCGCACGTGCTGGCCAAGCTGTCGGCGCATGGTCGTGTGACGCGTGTGTAACCGGCCCACGATCCTACTGCGCGACCCGATCTTGGCCCTGTGATGCTCGCCGTACCCGTGTACGGCTGCCGGGTTGGCCAACTCGGCAGGCCAACCTCGGGCCGCTCGCTACGGATCGTGAACCGGTTCCTTGGCTATGTGGCGCTCAAGAAACGGCTCCTGGCGCCGATAAGATTGCCAAGGAAGCCCGAAACCCCCCATTTCAGTTAGTTTGCGGAGATTGTGTCCATGGACAAGAGCCAGTACCGATTCCTCGTCGTCGACGATTTTCCGACGATGCGCCGGATCGTGCGTAACCTGCTCAAGGAACTCGGTTTTGCCAATGTCGACGAGGCCGAAGATGGCGCCGCCGGCCTGGCCAAGGTCAAGGAAGGCCGGTTCGATTTCGTGATCTCGGACTGGAACATGCCCAACATGGATGGCCTGCAGATGCTGCAGAGCATCCGCGGCGACGCCAACCCGGTTATCAGCAAGCTGCCGGTGCTGATGGTGACGGCTGAAGCCAAGAAGGAAAACATCATTGCCGCCGCCCAGGCCGGTGCCAACGGCTACGTGGTCAAGCCCTTTACCGCTGCCACGCTGGACGAAAAGCTGGGCAAGATTTTCGAGAAGATCGAAAAGGGGGCGTGATGAGCGAGATGCTTGATGGCGCCCTCGCGCCGGTCGCAGAAGGTGTCGACCACGGCGACATGCCGGAAATGCTCCAGCGCATCGGCCACCTCACGCGCATGTTGCGTGAAAGCATGCGTGAGCTGGGTCTGGACAAGGGCGTGGAGAAGGCCGCATCGGCCATTCCAGACGCACGCGACCGCCTGAACTACATCGCCAACATGACCGAGCAGGCGGCCACCCGCGTGCTCAACGCCATCGACGCGGCCCGCCCGGTGCAAGACGCGCTGGAAACCGATGCCCAAGCGCTGGTCACCCGCTGGCAGTCGTGGATGGACCGCCAACTGGGCGACGAAGAGATCCGTGATCTGGTCGGCCAGACCAACGGCTTCCTGCGCAGCGTTCCGGAAAAGACGCGCGACACCAACCAGCAGCTCATGGAAATCCTGATGGCTCAGGACTTCCAGGATTTGACCGGCCAGGTGATCAAGAAGGTGCTGGATGTCGTGCAACTGATTGAAAGCCAGTTGGTTGGCATCCTGCTGGAGAACGCACCCGAGCATCTGCGCACGGAAGCGTCGTCGACGTCGCTGCTGAATGGTCCGCAGATCAATCCGGACCACCCAGACGTGGTCGGTAGCCAAGAGCAGGTGGACGACCTGCTGGAAAGCCTCGGCTTCTGAGCATCTGAATCGGCTGTCAACGCTCCCCGTTTGCTGCCGGCGCCCGCCAATTTGGCGGGCGTTTTCATTTCCGGAGGCGGTGTTTCAGTCGCGCAGGATCGTTCTGAACCCGATGTGTGCGGCGGGCAGGTCAGCCTCCTGTGCCTCGCGTGCCGAGGCCCGATAGCGCACGCAAAAATCCGGCGAGCACAGGAACGAGCCCCCCTTGATCACCGTCGGCCGATTCGGCTGGCTGCCATTGCGGCCAAACAGTTGTGGCTGATCCAGCGCGGCTACGGCGCGCGTGTCGCCGTTTGCATGCGACTGGTGCGGGCCGGTGTACGCATCGCGCGTCCATTCCCACACGTTGCCGATCATGTCGTACAGCGCGAAGCCATTGGCCGCATAGCAGCCGACCGGGCCAATGCCGGCGCGGCCATCCTCCGCCGTGTCGAGCACGGGAAAGATGCCCTGCCAGTAGTTGGCACCGGGTTTGCCGTTGCCATCGCGCGGTGCCTTCTCCAGGTCGGCGCCGTCCTGTCCGGCCTTGCCGGCGTATTCCCATTCCGCTTCGGTCGGCAAGTCGTGGCCGAGCCAGTGTGCATAGGCCAACGCATCGGCCTGGGTGACGCGCGTCACGGGCTGGTTGTCGACATCGACGAGCTTGCTGTCGGGCCCCGTCGGGTGCCGCCAGTCTGCGCCCTTGACCCAGCGCCACCACGCGTACGGGCGCGCCTGCAACTCCGCCGTGTCCGGCACGTGAAAGACCACCGCTCCACCCTGGCGCTCCGCGTCGGTCACGTAGCCGGTGGCGGTGACGAAGGCGGCGAACTGTGCGTTGGTCACTTCCGTCTGGTCGATCCAGAAGCCGCCCACGCGGGTCTTGCCGGCGCCCTGAGCGGGGCGCTCGTCCGGGTAGCCGAGCGTGGTGCCAAAGGTGAAGCTGCCGCTGCTCACATGCACCATGCCGGCCCGCGTGTCCTGGCGCCAAGCGGGCGGCAGGCCGGCGTAGCGGCCGCAGGCTTCGCTGGTGCCCAGCGGCAGGCGCGGTGCGGTGTGCGCGCTGACCACGTTGGCTGCATTGGCGACAAGCGGTGCCGCCATGTTGCCGCCGGCAGGGTGCAGCAGCACGGTGCCGGCGGCTGCCAGCGCCGCGCCCGCCAGCACCCAGCGCACGCGCTTGCGAAGGTTGACGCTGGCAGCCATCAATAGAACCCACGCGGGCGCAGGGGCTCCACACCGCCGACGCTGTTCATGTACTGCTGCCATTGCTGGTACAGCGTGGCCGCCACATCCGGATACTGAGCAGACACATCGGTGGTCTCGCCGCGGTCCTTGGAGATATCGAAGAGCTGCCAGTGGCCATCCGCCACGCCCAGCGGCGGTTCGGTCCACAGTGCCTTCCAGCGGCCGTCTGCACTGCGCAGGTAGGCACGGCCGTACGACTCGTCACCAAAGGGCTGGGTGTGGATCGGGCCCGCATCCGCAGATTGCTGGATCGACGCCAGCAGCGACACCCCCGTCACCGGATACACCGCGCGGTTGCCGTACTGCACCTTGCCCTTGTTCTGGTCGACGCCGTTGCCATCCACAGCCGGTTGCGCCGGCGTGCTGGGCGGCGTAATGCCGGCCACAGCCAGGAAGGTGGCGGTGTTGTCCGTCACGTGCGTAAAGCGCGTGATGGGCGGCAACGCCTGCGTCTGGCCCGGCAGGCGCACGATGGCCGGCACGGAAACACCGCCTTCGGCAGCGTGCCCCTTGACCAGGTTGAACGGCGTGGCACTCACCTCGGCCCAGCGCAGGCCGTATTGCAGGCGTTGCGCGGCAGACAAGCCGTTGTCGGAGCCGAGCTTGGAGTAGATCGGGTCGGTGGCATTGGCTTCATCGGTGGCCTTCGGGTCTGCGCCCGAGTCGATCGGCCAGCCTTCCGCGCCGTTGTCCGACTGGAACATGATGAAGGTGTTGTCGTACTCGCCAATGTCTTTCAGGTGCTGGATCAAGAGGCCGATGTTGTAGTCGAGGTTCTCGACCATGCCGGCGTAGATCTCCATGTAGCGCGCTTGCGCCTTGCGCTCCAGCGGCGTGAGGTCGCTCCACTTCTTGTTGACGTAGCCGGGGCCGTAGTCGGTATAGCCCTGCGCGGGGCCGTGGTTGGCGTTGATGTAGCGCGCGTTGGCCGTGCCGTTGTTGGGCGAGGCCGCCGGGCGCGTGGTCGTGCCGGGCAGGCCGGCAAACGGCGTGAAATCGGCCGGGATGATGCCCAGCGCCTTCTGCCGCGCAATGCGCGCGTTGCGGATGACGTCGTAGCCCGCGTCATAGCGGCCCGCGTATTTGTGCAGCCACGGGTCCGGCACCTGCAGCGGCCAGTGCGGCGAGGTATAGGCCGCATAGGCGAAGAACGGCTTGCCGTCGCCCTTGTGCGAATCGATGTAGCTGATCAGCTTCTGCGTGTAGAAATCCGTCGAATAGAACACGGCCGGGCTGCCGCCGGTGCCGCCCGGTTGCCCAGGCTGGCCCGGTTGTACGTAGGCGCCGTCTTCCGTGTAGTTCTTGGCGTTGGCATTTTCGTGCCCGAAGTGGTTGGCGGCCGCGCCCGGCAGCAGCGCATACGAGCGCTCGAAGCCCCACTGGTCGGGCGTCTTGCCCAGGTTGGCCGCGCTGCCCGGAATGCCATTGCCCAGGTGCCATTTGCCGGCCATGTAGGTGTGATACCCACCGTCCTTGAGCAGTTGCGCGACGGAGAGCGAGCGGTCGTTCAGATAGCCCTCGTAGCCGGGCAGCCCTGCGCGCTCGTCATTGGGCGCACCCATGGTGCCTTCACCCACGAGGTGGTGATCGGTGCCCGAGATGAGCATCGCGCGCGTGATGGCGCAGACGGTGCCGGCGTGGTGGTTGGTCAGCAGCCGGCCTGTTTGCACGAGGGCATCGAGGTTGGGCGTGTCGATCTCCCCGCCCATGGCATGGATGTCGGAATAGCCGAGGTCATCGGCCATGATGTAGAGGATGTTGGGCTTGCGCGCCGGTGTAGTGGGCGTGCTGCTGTCGGCCACGGTACCGGCAGATGTACCGGGCGGCGCATCACTGCCGCAGGCAGTGAGTGTGGCAATGGCGCCGGCAAGCAGCGCAGCCAGCGCACGTTGATGCAAGGGCAAGGCAGGGGAGATGGCTCGGTCGGGTGACATGACGGTTGGTCCGTTCTGGTTTGAAAAGAACGGGTCATGCTATGGACGCACCCGGTGTAAGGCGACGAAGTTTTCCGCAGGTCGATATGACGTGGCAGGCGCTTGCCGCTGCCATGCAGGCGTGCGGCGCTATTGCGAACCGCACGTCTGCTCAGTCCTGCGTTCAGTTGCGTGCTTGTTGCGATACCTGCTGCAGGATCTGGCCCGCCGCGCTGTAACTCGCGTTCATGTAGATCTTCGCGAACGAATGGCCCAGCACGTCAGACAGCGGGTGCCAGCCGAGCGAGTAGTTGGCGGGCAGCACCGTCTGCACCAGGCTCAATGCGCCGATCACCGTATCGGAGGTCGACGTCAGGTAGGTCGACCCCGGCAGTTGATAGCGCGCCGCGTTCCCCACATTGACCGCGCTGATCTTGCCCTGCGCCTTGTCCGGCCCCGTCACCAGCAGGTTGATCTCGAAGTTGGTGTACAGCGTGCCCTGCGAGTGGCCGACCAGCACGACCTTGCGCTGCGCCTTCAGATAGTTGCGGTACTGGTTCAGGTGGTCCGGCAGCTCGGGAATGTCGTTCTTGGTGAGGATGTCGATGTACTTTTGCTGGAGTGCCGCATTCATGCCGCCTGCCGGCAGGCTGTTGCCGTCGATGGCGCGCCAGAAATCGGCCGGGCTCGATCCTTCTACGCTTTTCTGTTTGAACACCTGGTAGATGTCGCTTAACGCGCCTTGCGTGGCGTTGTAGGCGTTTCCGTAGAGGTAGGTGTTGTTCTTGTCGCGGGCGTTGAGCTGGGTCTTCAGCACCTGCAGGCTGGCAACCGCATCGTCAAACGTGTTGTTGATGCCGTTGACGAACACGATGGCCGACCCGGGGGTAGCCGCCAGGACACTCAGGGGCGCGGCGAGCAGCGAACCGGCGAGCACGACGGGGGCAAGTCTCTTCATCTTCTTCATGCAGCAGTCTCCTTGGTGCGTGGTGAGGGCGTGGGTGAAGTCAGGCGGGAAACTCAGTTCGGCAGCGTGGCCGGATCGAAACTGCACGAGGCGGCGCCGGGGTCGTCAAAGTACTGGCCGCCGGCCAGCGACTGGAAGCGCAGATAGGCCATCGTGTCGCTGTCGTTGTCGAGCATGACGGCGCGTGCGTTCTTGATGCGGTCGAGCATCGTCTGCTGGTCGACGCCGGTCCTGGCGAGCACACCCGGGCCCAGCGCGCAGGCGATGCCCCGGGCGATGTCGTTGCCGGCCAGCTTGGCGTCGTGCGGGCCGCGCACGTCGTTGACGGCCTCGCTCCAGCCATAGGCGATCTGCGTGAGGGCCTGGCGGGTAGCGGTGGAGTTGGGGTACTCGCGGGCGAGGTAATCGGTAAAGCGGGGCGGCAGCGAGCGCTCGGGCGGCGGCGGTGGCTTGTATGCAGGGGCGGCCTGCGGTGGTGGTGTGCCGGCAGGTGCTGGGGCAGGCGAGGGCGGCGTGGCCGCAGCGGCTTGTCTTGGCGGATCGACCGGCTGCGCATCGGCAGCATCGGCCGAAAACAGCCGCACCCCTGCAAACACCAGTATTGCCGCCGCCAGGATGGCCCCGGCCTTGAACTGCCACCGCATATCCCCTCCTGCATGACGAGGTTGGACTGCCCGACGTACCGTATGCGCCGCAGTGCATGTGACTGCGGCGCATGGTAGTGGCCGGTGGAGGGTGTTTTGTTAAGCCAGTGTTATCAAGCAGCTGTTTTGAGACTTTGGCCGTTGGGCGGCGCGGGCCGGTCATTCCACGGAAAAAGCCTGCCTGAGGCGGTTTTCTCCACGCTTTAGCAAGCGCGTGGTGCCGGAATAATGCGAGCGTCTACCCATCCATCCCTCGCCTCCCGGCATGTCCGAAGAAAGCGATCTCGAAAAAACCGAACCCGCCTCTCCGCGGCGCCTCGAGCAGGCGCGCGAAGAAGGCGACGTTCCCAAATCACGGGAACTGGGTTCGTTCGCCCTGCTGGCCGTCAGTGCCGGCGGGTTGTGGGTGATGGGCGAGTCGATCGTGCGGGCCGCGTCGTCGTTTCTGGCGCGCTGCCTGGAGTTCCACCGCTACGACTACACCCGGGCGCAAGACCAGTGGATCTACATCAGCGCGCAATTCACGCCGCTGGCCACGGTGCTGGGCGGGCTGGTTCTCATGCTGGTCCTGGCCGCGCTCACGCCGCTGGCGCTCACGCGCGGGGCGATCTCGTTCAAGCCGCTGGAGCCGGACATCTCGCGCCTGTTCAAGCTGCAGGGTTTGACGCGCATGTTCTCGGTGGAAGGGCTGCTGGAGTTGCCTCGGCTGCTGCTCAAGCTGGCGATGGTGGGTGGCGTCGCCTGGGGGCTGATCCTGCACTACCGGGGCGAGTTCATGGAGCTGCCCCAGCAGGACCTGCGCGCCGCCATGGGCGATGTCATGCACGTGGCCGGTGTAGCGTTTCTCTGCATGGCCGCGGTGATGCTGCTGGTGGTCGCCGTGGATGTGCCGCTGGTGCTGTGGCAATACGCCCGCAAGCACCGCATGACCAAGGAAGAAGTGCGCAAGGAGCACCGCG
This sequence comes from Ralstonia insidiosa, assembly GCF_008801405.1. Lineage (NCBI taxonomy): Bacteria > Pseudomonadati > Pseudomonadota > Betaproteobacteria > Burkholderiales > Burkholderiaceae > Ralstonia > Ralstonia insidiosa. The sequence continues at coordinate 230,151 of NZ_VZPV01000002.1, read as the reverse complement.
AGTCTGAAGGGGATCCACACGTCAAGGGCCGCATCCGCAACCTGCAGCGCCAAGCGGCCCAGCGTCGCATGATGGCCGACGTGCCCAAGGCCGACGTGATCGTCACCAACCCGACCCACTACGCCGTGGCGCTGCGCTATTCCGAAAAGGAAGGCGGCGCACCGCGCGTGCTGGCCAAGGGCGCCGATCTGGTGGCGGCCAAGATCCGAGAGCTGGGCACCGAGCACAAGATCCCCATTCTGGAAGCGCCGCCGCTGGCGCGTGCGCTGTATCGGCATACCGAGATCGGGCACCAGATCCCGGAAGCGCTCTACGCCGCCGTGGCGGAAGTCCTGGCCTACGTCTACCAGCTGCGTCGCCTGCATCAGGTGGGCGGCCGTGCTCCGAAGCGCCCGACCGATCTGCCGGTGCCCGCCGACATGGACCCAGGGCCCGATCCCACGAACGCTGGCCCCGAAGACGCCGCTGACGACGTCACCAGCAACGCGTAAGGGTCGGCAATAAGGGTCGGCAATAAAGGATCGGCAATCCCAGCGTTGATGCTTCCGCCGGTGAGGCCCCGACTGGCGCTACCGCACCACGACGTTATATCGACCCGGGCGGTGCCATGCGATCACCATCGCGCTCATGGCAACCGCGCTCAGCGCCGACCATCCCGCGCGGCCAGTCGGGATCACCAGGAGCGATGTCAGCAGAATCAACGAATCGATGGCCACCTGCACGATCCCCGCATTGATCCCATGCGCGCGTTGGAGCCAGAGCGTCAGAACGCCCGTGCCGCCAACGCCAGAGCCATGCCGGGCGAGCGCCAACACCCCCATGCCGTTGAGCGTTCCGCCCACCAGTGCTGCAAACAGCGGGCTCTCAAAATCGATGTGCAAGGCCTGCCGCGTCAACGCGAGCAGGAGGGTGATGCCACAACTGGCCAGCGTCGACTTGATGGCAAAACGCGGGCCCATCACGAAATAGGCAAACACGAAAAACGGCACGTTGACCAACGTGAAAATGGTGCCGACCGACAACGGCGCGACATACGACACGAGCAGCGCGATACCGGCAATGCCACCGGTCACGAGTCCGGCCGCGCTGAGCAACACCACCCCCGTCACGATAAACATCATGCCGACGGCCATGCCATAGATGTCCTCAAGCATCGTGTGTCCGGCTGCATGGGGGCTGCTTGCCGCAACGGTGCTGCTTGCGTGATGAAGCTGATGGTCCATGGCGCCGCTCATCGCATGAACGGCCAGTGCGGCAAACAATCGTGTATGTCCAGTAATGCAGATGTGGGGCGCTTCATTGAACGTTGCCTATGATCGGGTTGGTGCATCCACGCACCGGCCAATGCACCGCCTTTGTGCGGCGTGCGTGGATCCGGGTCTGGTGGGCGGGCGTTTCAGGATGATTTGCAAGTCCCATACCCAGTGCCCCTGGCCGCATGGAACACTGCCAGGCCGCTGCTGCAGTGCGAGTGGTATCGCAGGGGGGGCGGTTCAGGGTCAGGATTGGCACAGCCCATTTGGGTACGCGATTCTGCATGGAAGTCTGCTGCGGCGCACGCCGCACCCTGCTAGGCGGCAGTAAGGGGCATAAGCGCACCCCCCGATGGGAGGGTATTTCAAAGAAAAGCCGCCTTTTGGGCGGCTTTCTCGCTTCTTCGATTTGGTGTCTCCCCCGGCAAGATGGCACCCATCGAAAAGCCCCCCGCCGCCCCGACGTTGGCACCCCCGTCCAGATGAACGCCGCACTGCTCCGAGTCTCCAGCTTCCTGCGCCAGGGCGACTATCGCTCCGCCGCCGGCCCGGTGCTGATCATCCTGATCCTGGCGATGATGGTGCTGCCGCTGCCGCCGTTCATCCTGGACTTGCTGTTCACGTTCAACATCGCGCTGTCGATCATGGTGCTGCTGATCAGCATGCACACGCTGCGGCCGCTGGATTTCTCGTCGTTCCCCAGCATCCTGCTGATCACCACGCTGATGCGGCTGTCGCTCAATGTGGCCTCCACCCGCGTGGTGCTGATGGAAGGCCACACCGGCCCCGACGCCGCCGGCAAGGTGATCGAGGCGTTCGGCCACTTCCTGGTGGGCGGCAACTACACCGTCGGCATCGTGCTGTTCGTCATCCTGGTGATCATCAACTTCATGGTGATCAGCAAGGGCGCGGGCCGGATCGCCGAGGTCAGCGCGCGCTTCACGCTCGATGCCATGCCCGGCAAGCAGATGGCGATTGACGCCGACCTGAACGCCGGCCTGATCCGTGAAGACGAAGCCCGCAAGCGCCGCACGACCATCGCCCAGGAAGCCGAATTCTTCGGCTCCATGGACGGTGCCAGCAAGTTCGTGCGTGGCGACTCGGTGGCGGGTATCGCCATTCTGCTGATCAACATCATCGGCGGCCTGGCCGTGGGCGTGCTCCAGCACAACATGGACATCGGCCACGCCGCCACCAACTACACGCTGCTGACCATTGGCGACGGCCTGGTTGCGCAGATTCCCGCGCTGGTGATCTCCACCGCGGCGGGCATCATGGTCAGCCGCGTGTCCACCGACAAGGACGTCGGCCAGCAACTGTCGAGCGAGCTGTTTGCCATGCCGATGGTGCTGATGACCACCGCCGGCGTGATCGGCCTGCTGGGCCTGGTGCCGGGCATGCCGCACATCCCGTTCATCCTGTTTGGCGGCGGCCTGGGTTATCTGGGCTGGTACCTGAAGAAGCGCCGCGAGATTCCCGAGCCGGAACCGGTGCTGCAGGCCATTGCCCCGGTCGATACACCGGAAGCGAGCTGGGACGACGTGTCGTGGGTCGACGTGCTGGGTCTGGAGATCGGCTACCGCCTGATCCCGCTGGTCGACAAGAGCCAGGACGGCGAGCTGCTGCGCCGCATCAAGGGCATCCGCAAGAAATTCACACAGGACATGGGCTTTCTGGCGCCGGTTGTGCACATTCGCGACAACCTGGAGCTGGGCCCGTCGTCGTACCGCATCACGCTCAAGGGCGTGGAAATCGGCCAGGGCGAGGTGCAGCAGGGCAAGTTCCTGGCCATCAACCCGGGCGGTCAGGACGGGCATGGCGAACGCTTGGGCACGCAGCTGCCGGGCACCCCCACCGTGGACCCGACCTTCGGCCTGCCGGCCATGTGGATCACCGCCGATGTGCGCGATCGCGCGCAGGCCGAGGGCTATACCGTTGTCGATTGCAGCACGGTCATCGCCACGCACGTCAATCAGTTGATTTACACCCATAGCACCGAGCTTCTCGGCCGTTTGGAAGTGCAGCAGTTGCTCGATCATTTGGCCAAGGAAGCACCGAAGCTGGTCGAAGACGTTGTGCCCAAGCTGTTGCCCGTCGCGACCGTGCAGAAGGTGCTGCAGAACCTGCTGGACGAAGGCCTGCACATCCGCGACATCCGCACCATCGTCGAGACGCTGGCGGAGCACGGAGGCAGGACGCAAGACCCCGCCGAACTCACCGCCGCCGTGCGGATCGCGCTGGGCCGGGCAATCGCCCAGCACCTGTTTCCGGCCAAGAACGAAATGCAGGTCGTTACGCTCGACCCGAATCTGGAGAACATCTTGCTGCAAAGCATCGTTGGCGCACATGCCGGCTCAGCCGGCCCGATCGAACCGCAACTGGCTGATTCGCTCATGCAAGCGGCCGCGGATTCGTCACGTCAATACGAACAGATGGGCCAGACGGGCGTCCTGCTCGTACCGCCCGCGCTGCGCCCCATGCTGGCCCGCTTGTTCAAGCGTGCCGCACCCAGCCTGCGCGTGCTGTCACACGCTGAAATTCCAGATCACCGAACGATTAAGGTTGTCGCCATGCTTGGAGGCCGCGCATGAAAATGCATCGATTCACCGGACTGACGTCGCGCGACGTGTTGCGTAAAGTGCGCGACCAGTTGGGCGACGACGCGCTGATCCTCTCGAACCGCGCCGTGCCGGGCGGCATCGAGGTCATCGCCGCCTCCGATACGCACCTGGATGCGCTGGTCGATACGCACTCGACCGCGCCGAAGGCCGCACAACGCCGCCCGAGCATGCCGGCTCCGATTCCGGAGCCCGCACCGGTGGCCGAGGCAGCAGCTCAGGCACCCACCGAGCCGCAAGTGCAAGCTGTGGCCCAGGCCGAAACGTCGGCCGCACCGAATGCACTGGCCCGTCTGCGCAACCGCTTTACCGCTGCGCGCCGCGCTGCCGTACAAGCCCCAGTGCAAGAAGACGCGCTGGCTGAGCCGGCCGCCGGCCGCAAGCTGCAAGCCCGCGTGGATGACGACGTGGAGCTCGGCGCATCGGAAACGCTGCTGGGTGTGGACCCGCTGGTGGCCTCCACCCGCATGCTGGCAGGCCTGTCGCTGGATCGCGCCAATGAAGATGCCGCCCAGACGCTGGCCAGCACGGCCCAGTTCATCGCCCGCCGCACCGTGGTGCCGGAAGACGAACCCGTCGAGCCGATCAAGCGCACGGCCGCTCGCCGTGAATCGCAGCGTGAGCAGGATGACCAGCCGACCACGCTGCGCTCGTTTGCCGAGCGCGTGGAAGCCCAGGCACGCGCTACGCGCGCTGCCGAGCAGCAGATTGGCCGCCCGCAACCGCAAGTTGAGAGCGTCAACCCGGCCGACATCTTCGTCCGCATGGAGGATTCGATGGCCAAACCGGACGCCCCGCGCGAAGACGTGAGCCTGCAGCGCTCGGCCATCAAGGCCGACATCAAGGCGGAAACCGACGCCATGACCCGCCGCATGGTGGGCGAGATCGAAACGCTCAAGAGCACGTTGACCGACGCCATGTCGAGCCTGGCCTCGCTGGGCGTGAAGCTGGGCGATCCGGTGCGCACGCGCCTGTTCCAGACCATGCTGAACGCGGGTTTCTCGGCGCAGCTCACGCGCTACGTGCTCGAGAACATGCCGCAGCACGACACGTATGAGGGTGCGCTGGACTTCGTGCAACGCGCCATTGAAAAGAACCTGACCACCGTGTCGGATGAAAACAGCCTGCTCGACCAGGGCGGCGTGTTTGCCCTGATGGGCCCGACGGGTGTGGGCAAGACCACCACCACCGCCAAGCTGGCTGCGCGCTTCGTGCTGCGCCACGGTGCCTCGCGCGTGGCACTGCTGTCGACCGACAGCTACCGGATCGGTGGCCACGAACAGCTGCGCATCTACGGCAAGATCCTGGGCGTCTCGGTGCATGCCGTGAAAGACGCGCAAGACCTGAGCCTGGCGCTCAATGATCTGCGTGAGAAACACGTCGTGCTGATCGACACCATCGGCATGAGCCAGCGCGATCGCGCGGTGTCTGAACAGATGGCGATGCTGCACGCTGTGGGCCCGTCGATCAAACGCCTGCTGCTGCTGAACGCTGCAAGCAACGGCAAGACGCTCGACGAAGTGGTGAGCGCCTACCGCGATGCCAACCTGGCCGGCTGCATTCTGACCAAGATCGACGAGGCTGCATCGGTGGGCCACGCCATGGACGTGATGATCCGCCGCCGCCTGCCGCTGCACTACGTGTCGTACGGCCAGCGTGTGCCGGAGGACATTGCAGTACCGAACAAGAAGCTGCTGATCCACCGCAGCTTCCGTGCAAGTGCCGAGCAATCGTCGTTCGCGCTGGATTCAGATGAATCGCTGCTGGTGGCGCAAGGCGCCGCACGCAGCCGCGAACCGGGCCTGGCCGCTTTCGATTTCGCCTGAACAAGGGGGCGAGCATGACCACACCTTTCGCCAAGGATCAAGCCGCCGGGCTGCGCCGCATGCTCGGTCAGGCAGCCAGCCGCCGCGTGCTGGTGATCGGCGAGCAAGAGCAGGTGGATGACTTTGTCGACAACCTGCGCATTGCGCTGTCCGCCATGGGCCGCGACGCCGCCGTGGTGAGCGCGCAGACCATGCTGGCTGTGGCGGGCATGCTCGAACAGTACGACGACAAGGCGGACGTGACGCTGGTGGCCGCGCATTTCGGTACCCGCGCGCTCGCCACCGTGGCCGAGGCTTGCGATGACGTGCTGCTGACCTTCACCGACGGTCCGGAAGGCATCAAGAGCGCGTACACGCTGCTCAAGAAAACCGCTGTGCTGCAAGGTAGCGGCGCCGGCATCCGCACCGTGGTGTGCGGTGCGCATTCGGTGGACTCCGCCGTGCGCGTGTTCGGCAACCTGGCCAACACGGTGGGGCAGTATCTGAACACCCGGATCGACTTTGCCGGTTATCTGCCGGAAGACCGGCACGTAGAACTGGCGCTCTCGCTCGGCAAGCCCGTGGCGAGCGCGTTTCCCGCATCGCCTTCGGCCATGGCCTTCCGCCAGCTTGCCGAAGAGATGCTGAGCTGGGCCAGCGCCGAGGCCCAGGCCGCTGATGTCGCTGGTAGCACGGCGGCGTCGCGGGTGACGGTATCGGCGCAAGAACCGACTCAGGCTGCGCCGGATGCGGCGGCCCATGAGGCGGCACAAACAACGTCGATCCTGACGCCCCGCGCGACCGCGCGCGCGGCCGAGATGGTTTATTGAGGCGCACCATGAACGAAGCGCCAAAGGCAGGCATGGATATGTACACCGCAACCGGTCGCAAGACCAAGTCCGACGAGATGGCGACGTATGCACCGCTGGTACGCCGCATTGCCAACCAGATGATGGTGAAGCTGCCGGCCAGCGTCGAACTCGACGATCTGATCCAGGCCGGCATGATGGGTTTGCTCGATGCGCTGTCGCGCTATGAAGAAACGCAGGGCGTGCAGTTCGAGTTCTACGCGGCCCAGCGTATTCGCGGCGCAATCCTGGACGAGCTGCGTGGCTCCGATTGGCTGCCGCGCGGCCTGCGCCGCAGCGCCCGCACGATCGAGCAGGCGATCCAGAAGCTGCAGCAGCAAAAGGGCCGTGCGCCCACGGAAACGGAAATTGCCGCTGCGCTGAACATGTCGCTGGCCGACTACCAGAAGCAACTGGTCGACCTGCAGGGCAGCCAGCTGCTGTACTACGAAGATTTCGACCGCGAAGACGCCGACGCCTTCATCGAGAACCGCGCTGCCGAGAACGATTTGACGCCGCTGGACCAGTTGCTGGACCACGACTTGCGCGAATCGGTGGTGGCCGCCATCGAGGGGTTGCCCGAGCGCGAGAAGCTCATGATGAGCCTGTACTACGAACAGGATCTGAACCTGCGTGAGATCGGCGCCGTGATGGGCGTGTCGGAATCGCGCGTGTGCCAGATCCACAGCCAGGCCATCGCACGCATCCGCGCTCGTCTGCGTGATCGCGCATGGCTGCCGACGCCGACCTGATGCCGGCGTAGTTCCGAGCTTTCCCTGCCAAAGTCTTATTGCGCGGCCAGCGAGTCATCTCGCGGCCGCGCGTTTTCTTTGGGTAATGCGGTGACAAGGCGTTGGGCCGCTGCATCCCATACGCGCGTCTCGCCATGCTTGAAGAGGGCGAAGCGTTCTGCGGGCACGTCGGCAACCTTCAATGCGTTGGCCAGATCGGCGATGGGCTGGTCCAGCGGTTCGTCCGTCAGCGCGAACGTGCCCCAGTGGATGCCCACCGCCTGCCGCGCACCGATGTCCTGCATGACCTGCACCGCCTCGGTCGGGTCGATGTGCTGGGCCTTCATGAACCAGCGTGGCTCGTACGCGCCCACGGCAATCGCGGCCACATCAAAGTGGCCGAAGCGCGTGCCGATGTCGCGCGTGTCTTGCGAATACCCCAGATCACCCGAGAACCAGAAGCGCAGGCGCGGATGCAGCAGTGCCCAACTGCCCCACAGCGTCTGGTTGCGGTCGTACAGGCCGCGTGCGGACCAATGCTGTACGGCGCAGAAATGCGCGGTGAAGGGGCCGAAGTGTGCTTCATCGTCCCAGTCGAAGGCGCGCACGTTGGGCTTGTCACCTGATAGGCGCGTGCCGCGCACGTTGCGCGCAAACCAGTGGTCGATACCCAGCGGCACGAAAAACATCGGTGCGCCGCCCGGCTGATGCATCAGCGCACGCACGCTGGCACGGTCCAGATGGTCGTAGTGGTTGTGCGAGATCAGCACCAGGTCGATATGCGGCAACTGCTTGAGCGACAGCCCCGGCGGCTGGTGGCGGCGCGGGCCGGCAAACGGCAGCGGCGAAGCGCGCTTGGAGAACACCGGGTCTGTCAGCACGTTGAGCCCATCAATCTGCAGCAGCAGTGTTTCATGGCCGATCCAGGTGAGCTGCGGCACGTCAGGCGGCTGGTGTACCGCGCTCAGGTTGGGGGCAATGCAGGCGAGGTCCAGTGTGGGCGGTTTGGGGAGCCCTGACTTGCGGCGCTCGCGTTGCCATTTCCAGAAATCCCCGCCGGGGCGCGGATGCGGGTAGCGGTTGCGGAAGCCATCCGGCGTGTGGTGAGGCTTGGCCGGATCATAGTGAGGGTTCTTCATGGCATCGCTGGGGATGGACGAGTCCCGCAGTTGAGGGAGCCCGTTTGAATATCAAGGAATATGAAGTTGTGTTGCTTCTTGAACTTTGGGTGAGCCACTGCCTAGGCTGAATCCGCCTCGCTGAGGCGCGCTGCGCAGCACATTCCGCTACGGAGTCGCGGCAGTTCAACCTTCCTCAAGGACCACAATGGATTCATCTCATCGCTTGGCTGGGCAAACCGATGTTACGGATGCGCACGATGCGCATAAAAAAAGGGGACCGCCAACAATTTGACAGGTTGTCAGAAACCGGCGGCGAGCGGGCAGGCTGTTCTTCTGCCCGACGCCCGGGTTGTCACGTTTGCCACAGAGTCATTGCCTGCCCATCGTAGTGCGCCGCCCCGCTTCATGCTGGGCAACGGGGCGCGGCAGGTCAGCGGCAGCGCTGCTCGGCTGGCGCAACTGCCTTCGGGTGCCATCATCGGCATCAACGACTACCAGCTGATTGGCGACACCGCCGAGCTGGCGGATCTCCATCACCACCGCGGTTACATGCACGGGCGCTGGACGCGCGGCACCGTGCGCATGGGCGCGCAAACGTTAGCGGTGGGCGGCAACGCCGGGGACTATCACTACGCCGTGATCGATCAGGCCGACCTGACCCTGCGCCAGCAGACGGCGCTCGGGTGTCGCGGCGTGTTTACAACGCCCACCGTGGTTGGCGGATGCGGGCCCGTAGGCTGCGTGAGCGGCACGTTGGACATGGTTTGGCAGGGCGGCACCCTGCGTCTGATCGGCAGCCTGGAAGTGCAAGCCAGCGGGCTGCGCGCGACGCTGCTGATCCGGCACTACCAGCCCGATATTGGCACCACCTGCCACGGTGGTAGCCCGTTTGGGCGCGGCACCTACGATCTCACGCCCGTGGTGGCCGACAACGGCATGCTGCGATGCGCCATCCTGTACCGCCAGCGATTCGACTCCGGCGTGACTTACCAAGGTGTGGCGATGTTCGAAGCGCACTCGCATTTCGGAACGCAAAATATGTACACAAAAAACGATAGCAATTGTTGACATAAGCCGGAGCGCGCTCCAAGATGCCGGCAAATGTGCGACATCACGTCGCGCAAATGTCGGCAGACGGGGCCCGTGCCCGGTCCGCTCGATGCACACCAGGCACGCTCCCGGCACGTACACGGGAGTGGCCCCAGGAGACAAGACAATGCGCCAATCCCCCGGCCTTCCCTCGCCGTCGTCCTCGACCTGCGTCGATCCTGTTAACGAACGCCTGCCGCTGCCGCGCCTGTTTGCACTCGGCTTGCAGCACCTGCTGGTGATGTATGCCGGTGCGATTGCGGTGCCGCTGATTGTCGGCAATGCGCTTGGCCTGTCGAAGAGCGATCTTTCGTATCTCGTCAATTGCGACCTGTTTGCGGCCGGTATCGGCACGCTCATCCAGTCGCTCGGCTTCCTGATCTTCGGGATTCGGCTGCCGGTGATGATGGGGGTGACGTTTGCCGCCGTGGCACCGATGATCGCCATCGGCGTGGAACCCGGCATGGGGCTGCCCGGCATCTTTGGGGCATCCATCGTCTCGGGTGTGTTCGGCATTGCCATTGCCCCGCTGATGGGTCGGCTGCTGGGCCTGTTCCCGCGTGTGGTGACGGGCACGGTCATCATGCTGATCGGTTTTTCGCTGCTGAGCGTGGGCATCAACTGGGCCGCCGGTGGCCAGCAGATGATTCCGCAGGTGGTGGACGGTGTGAAGCACATGGTGCCGAACCCGGCCTTTGGCGATCCGTTTGGCCTGGCCATCGCTGCGCTGGTGCTGGTGACGATCTTGCTGCTGACCAAGTTCGGTAACGCGCTGCTGTGCAATATCGCTGTGCTGCTGGGCATCGTGGCGGGCACGCTGGTGGCCGCCGCTTTCGGCAAGGTGTCGCTGGCCGATGTTAGCGCCGCGCCGCTGATGACGCTGGTGACGCCGTTCCACTTCGGCATGCCCAAGTTCGAACTGTCGGCCATCATCTCGATGTGCATCGTGATCGTGATCACGCTGGTGGAATCGACCGGCATGTTCCTCGCGCTGTCGCACGTGGTGGGCAAGCCCATCTCGCGCAACGAGCTGACCAACGGCCTGCGCGCCGACGGTCTGGCGACGGTGGTGGCCGGCGTGTTCAACACGTTCCCGCATACGTCGTTCTCGCAGAACATCGGGCTGGTGTCGATCACGGGTGTGCGTTCGCGCTACGTGGCGGCAGCGGGCGGTGTGCTGCTGATCGTGCTGGGGCTGTTTCCGAAGCTGTCGTACGTGGTGGCATCCGTGCCGCAGTACGTGCTGGGTGGCGCGGGGCTGGTGATGTTCGGCATGGTGGCCGCGGCCGGTATCCGCATGCTGGGCATGGTGGATTTCCAGAACCAGCGCCATAACCTGCTGATCATCGCCGTGTCGGTGGGCTTTGGCATGGTGCCGACGCTGGCGCCGACCTTCTTCCACCACTTCCCGGAATGGACGCACCCGATTACCCACAGCGGCATCGTCCTGGGCACGCTGGTGGCAGTGGTGCTCAACGCGTGGTTCAACGGCATCCGTGGTTCGCATGAGGTGATGAGCGGCGCCGCTGCAGCGCACTGAGTAACGCAACCCGCAACCACGCAACACCCCGCTTCAGGCGGGGTGTTTTGCTTTGGCGACACCAATCTGAGCGCAAGCGTTTGCTTAACGATTTCACCGCGCACGCTGCGCAGTTTCACGGTTCTGCAAATAAAGCGCCTTAGGTTGTGCCCAATCTTCGGAGGAGGAAGAGAAAAAAACGGGGGGGAACCATGCAAGCGCTATCAGCACGATTCGAAAAGACAGACGCGGGGCGCCGTGAGATCGCCACGCGCAACGGCGCGCTCAGCCGCTCAAGCCGGGCGTTGCTCATCATGGTGGACGGCCAGGCCACGGGCGAGGATCTTGCCGTGCGTGCGAGCCAACTGGGTCTGCAAGCGCAGGCCGTGCTCGAACTGCTGCAGGCGGGTTTCATTCAGATTGCGGCCGATGTTGCAGGTGAGCCTGCCTTGGTTCCGGTTGCAGAACCCCAGCCCGAGCCGCCCAAGCCGGCCGCGCCCAACCGCAAGCGCTCGCTGGCTGCGGCACGCATGTACCTCATGGACATTGCGGCACGCACGTTCAGCTCGGCCGAGCATCCGATCCGCCAGCGCCTGGTCGAGGCCACCGACCGCGCGTCTGTGGAGGGCGCATTCGAGGCGCTGATGGCAGCCCTACGCGAAGCCACCTCGGCGTCGATGGTGGAGCAGGTCGAAGTCTCTTTTCGGGGGTTTCTGCCGGCCGAAGAGGGTGTGGCCGGCTGAGCGCGAACACCCCGCGCAAGGCGAGGTGTTTATTCTGGCGACAACGTCGCGCGATCAGGCTGCCTTCTGCGCCACCTCATCCTTCAGCAGACCACGCGCCCGCTGGTTGGACTTGTAGATGTTGTCGCGCACCGGCACCGCACCGGTCTTCACGCTGTGCACCCAATCCTGGGTCGACATCACCGCTGCAAAGCGCGATTGCAGCACCACGCTGAATACGCGATGGATCTCTTCGGCACTCGCAAAGCCGGCCTGGTTCTGATACGGGATCGACCCCGAGGCATCGTGCAAGAACTCCACTGCCGTGCCGTTGTGTAGCGCATGGTTGATGGTGGAGGCATCGCAGTTGTGCGTCATGTAGCCGACCACGGTCAATGTGTCGATGCCGTTGGTTTGCAGCCATTGCGCCAGATCGGTTTCCGGGTATGCACTCGGCAGCGTCTTGCTTACGTAGTGGTCATGCGGGCGCGAGGCCACCACCGGGTGCAGTTGCCAGCCGTCCGTGTCAATGGCAAACAGCGGCGAGCTGGCGGGCGAGGTCTGCTGTACGACGATCACCGGAATGCCGGCCTCACGCGCCGTATCCATGGCAACGCCGACATTGGCGACAGTCTGCTGCGGGTTCGGGTACTCGATCGGCAGGCCGCCGGTGAAGTACTCGTTCTGCACATCGATGACGATCAGGGCGCGCTTGGGGGTGGCGTTTGCGGTCATGGCTGACTCCTCGGAGTGGATTTCGGGATTTGCTGTCTGGGGCGTTGTGTTGTGCCCGTGGACAGCATCTTCGTGCATGGCTATCCTTCCCGACAGTGGCCCGGAAGACATTTATCGATGAAATTGGGCCAAACACGCGGAGCCCACATGCAACCCCAGGAAATCGCTGTTCTGGCTTTCAATGACATCAGCCCGTTTCACCTCTCGGTGCCGTGCTTGGTGTTCGAAGACCGCATCTGGGCGGGGCTGCCTGCGTACAACCTGCGGATTTGCGCGGGTGAACCCGCCAGGAAAGGAGGCCTGCGCACCACCGCCGGGTTTGCCGTGCAGACCGACCTGACACTGGAAGACGCAGCCCGCGCCGATGTGCTGATCGTGCCGTCATGGCGCGATACAGAAGAGCGGCCGCCTGCACCCATGGTGAACGCTGTGCGCGCTGCGTATGAGCGGGGTGCCACGGTGGTTGGCCTGTGCCTGGGGGCGTTCGTGCTGGCGGAGGCCGGTGTGCTTGACGACCGCGAGGCGACCACGCACTGGAGTGCGGTCGAGGCGTTCTCGCAGCGCTATCCGCGCGCGAAGCTCGTACCTGATGTGCTGTATCTGGATGCCGACGATGGCCGGCTGGTGACATCTGCCGGTACGGCTGCGGGGCTGGATTGCTGCCTGCACCTCGTGCGCCGCTGGCATGGCGCAGAGGTGGCCAACCGCATTGCGCGGCGGCTGGTGGTGGCGCCGCATCGGCAGGGCGGGCAGGCGCAATACATTGAGCAACCGCTGCACGACGCGCCGGGTGGTGATCGCTTGTCCGATCTGCTGAACTGGGCCGTCGCCAACCTGGCTGAGCCGCACACGCTGGATTCGCTGGCTGAACGCGCTGCGATGAGCCGACGCAATTTCACGCGACGCTTTCGTGAGTTGACCGGCGCGACTGTCAGCCAATGGTTGCTCGGCCAACGTCTGGCCTACGCACAACGCATGCTGGAGACCACGCGCCAGCCGGTGGAAGCGATTGCACAACTGGCTGGCTTTGGCAGTGCGGTGTCGTTGCGCCAGCATTTCAGCCGGACGTATCACACCTCGCCCAGCGCATATCGCGCGCTGTTCGCGCAAACCTGAAGAGAGAAGGGATGGGCGGGACCGGCTACTTGCTCAGCTCGTGGCCGATCACACCGCCGGCCACTGCGCCGCCGATCGTGCCGGCCGGGCTGTGTGTCAGCTCATGGCCTGCTACGCCGCCCGCCACTGCACCGCCTACGGTGCATGCCGCCAATGCCGGGGCCAGTGCCGCAATCACGCAAATCAGCGCCGTTTTCCATGTGTTCATGTGTGCTCTCCTGATAGGGCCGGCGCAGTGCGTGCGCTGGCACCTTCAGTCGAGCAAGGCGCGTGCCGCGCTCAGAACCTGTTCACGATCCGTAGCGAGCGGCTCGAGGTTGACCCGAGAAGCGCAACCGTACATGTGTACGGTGAGCATCGCAGGGCCAAGATCGGGCTGCGCAGTAGGATTGTGAATAGGTTTTCACATGAACAGCGGCGAAAGGGACAGGTGCGACAGCGCGATCACCAGCACCTGCGCAATCACCAACAGGATCAGCGGAGAGAGATCCAGCCGCCCGCCCAGCGGCGGCACCACGCGGCGGATCGGGCGCAGCAGCGGATCCACCAGCGTATTGAGCACCGCGCCCATGGGCGATGCCGGGCCCATCCACGACAGGATGGCCGACGCAATGGTCACCCACACCAGCACGTTGAACGCCCACTTGAGCACTGTGAACAGCGCTGCCACAAAGCCCCACGGCAGGAGCGCCATCGGGCTCACGCCCACGGAGGCCAGCAGCAGGAGCAGATACACGAGCGCCGTGGCATAGGCCGCCACCAGCGATGACCAATCGATGTAGCCCGTGGCCGGAATCACCCGGCGCAGCGGATGCACCAGCCAGCCCGTCAGTTGAAAGATGGCCTGCGACAGCGGATTGCGCGGTGACAGCCGCACCGCCTGCGTCCAGGCGCGTATCAGCAGCGCGGCGCCAAAAAGCGAGAAGATCGTGTCGAGCAGAAAACGCGTGATGTCGCCGAACATGCGCCCGGGTCTCCTATGGTCAGGTGAGGCAAAAGCTGCGAGGGCGAGAGCTTCGCCGGAGGGCGGATATTGTCGCACGGGACTCTGACGGTACGCTGCGTGCGCTACCTGTGATGATGTGTCGCGCGCGGTAGGCGTGTCGAGGGTGTTGGCGTATCGTCTTGGCGCTTTTCGGAGAACAAACCTCTCAAGGAGATCCATCGTGGCACTACGTATGCTCCGCGCGCCGCTCAGCGCCGGGCTGTTTTTGTTTGCATGCCTGTCGGCCGTACCTGCTGCGCATGCCGAGACCGGCGTCTTCACCCTTCAGTCGTCCGCGTTTGCCGACAACGGCGTCATCGACCGCAAGTACGCCGGCAAGAACCCCGCCAACCAGAATTGCACGGGCGAGAACATCTCTCCGGCGCTGAGCTGGTCCAACCTGCCGGCCGGCACCAAGAGCCTGGCGTTGATCGTGAGTGATCCGCAGGGCCAACTCGGCCAAGGTGCGAACCATTGGTTGACCTACGGCATTCCCGCCACGCAGACCGAGTTGCGCGAAGGCGCCGCCACAAGCGATGCCCTGCGCATGGGCCAGAATACCTTTGGCGACCCAGCCTACCTGGGGCCGTGCCCTCCCAAGGGCTCGGGCATGCACCATTACATTTTCCTGCTGATCGCCACCGACTTGGCGCCCGACGCGCTGCCCAGCGGGCTCACCCGCACCGAGCTGGATGCCGCCCTCAAAGGACACACCAAGGGCGCTGCGGCTTGGATTGGCCGCTTCGGCAACTTCTGATGTGAGTGCGCTGGCCGCCTGCGCTCACTGCGCTGCGGCCGGCTCCATGCCTTTGCGCTCGAGTAGGGCGGCGGCCGCCTCGCTGTGCAGCGCCTGTAGCAATGCCTGCGCACCCTCAAGGTTCTTCACATGGGCACTCACGCCGGCGGCATACACCGTGTAGTTCTGAATGGCCGCGGGCAATGGTCCGACGTACTGGATGTGCGGCACCGCGAGCAATTCGCTGACTTGATGCACGGCCAGCGCCGCTTTGCCATCGACGAGCCGGGCACCCACCAGCCCGCCGTGAACCAGCACCGCCTTCGGCGCAATCGCCTGCGCAATGCCCAGCGTCTCAAACAGCTTTGATAGATAGATGCCCGACGACCCGCCCGCCGCCGGGTCCAGATACGCCACCGATGGTGCCGCCAGCAATGTCTGCTTGAACTGATCGACCGTCGAGATCGCGGGCTTGGGCGCACCCTCGGGCACGGCAACGCCAATGCCGACGCGCGCCACGTTGCCGAGCGTCGGTGCCAGATTGCTCGACGCACTGAGCGTTTTCGCCAAGGGCTCCGGCAGGATGGCCACGTCGAAAGCCTCGCCGCCCTGGATGCGCTTGGCCAGTTCGCCCGCCGTGCCGTTGGAGATGATCAGGTGGAGATCGCCCGTGCGTTCAAGCGAAGGCGCCAACGCATCGAGCACAGGCCGGAACGCGCCCGCGCTCAGAACGGTGACGTCTGCCGCGCAGGCCGTGCCAGCGATGCAAAGTGCAGAGAGCACTGCCAGAAGCGGAATTCTCGAGGCCACGGTGCGGCTCCGTTCATGTGTTCGTGCCGCACCTTAGCATTGCATCCGGCAACCGGCCTACAACCCCGCAACCGGGAAGCTCGCTTGCCAGACCGCACCTTGCACATTCACGGCTTTGGGAATCAGCTTCTGCTGCAGGAACAGGTCGGCAATCTGCTGTTGTGACGCCACGATTTCCGGCGTGATGGGCGTTACGCCGTAAGGCACGCGCCGCAGCCAGGTTTCCACCACGGGTTGTTCAATACCGAGCTTGGGCGCCAGCAGCGCCGCGGTCTCCTGCGGATGTTGGTTCACCCACAGGCCCGAGGTGCGCAACTGCGCCAGGATGGCATTCACCGCGCGCGGATGCGCTTTCACAAACTCCGGCGTGGCCTCGTAGAAGTTGGAGGTCGGCACCTCGCTGAAATCGCCCAGCGTGCGCGTCTTCAGCGCTTTCTGCGCCAGCGCGTAGTACGGGTCCCACACGACCCACGCATCGACGGCACCGCTCTCAAAGGCGGCGCGTGCCTCGGCGGGCGGCAGGTAGATCGGCTGCACATCCTGCACCGTCAGGTTGGCGCGCTTGAGCAACTGCACCAGCAGGTAGTTCGAGCTGGAGCCCTTCTGCAGCGCAATGCGCTTGCCCTTCAGGTCGGCCACGCTGTGCGCGGGCGAACCGTCGAGCACAAACAGCGCCTCGTTGGTCTTGCCGCCGGGCTCCGCACCCACGTAGACGAGGCGCGCACCTGCCGCCTGCGCAAACACGGCCGGCGGCGCACCGGTGTAGCCGAAGTCGATGCTACCCGTGTTCAGTGCCTCCAGCAGTTGCGGCCCTGCGGGGAATTCCTTCCACTCGACCTTGTAGCCGAGCTCCCCCAGCGGCTTGTCGAGCGAGCCCTGCGCTTTGAGCACGGCCAGCAGCCCTGCCTTCTGAAAGCCGATGCGCACCGTGCCGGCCGGGTCGGCGGCTTGGGTGAGGCCCGCGCTCAGCGCAAGGCCGGCACCCAGCAGCGCGGCAAGCCAGCGTCGTCGGCCAGACGATGGGGGGGTATGAGGCGATTGGGTTTGCATGCTTCCTCCAGCGAGTTGGGTGTTGTGCGGTCGATGCTACGGACCGCACGTGCGCGAAGGAACGAACAAGATTGCATGTGCATAGGCGCAGCTGCGTCAGCCTGTTGCTGTGGCAGCCAACTCGGCCAAATAGGCCCATGGATAGATGCCGCGCGCATGCCCATCGCTAAAGACCAGTTGCACGCCGTAGCCAGCGGGCTCAACGGCGATGATACGCACGTCGGCCGGTGCGCTGATCGACGTGCCGTGATGGCGCTTGAACTGGCATTCGGCGCATCGACAGGCTGCGCGCAACGCAACGTGGTCGAGCGCGATGGCTGCCTCTTTCCAATGCAGCCGCAATGCGCCCTTTGCGATGTCGTTGTCGATGCGCTCAGGGGGTTGCACGGGCGGTCTCGATCTGTGCGAGCGCAATCCGCACGGCTTTGACGACTTCGGGGTCGCCATCGGCTTCCGCGTTGCGCAAGGCGGGCAGGGCAACGGCATCGCCGATTTCGCCCAATGCCAGCGCAGCTTCCTTGCGCAGGTTGCTGATGGGGTGCGCAAACAACGCGGCGAGTGCATCAACGGCATGCGCAGCGCGCCAGCGGCCAAGTGCGCGGGCGGCTTGTAGACGGACTTGCCAGTAGTCATCCGCCAGTGCATCGACCAAGGCCTGCGTCACATGTGCGTCGGGAGCCAGCGCGCGGAGTTTGCCAAGCGTGCTGGCGCTTTCCTCGCGCACGCGCCAGGCGGTGTCGCGCAGTGCGTCGAGCAGCGCGGGTAGCACGGATGCATCCGTCGCAAGGCCAAGCGCACCTGCAGCTGCGCGCCGCACTTGCGCGTCGTCATCATGGCGGGCGCGTTCTGCCAGGGCAGGCAGCGCGGCCGCATGCTTGCGCCAACCGAGCACGGCCACCGCTTCGCGGCGCACGGTGGCATCAGCGTCTTGCAAGGCTTGCAGTGCGGGCGCTTCGCTCTCAGGCACGCGCAGTTCTCGCAAGCCACGCAGGGCGGCTGCGCGCACGAAGCCACTCGCATGGTCGACGTAGGGCAGCAGCGCGGGCGCAGAGTCGGGCGACTTCAGTTCACCCAGGCCGAGCGCTGCCGCATCACGCACAGCGGCATCAACGTCTTCCAATGCACGTGCTAGCGCGGCCACGGTATCCGGTTGTTCCCACGTTGCCAGAATGCGCGCGGCTTCCAGCCGAACCTCGGGCGCTGGGTCATCCGCAAGCAGGGCAATCACGTCGGGCAGCGCATCGGCGTCTTCCTCATCGGCAAGCTGCAATAGCGCGACGCGGCGTGTGGCGGCATCCGCGTCGCGCAGGCGCGCCAGGATCGTTGTCGTCATCGCCACCTCAACGCAGCAGATAGGGAATGTCGACCTTTACCGCACCGGTCGGGCAGTCCTGCTCGCAGGGCATGCAGTACCAGCATTCATCAAACTGCATGAACGCCTTGCCCTTGGTCAGGTCGATGGCGAGCAGGTCGAGCGGGCAGACATCCACGCACACCGTGCAGCCCTTGTCGGCAATGCACTTGGCTTCGTCAATGGTGACGGGCGCGCTGCTGCGCGAGGTGATGTCGTGAGGCGTATGAAACGAGAGTGGGGCGTGAGACATGATCAGGCTGCCTGGGGGATGCGCAGGTGCGCGTAAGAATCGGTGCCGCGCACATCGACGGGGATGACGTAGGGCTCAACGGCCTGCTTGCGACTGGTCATGGCGCCGTGCGCATCTTTGTAGAGGCGCGTGTGGCAGAACCAGTTGGCGTCGTCGCGCTCGGGGTAGTCCACGCGGTGGTGGTACAGGCCCCAGCGGCTTTCCGTGCGGAAGAGCGAGGCGCGTGCGGCCATCTCCGCGCAGTCGCGGATGAAGCTGACTTCCATCGCGCGCATCAGTTCGTGCGGGTTGCGTGCGTGCAGGTGCGTGATGTCTTCGGCAATCTCGTCGAAGCGGCGCAGGCCGATTTCCATCTTGCGGGTGACCTTGGGCGGCTGCAGGTAGTCGTTCACCATGCGGCGCAGCTTGTATTCCACCTGGGCCGGGGCGAGTCCGTGTTCGCGTTGCAGCGGCGCGAAGATGCGCGCGCGCTCGCGGGCGATCTGCTCGTCGTCGACACGCACGTCGCCTGGCCGGCCGGCGATGTAGTCCGCCGCGTTCTGCCCCGCAAACCAGCCGTAGGTGAACGCGCCCAGCATGTAGTTGTGCGGCACGGCGGCCATGTCACCGGCGGAGTAGAGACCAGGCACGGTCGTCTCTGCGCGCGCATTCACATACACACCCGATGCGCTGTGCCCGCTGCAGAAGCCAATCTCCGAGATGTGCATCTCCACCATTTGCGTGCGGTAATCGGTGCCGCGCCCGGCGTGGAAGCGGCCGCGGCTCGGGCGCTCGTTGGTGTGCAGGATGGTCTCGATGGTCTGGATGGTTTCTTCGGCCAGGTGGTCGAGCTTGAGGAAGACTGGTCCCTTGCCGCCCTGCAGTTCCTGGTAGAACTCCCACATCATCTGGCCGCTCCAGTAGTCGCACTGGATGAAGCGCTCGCCGCGCGCATTGGCGGTAAAGCCGCCCAGTGGGCCGGTCACATAGGCGCAGGCAGGGCCGTTGTAGTCCTTGATGAGCGGGTTGATCTGGAAGCATTCCAGGTTGGCGAGTTCCGCACCGGCGTGGTACGCCATCGCATAGCCATCGCCTGCGTTGGTGGGGTTCTCGTACGTACCCATCAGGTAGCCCGATGCGGGCAGGCCGAGCCGCCCGGCCGCGCCGCAGCTCAGTACCACGGCCTTCGCACGCACCACGAGGAAATCCGCCGTACGGCAATCGAAGCCGAGCACACCACACGCCGCGCCATCCACATCCGTCAGCACGCGCGTAACGACGATGCGGTTGGTGATCTCCACCCGCGCGCGCTTGAGCTGTCGATACAACACCTTCTTGATGTCGTGCCCCTCGGGCATGGGCAGCACGTAACTGCCCATGTGGTGCACCTTCTTGACGGCGTAGTCGCCGGTCTCGTCCTTTTCGAACTTCACGCCCCAGCGGTCGAGCTGCTCGATGGTGGCAAAGCTGTGCTGTGCGTAGGCATACACGGCCGATTGATCGACGATGCCGTCATTGGCCAGCGTGATCTCGCGGGTGTATTGCTCGGGCGTGGCGTGGCCAGGAATGACCGCGTTGTTCAGACCGTCCATGCCCATCGAGATGGCGCCGCTGCGCTTGACGTGCGCCTTGTCGATCAGCAGCACGCGCAGCGCGGGGTTGCGCTCTTTTGCCTTGATTGCCGCCATTGGGCCGGCGGTGCCGCCGCCCACGATGACGAGGTCGTACTCCAGTTCCTGCGTGTTCATACGGTGCCTTGCGAGGGGAAGATGGATTGCGCCGATGCGGCCACGCGCCGGTCCAGCCGTAGCCGGTACTGGAAGGTGTCACCGCGAAAGTAGAGGCGCTCAAAGTCGATGGGTTTGCCATGCGCGTCGTGTGTCAGCCGCTCCACGCGCAGGATGGGCGCGGCTGCACCCACGTCGAGTGCCGCCGCGGTTGCGTGATCCGCCAGCGCCGCATCAATGGCCAGCGTGGCGTGGCCCAGCGGCACGCCTGCGTCCTGCTCCAGCACAAGAAACACGTCGCGCGTTGCCAGATCTGCACGGGCCACCACGCGCCCAAGTGCCTCCGGCAGCCACGTCACTTCCAGCGATACCGCCGCGCGGTCCAGCAATCGCACGCGATGCAATTCGGTGACGGGCGTGCCGGGTGCAAGCTGCAGCGCCTGCGCTACATCCACTGGCGCGGGCACCGTCTCCAACCGCAGCACGCGGTTGTGGATGTTGTGCCCTTGCGCGGACATCGCTTCCGCAAAGCCCTGCAGCGCCGTCACGTTCTGGAACGCCTTCGGCGCGCTGACAAAGGTGCCCTTGCCATGGCGGCGGAAGATCAGCCCTTCGTTCTGCAGATCCGCCAGGGCCTGGCGCACGGTGATGCGGCTGGCGCCAAACTGCTCGCACAGGGCGGCTTCGGATGGCAGCAGCGTATCGGGCGCGGCTTGCCCGCTAAGGATGGCCTCACGCAGCGCGCCCTTGATCCGTTCATAGAGCGGCGGCGCGTGCAGGCGGGTGGAGGGTGGGGACGTCGTCATCTGGGTACGAACTCGTCATAACAAGTTCGCCCAGTCTAAAAAGCCAGCGTTGCCGGGGGAACGAAGCTTTTTCGATATGGTTCTGCGATTTTTGTGGGCGACAGCCTGGGGCGTTGTGTGGGCTGCACGATGCTGACCGGTGGGGTGGGACGCATCAGCGGCAGTGCGGTGGGTGTGTTCTGCCTCATGCAGCGCGTGCCGGGACGTAGCCAGCGTGGGGCGGCTGTGCCGCCATCGGGCGCGAATCGCTCGGCACGGCAGGCTGCCAAACCGGCCAACGATGCCGCTGCCCAGGCTGCTATCGGGCACGCCCAGCATGCAACGGTATCGCCAGGCTGATGCATCGCATTAGCACCGTACCAACGCTCCAAATTGGAGCATGTGGGCGCGTTATTGTGGCGCGCCCGCCGGTTCCAATGCACCACATCCAAGCATTGTCTGTGTGAGGTGCCTTTGCACCCAGAGAAACGCAAAAATCCTCTTCAGCGGACCAGTCGCACGCCGATATGCGCTTTAGGCATGTCTCACATGCGGAATATTTATCACTGGGCAACGGTCGGGGGAAAACATGGGCTCAATGGTGCATTCGGTACGGTTCAAACTTTTGGCGGCCTTCGGTCTTTGCTTGGCACTGCTGCTCGCCACGGGCGTGTTTGGTGTCATGGGCTTGATTCGGCTCAACAGCAATATGGCCGACGCCTACACCGGCAACACGCTGCCGATTGTGCAGTTGGGGGAGTTGCGCGCGGCGCAGCTCGATGCACGTCTGCAGTTACGTCGTGCGCAGTTGGTCAAGGACGATCCGGCCCAAGTGCGAGCGTTTGTTGAAGCGCTCCGTAAGGACATGGACAAGATCAACAGCAGCTGGAAGAAATACTTCCCCGCCAGCATCACCAGCGAGGAAGAGCGTCGCATTGCGAACAAGTTCAATGAGGCGCTGCCGCAGTTCAATGCGAACGTGAACGACGCGGTGAGCGCGCTGCAAGCGGGTCACGCCGACGCGGTGGTCCAGATCACCGACCGCCAATCCGCTGCAAACATAGAAATGGGCGACCTGATCGAGCAAGACATCGCCATCAACGTGGCGCAGGCCAAGGATTTTGCGGCCGATAGCGATGCCACGTACCACCGGATTCTTGTCTGGGCCATCGTGCTGGTGTGCGCAGGGTTTGCAGTGGGTGTGGGCATGTGCTGGTACTTGCTGCGTGCGATCTCGCGCCCGCTCAGCCGCGCCGTCAACGTGGCCAACGACATTGCCGGTGGCAAGCTGGAGAACGGCATCGTTGTCGACACGCAGGGTGAGTTTGGCGAACTGCTGGTCGCGTTGCGCAAGATGGACGAGCAACTGACCGAAACGGTGCGCGGCATCAAGGTCTCGGCCGAATCGGTGACGGTGGCGTCCAAGGAAATTGCCGCCGGCAATATTGATTTGTCCTCACGCACGGAACAGCAGGCCGCATCGCTGGAAGAAACCGCGTCGAGCATGACGCAGTTGACCGAGACCGTGAAGCAGAACGCCGAGAACGCCGCCCAGGCCGATGCGCTGGCCTCCAACGCCAGCACCATCGCACAGGCCGGCAACGTGGCCGTGCAGGCGATGGTCGGCACGATCGACCAGATCAGCACCAGTTCGGGCAAGATTTCCGAGATCACCGGGTTGATCGAGGGCATCGCCTTCCAGACCAACATCCTGGCGCTCAACGCCGCCGTGGAAGCCGCACGGGCCGGGGAGCAGGGCCGAGGCTTTGCCGTGGTCGCCAGCGAGGTGCGCACGCTCGCACAACGCTCGGCCTCGGCTGCCAAGGAGATCAAGGGTCTGATTGGCGCCTCCGTTGCCGTGGTGCAGGCGGGCTCACAACAGGCTGCCGAAGTGGGCGAGACCATGGCCGAAGTGAAGGAGGCCATCCGCCGCGTGTCGGAGATCGTGACCGAGATTGCCGCGGCGTCTGCCGAGCAAAGCCGGGGCATCGAACAAGTCAACCAGGCCGTCGTGCAGATGGACGAAGTCACGCAGCAGAACGCCGCGCTGGTGGAGCAGGCGGCAGCGGCAGCGCAGTCGCTCGAAGAGCAGGCAACGACCTTGCGGCGCGCAGTATCGGTGTTCCGCATGGGGAATGGCACCGGCGCAGCATTTGCCTGAAGACCACGCGTAGCGCAGGGCAGAAGCGGGCGGCTTGTAGAAGTTGTTCCATGCAACTATATTGGTTGCTCCACGCAACCAATCGAGGCTGTCATGGATTTCATCGAGGCGCCCGCCCAGCCCCGCGAGCAAACCATCAGCGAGTTGCGCGAGGTGTCGCGCAGACTGGTGCGTGAACTCGGTTTCATGCGCAGCACGCTGGCGCAGAGCGATCTGCCGCCCTCCGCCGTGCACGCCATCCTGGAGATTGCCGGCACGCCCGGCATCCAGGCGCGCGATCTGGCCGAACGCTTGCGGCTGGACAAATCCAGCACCAGCCGCCAAGTCACTCGGCTGGAATCCGACGGGCTGGTCGAGCGCCGTGCGTGTGATGGCGACGGCCGATCTTCCGAGCTTTACCTGACCCGCGCTGGCCAGCAGTTGCGCCGCAAGATCGACGCCTATGCGTCTGGCCAGGTATCGAACGCGCTGCGCCACCTCGCCCCGTTGGACCAACAGCGGCTGCTCGCGTCGCTGTCGCAGTACGTCAGCGCGTTGGCGGATGACAACGATCACACGCCGCAGCAAGCCGGCACCGGAAGTGGCACCGGCGGCGGCATCCAGATCGTGCAAGGCTACGTCCCCGGCTGTATTGGCGACATTGCCAGCCTGCACGGCCGGTTCTATGCGCAGCACTGGGGGTTTGGCGTGTTCTTCGAGCGCCGGGTGGCAACGGAACTGGCCACGTTTGCGGCCGCGCTGCCTGATGACAACAAGGCGCTGTGGCTATGCGTGGAGAACGGCCGCTGCCTGGCGTCGCTGGCGATGGACGGCAACCCCCACTACCGCGCTGCGCACCTGCGGTGGTTCATCGTCGATGATGCGTTGCGCGGCACTGGCGTTGGGCGCGAACTCATGTCGCGCGCCATGCACTTTGCCGATGCGCATTTCGACGAAACCTATCTGAACACCTTCAAGGGCTTGGATGCAGCACGCCACCTGTATGAGTCGTTCGGCTTTGTGCTCACGCAGGAAGAAGAAGGGTCGCAGTGGGGCAGCACGGTGACGGAACAGCAATTCCACCGACGCTCGCAAGGTCGTGCATAGTCGTGACTTCGGTCATTTCGCAAGGACGTTGCACGTGACACCTTCCATCGATCTGGACGCGTATCTCAACCGCATCCAATGGGGCGGCGATGTTCGCCCAAGCTACGACACGTTGGCCGGGTTGCTTCGCGCCCACATGCTGCACATCCCATTTGAGAACCTGGATGTGCTGCTCGGGCGCGGCATCCGCATCGACCTCGACAGCCTCCAGAACAAGCTCGTGCGTGCACGCCGTGGCGGCTACTGCTTTGAGCATTCCACCCTGCTTGCTGCAGTGTTGGAGCAGCTCGGTTTTCAGCCGGTCCGCCAGTTGGCGCGGGTGACGGTATCGAGACCCCGCACGGAGATGGCCCGCACGCACATGTTTCTGACCGTGCTGCTGGAAGAGGGCACGTTTGTGGTCGATGCTGGGTTTGGTGCATTGGCGCCGCGCGTGCCGGTGCCGCTGAAGGAGGGCGTGCCGGCCACGATCGACAGCGAAACCCATTGGATGGTGCGCGACGCAAACCGCTGGAGCCTGCGCGCGCAAGTGGGCGACAAACCGCCCGTGGATGCTTGGGTGTCGACGTTGGAAGAGGAAGGTCCGGCCGATTTTGAAATGGGAAACCACTTCACGGCAACGTACCCGGCATCCCCGTTCCGCAATCAGATCCTGCTGCGTGCGCTGACGAAAGACGGGCGCGTCTCCGTCTTGAACCGCAACGTCACGATCGTGCGCGCAGGTGTGTCGCACAAGATCGAGTTGGCTGACCGCACCGCGTTGCGCACGCTGCTTGCCGACCACTTTGGGTTTGATCTGCCGGAGGTCGAGCAGCTGCGCGTGCCCGACATTCCGGAGTGGGCCTGATCGACGTCACTCCACCCCGGCTGTCGTGTGCGTGCAGATCAGCCGTTGCGGAACAGGAAGCTGTAACCGTTCAGCGCGGGCACGCCGCCCAGGTGCGCATACAGCACGCGCGAGCCCGCCGGAATGTCACCCCGGCGGACCAGATCGATCATGCCCTGCATCGATTTGCCCTCATACACCGGGTCCGTCAGCATGCCCTCGGCGCGGGCGCACAGGCGGATGGCGTCGAGCGTCTCTTGTGATGGCACGCCGTATTCCGGATACGCATAGCGCGTGTCGAGTACCACATCGGCATCGGTAATGTCGCGGCCCAGGTCTACCTTGTCGGCCGTCTGCCGGGCAATGCGCAGGATCTGCTCACGCGTCTGCTCCGGCTTGGCGGAAGCATCAATGCCGATCACGCGGTCGGCACGCCCATCCGCCGCAAAGCCCACCACCATGCCCGCCTGCGTGCTGCCCGTGACCGAGCACACGATGATGTAGTCGAAGGTGAAGCCGAGCGCCTTCTCCTGCTCGCGCACTTCCTCCGCAAAGCCCACAAAGCCCAGGCCGCCCAGCGGGTGGTCTGACGCCCCGGCGGGAATCGCATACGGCTTGCCGCCCGCGCGGCGCACGTCTTCCAGCGCCTGCTCCCAGCTTGCTTTGAACTCGATGCCGAAGCCCGCATCCACCAGCCGCACATCCGCACCCATGATGCGTGACATCTGGATGTTGCCCACGCGGTCATACGCGCCGTCAAACCAGTTCACCCAGTTCTCCTGCACCGTCACGCAGCGCATGCCCAGATGCGCCGCCACCGCCGCCACCTGCCGCGTGTGGTTCGACTGGATGCCGCCAATGGTGACCAGCGTGTCGCAGCCCTGCGCCAGCGCCTCCGGAATCAGGTACTCCAGCTTGCGTGTCTTGTTGCCGCCAAAGGCCAGGCCGCTGTTGCAGTCCTCCCGCTTGGCGTAGATCTCCACCTTGCCGCCCAACTGGGCAGACAGGCGCGGCAACGCTTGAATGGGCGTCGGCCCAAAGGTGAGCGGGTGGCGGGGAAAGCGTTGCAGGTTCATGTGCGTTGCTCCGGTTCAGATGGGTGAAGGGAGAGGAAATCGGGTACCTCCATGCTAGGGAACAACGCACGAAACAGGGTTGTGAAGATTGGCTTGTTGACGCATCATGGCACGCAGAATCAGGTACGCTGGTATCTGAAATTGTGTGTAAATACTATTTATGGCAACAAAATTGCGTGCAAGAGCCAAGGCAGCGCCAAAACCAACCGCGCCGCCGCCCGAGCTGGATCGAACAGACAAAGCGATCCTCCGCGCCCTGCAGAAAGACGCCTCCATCAGCAATGTCGCGTTGGCCAAACGTGTGAACCTGAGCCCGGCCGCATGCCTGCGGCGGGTGGAGCGGCTCAAGGCCGCCAAGGTGATCCGGGGGACGGTCGCGCTGCTTGATCCGCAGGCGATGGGGGCGGGCACCGTGGTGCTGATCGGCGTGGTGCTCGACCGCTCCACGCCGGAGTCCTTCGCCGCCTTTGAGAAGGCCGCGCAGAACATCTCCGGCTGTATGGAGTGCCACCTAGTGACGGGGGAGTTTGATTACTTCCTGCTGATCCGCACGCGGGATTCAGAGAGCTTTACGCGGTTACATGCGGAGCAGCTGTTGTATCTGCCGGGGGTGCGGCAGGTGCGGTCGTTTATGGGGCTTAAAGAGGTGGTGAGTCGGACGGAGGTGGTGGTTTGATTTACTGTTTTCGACCCATAGCTGCCATTCGCACACCTGCTGCCGCCGTGACCGCTTCTGGAATGGAACGGACGCTCGCCGCACCGAGTCGGTCGGCAAGTTGAAGGCGTCCGACAAGAGTGAATGAGTCTTCGCGATCCGCTGCAGCCATTGAAGACTCCAGAAGGCTGACTGCTGATTACCTACTTTGCGGACACTCATCAAGGAACAACGGGCCGTACTGGCTGTTGCTTACGCGGCGCGGCGGGCCTTCATGCTTTTTTGCCTTTGCGTGAGACAGAGCGCTTGCTGGCACTCTTTGAGAAGCGATGACGATTGCCAAGGAGATCGACCAGCCGTGTCTCGGATTCTGAAAACGAGTACCCGCGCCGCTGCGAGATCATGAACGTGAGCGGGCGCATGTGCCATGCGCGCCGTTGGAGTTCGACAAGTGTTCCATTCGCGAGGTCTTCCGCAACCACGTGACGCGGCATATGCCCCCAGCATAAGCCTCCCCTGAGCAAATCGTGCTTCGCACCGAGGTCATTCACCAGCCACTGGCGTTCACCGGCGACCCCGTGTTGTGTCTTTTCCGCATCGGGCTGATTGTCGGTTACGACGAGCTGGATGTGCCGGCCAAATTCCTCTCGCGGGATCGGCCCCCTGATTGCGGCCAGCGGATGCGATGGCGCACAGACGGTCACCATTTGCGCTTCACACAAATGCAGCCTCTCTATGGTGCCCGGGCTCAGTTCCGGAACGTCGGTGATCGTCACCGACAATGCGCACGTGCCTTCGAGAACCAGACGCTCGCCTCCTTGCATGGTCGTCATGCGCAGATTGATTGCAACGGTAGGAAAGTCCGACTGCACGCTGCGCAGGCATTCAATCAGGTGCGCGCGCGGAAAATAGGTATCCACTGCAATCGAGACCTGTGGCACCCCGGCTTCGGCAATCGCAACCGCGCGCATCTTCATTTCCTCGGTGCGTGAGATCACCCCACGAGCATCAGGCAGGAGGCTGCGGCCCGCAGCCGTAAGCGTCGCTTTGCGCGCGTTGCGCTCGAACAGCAGCACATCAAAGGCACTCTCGAGCGCACTGATCGCGTGACTAACCGCCGACTGTGCACGCCTCAGCTCCCGCGCAGCCCCGGAAAAGCTTCCTCGGTCACACACGGCAACGAAGGCCCGAAGTTGATTGATGGTTACGTTATCGAGCATAGGTATCTAAAGAATAGATGAAATTCATAGATATTTAGTCAATTCACTTCATGAATCAAGCCCATCAGAATCGTGTTTGTCGCTTTTATTTCGAAGGATGCATGACATGAACAGACTGAATGGAAAGACCGCCGTGATCACCGGCGGCGCTACCGGCATCGGCCGCGCCGCAGCAAAGCGCTTCATCGAGGAGGGCGCCTTCGTCTTCATCTTCGGCCGGCGGCAGGAAGTGCTCGACGCCGCTGTGGCCGACCTCGGGCCCAATGCCCGCGCGGTCAAGGGCTCGGTTTCGGACCTGGACGACCTCGACCGGCTCTATGCGGCGGTGAAGGCCGAGCGCGGAACCCTCGACATCGTCTTCGCCAATGCCGGGGCGGGAAGCCAGCTTGCGCTCGGCAAGATCACCGCCGAGCACATTGACGAAACCTTCGATACCAATGTGAAGGGTACGATCTTCACGGTCCAGAAGGCGCTGCCGCTGATGGGCAAAGGCGGTTCGATCATCCTGACCGGATCGAGCGCCGGCACCACGGGCGCCCCGGCAATGAGCGCCTACAGCGCGAGTAAGGCGGCAGTGCGCAACCTCGCTCGGACCTGGGCGGAGGATCTGAAGGGCACCGGCATCCGGGTCAACGTGCTGTCGCTCGGGGCGACGGCCACCGAACTCGCGAAGGAAGCATTAGGCGAGGAAGGCCAGAAAGTCTTCGCCGCGATGACTCCGCTCCAGCGCATGGCCGATCCGGCAGAGATCGCAGCGGCGGCCGCCTTTCTCGCGTCGCCGGACAGCAGCTTCATGACCGCCAGCGAGGTTGCCGTTGACGGCGGCCTTGCGCAACTCTGACACGCTACGCCCGGCCGGTCACTCCACTCGATATTCGGAGCCCGGAGGGCGTGGTAAACCAAAGGGAAATGTATGAGCTACGCAATTATTGGCTTCGGCAAGATCGGCCAGGCGCTTGCCAAGGCGTTTGCCCGAAGCGGCATTGACGTATCCGTTGCAACCACTCGTGATCCGGAAAGCTTTGCATCCGCTGCGGCCGCGATCGGACCAGAGATCATTCCCAAAAAACTGGCGGAAGCGGTTAAGGCGGACGTCGTCTTTTTGGCTGTCCGTTTCGAGTCCCACCGAGATGTCGCGAAGGCGCTGCCCACCTGGACGGGCAAGATCATCGTCGATGTGACCAATGCCTACGGAGTGCCTCCTGAGGAGCTGGGGGGACAACCTTCTTCCTGGGCCGTCGCGGAGGCCTTCACTGGCGGCAGACTGGTTAAGGGTTTCAATCATTTGGGCGCTGCCGTCCTTGAACAGGATCCGGCCGTACATGGTGGCAGGAGAGTCGTGTTCCTGGCGAGCGACGATGACGGTGCCGCAGCGGAGATTGGCGCGCTTGCGGAAAATCTCGGTTTCTCGCCGATCAAACTTGGCGGGCTTTCGGAAGGTGGACTGCTTGTGCACGCGCGCGGAAATCGCTGGGGTCAACTGATCTTTAAGGATCTGGTGAAGTTCGACTGATCTACCGTGGTCGCAAGTTTCGATCCGATCCCGCCTCGTGGACAAAGGGCAGCCACAGTTTGATTGAAGCGAGGGGGCGGCAGTAAGCCGTGCTCCGATCATCTAGCGCCATGTTCTCACCGGCAGATCCACTAGGTATCCGATTAGATCGAGCACGATCCGATGCAAGGAAAATAGAGCGCTTCGATGAGCATCGAAGAGAATGTTCAGATCGTGAAGGATTTCTTTGCAGCAATGGACGCCGGGCCTGTACCAATTCGCGAATGTCGGGAAATCGACCTGGGACGGCTGCGTATTCCTGATCGGCCGCTGTCGGCTTTGGCCGAATTGTGCATGTAGCTCGTTCGTCAGCTTCCGGAGTACTGCAGCCGTTCAAACGGCGGGTTTCCCCGCTCGCTGAATGACAGGTTCTGGCCGAAAGCGGACAGCCGACACTCCGTTGACCAACGGCAGCTACCGACCCGTTTCGGTCAGACAACCTTCTTCAAACCACTCGGTCAGCCAAGTCCAGATCTTGCGGACGGCCGATCTCCTAATGCAAGTCGACGACAGGCAGGTTAACGCCAGAGACGTTGACGACGGCCTGCCACGCGGCTTCTTGAAAAGCGCCATCGTGTAGGTGTGGCTGGAGCTGCGCCTCAATTGGGCCCGAGAACTTCCCTTCAGCCGAGGCGAAGAATTGCCCTGAGACGTCGGTTCCGAACTTCGAGGCCTGCAAATATCGGCCTGCCGCCGTCTCCGGCGTCTGATTCATGCCGGGAATGAGGTTCGCGATCGGGATGAACAGATACTTCACGGCCAGGCTAGCTTGTCGCGAAACCTTGGTAGAGGTTGCCGCACCAGGCGAGACAGCGTACACGGCCATGTCCGAAGGCAGCCGACGCGCCAGCGCCGCAGCCCACCAGGCAACGATGAGCTTTGCGTCGGCATACGCATTGTTGGGCACATACCTCACGTTCGGCCCATTGTGCAGCAGGGCTTCCATAGCGGCGGTCAGGTCGCCTCCATGGTATTTAACAGCGAGTGCGTCCACGTCGGTGTACTTGAACATGGGTACGCCCCCTCGGGCAGGTTCCGCGCTGGCGATAACAATCCGTGCGTTGGGGCTCAGCAGGTTGGCGCGGAGCAATCCGACCGTCAATTGATGATGGCCAATGAGCGGGGCCTGAGAAGCCTCGACGCCTGCCGCAGTGATCACCCGCTGCTTGCCCGGGACCATCCCGGCATTGAGCAGCAGGAAATCGATCGGCCGACCTAGCTCGACAAGCGCGGCGAGGGCGGACTGAACGCTGGCGGGCGTGTCCAGGTCCAGCTCGAGCGGCGTGAAGATCTGTCTTTTGGTCTCCGCCGCAAGCAGTGCGGCCGTTTCCCGGGTTTGAGCCAGGCTGCGCCCGGTGATGACGATCTCGCGCCAGCCCTCTCCAGCAAGAAGGCGGGCTGCAGCATGACCGAGCCCGGAGGTGGTGCCGGTTACGAGAGCGATCGAATGTTCCAAGGGCGTCTCCGTGGTAGAGGGTTAAGGTCGGGCCGTATGGTCCTGCAAGGCTGGAGCCAACTTGCCAATTTAGAACTGTTCAGTTATATATTCGTGCAAGAACAGGTGTCAAGGAGTTTGAAACTAAATGGTTCAGAATTCACCTGCGCCGCGTGGTCGGCCCCGCAGCTTCGACGAGATGGATGCACTGGAAAAGGCAACTCAGGTGTTCTGGTCGAAAGGCTATGACGGCGTCACGATCGACGACCTTGTCGCGGGGATGGGCGTGGGACGGCCGAGCCTGTATGCCGTCTTCGGCGACAAGCGGGCGATATTCTTGCGCGTCCTTAAGACGTATGCGGAGCGGAAGGGCGCAAAAGCCGCGAAGGCGCTCCTCGCGCCAGAGAGTCTTCGCGACTCTATCGCAGGCTTTTTGAGGTTCGCCGTCGAGAGTGCGACCGAGAAAGGGTCCGCCCGGGGTTGCCTTATGGTTTGCGTCGCGCCGCTTGTGAACGACGCTGAGGTTCAGCGGTTTCTGCAGAACGCCGTTGCGGGTGGCACGGCGCTAGTGGAGCGCCGTTTCCGGGACGGGATCAGTGCGGGAGAAATCGCATCTGACTTCCCCGTAGTCGCGCGCGCAACGCAAGTCACGGATTTTGCTCGTGGGTTGACAATGCGTGCGCAGATAGGCACGCCGCGCAAGACGCTCCTGAAAGATGCTGACGAAGCGGCCGACCTAGTGCTCCTGCCGCGGCGTGGAAACGTGGGGCCATAAAGTTGATCCTTTATTGATAATGATTCGCATTTGCAATAATATGGCGCTTTGTTACGCCGCCATGCTTGCCAATGTCCGCCGTCGAGCGACCGCCCGTCGATGAAATCCAGTCGCTGTACATCGCCCACCACGGTTGGCTGAACGGCTGGCTGCGACGGCGCCTGGGGAATGCCGCCGATGCGGCCGATCTTGCGCAAGACACCTTCACGCGATTGCTCGCACGCGATGCGCAGATTGCCGCGCGTGAGCCTCGCGCCTTCCTCGCCACCGTTGCGCATGGGCTGGTGGCCAACTTCTTCCGGCGGCGGCAGATCGAACAGGCATACCTGGAAGCGCTGGCTGCGCTGCCCGTGGCCCATGTGCCGGATCTGGAGACGCGCGCCATCGTGCTGGAAACCCTGGTGGAGATCGACCGCCGCTTGCAGGCCGTTCCACCCGCTGTACGAAGCGCGTTCCTGATGTTTCAACTCGACGGTGTGCCGCAGGCCGAGATTGCTGCGCAACTGGAGGTGTCCGTTGCCACCGTGCAGCGCTACTTGGTCAAGGCGCTTCACCAGTGCTGTTTTTCGGCCTAGCGGAGCGCACCCGGCACCGATGTCTTGCACCACCTTGCCCACACAGCCTGATCCGCCGATCGATCCTGCCGTTGCGCTGCAGGCATCGCAGTGGATGATCACGCTGATGTCACCCGACGCCGCTGCGCGCGACCACGATGCCTGCACGCAATGGCGCGCACAGCATCCCGAGCACGAGCGGGCGTGGCAACACGTGCAGACCGTCTGGCAATCGCTGGCGGCGCTGCCCGCTGATCTTGGGCGCGCCGTGCTTCGGCAACCCCGGCGCGCGATCAATCCGGGGCGGCGCCACGTGCTTGGCGTTGCGGCGGCCACGCTGGTGTTGGGTGGCGCCGTTGCCTGGCGCTGCGCAAAACCCGGCGCGGATGGCGATGCCTATGCAACCGGCACAGGCGAACGCCGCCACATCCAACTGGCCGATGGCACACACGTCGAACTTGATACCGCCAGCGCAATCGACGTGCGCCTGGACGCGGCAGCGCGCCGCATCATCCTGCGTGCCGGTGCCATTCAGGTGACCACGGGCCGCGACACACTGGGCCGGCCGCTGTACGTTGATACCGAAGACGGCACGCTGCGCCCGATCGGCACCCGGTTTACGGTGCGCCGCTTGCCCAATGGCGGCACGCGCGTTGGCGTGCAGGAAGGCGCAGTCGAGATTCGCCCCGCAGCGGCGCCGGATGTGGCGCGCGTCGTTCGCGCGGGAGAACGCATGCGTTTCACCCGGCTAGCGATTGATGCATCCGACGCGCAAGACGACACCAACATGGACGACGCAGCTTGGGTGCGCGGCATGCTGGCCGTGCACGAGATGCCGTTGGCGACCTTCCTCGCCGAGCTTGGGCGGTATCGCCCTGGGTGGGTGCGCTGCGCGCCTGACGTGGCCGCGCTGCGTGTCTCGGGGGTGTTCCCGATCGATGACACCGGGCGCGTGCTGGAAGCCCTGCCGCACGTGCTGCCCGTGCAGGTCCGCACGCTCAGCCGCTACTGGGTCATGGTCTCGGCGCGTGACTGAGCCGTGCCCGCTGCTATCTCCACCCGACACCCCATAGAAAAGTTTTTGCCTCCGATGTGAGGGCTTTGCGCGCCTCAAGTGGCCTACGGGAATAGCAATCAATCCCAACCACAACATCATCAGGGGGAAATCACAGATGGGCTGCTATCCGCTGTCTGCTTCAACGCAAGTTGCCGGCCAACCCAGCACCTTGCGTCTTCGCCGGCATCTGCTGGCTATTGGTCAGGCTGTCGCGTTGTTGGCGGCGGCCTCGCCGCATGTGGGTGTACAGGCGGCGCCGGCCGGCTCTGCTGCTGCAACGGCGCGGCAGTCGTATGCCATTCCGGCAGGCGCGCTGCAACCGGCGCTCACGCGCTTTGGTGTGCAGGCTGGCGTGCTGGTCTCATATGACGCGGCAGACCTGGCGGGCCGCCGCACCGCTGATCTGCACGGCCAGTACGGTGCTGCTGATGGTCTGGATGCGCTCCTGCAAGGCACTGGCCTACGTGCGCAACCGGTGCCGGGCGGATTCGCGATTCAGCCTGCACCCGCACCCACGCCGGTCGAGACAACGGGCACGTCGTCTGCCACGGTAACGCTGCCGACCGCTACCGTCTCTGCCGCACGCGGGGCGACTTACCCGGGTGGCCAGATCGCGCGCGATGCGCAGCTCGGCTTGCTGGGCAACACCAACGCCATCGATTCGCCCTACAGCAGCACCACGTACACCGCACGCACCATTCAGGACCAACAGGCGCAGACCATTGCCGACGTGCTGGCCAATGACCCGACCGTGCGCTACACCACGTCCACCGGGCACATCTACGAGAACTACACCGTGCGCGGGTTCGACATTACGTCGAGTGACCTTGCGTTCAACGGCATGTACGGCCTGGCCCCCTTCGGCCATGCGCCTACCGAGTTCATCGACCGTGTGGAGCTGCTGCGTGGCCCCACCGCGCTGCTGACTGGCATGTCGCCCAGCGGCGCTGTGGGCGGTGCCATCAACCTGATCCCCAAGCGTGCAACGGCCAAGCCCGTCATGCAGTTTTCCACCCACTACCAGTCCGACGGCTACGTGGCCGGCGCGGTAGACATGGGCCGGCGCTTTGGCGACGACAAGGCCGTGGGCATACGCTTCAACGGGGCCTATGGCGATGGGCGCACCGGCCTGGACGGGCAGGGCAGGCGGCGCGAGCTGGGCGCCATCGCCCTGGACTACGCCGGTGAGCATGTGCGCGCCTCGGTCGATGCCTACGCTAGCGACGAAGAGATCCGCAACGGCAGCGCCTGGATGGCCTCGTTCACGCGCAACGTGGTAAGCCCGCCTGCGCCGGGCACCAACATTCTGCGCGGCGTGCACGGTCGTATCGAGAACCAGGCCATCGTGGCCCGTGGCGAAGTCGACTTCGCGCCCGACTGGACGGCCTATGCCGGGCTCGGCACGCTCAGCCATCGCTACTCCGGCTTCATCAACGGCACGCGTGCCAACGGCATCCAGCCCAACGGCAACTACACGGGTGTGACGTATCACCAGCGCGGGTTTGCCGACACGCTCTCGGCCGAGGCTGGCGTGCGCGGCACCGTGCGCACCGGCCCCGTCGAACATCGGCTGGTGGTCGGCTACACCCAGTTGGACCTGCGCACGGGCACGGTCAACAACGCCAGCCGCTCGTTCATCTCCAACATCTACGCGCCGGTGCAGGCCATCATCGCGCCCGAGCCCGGCGAGCCGCCCAAGACCTCTGACACCACGCTCACCAGCCTGGCAGTGGCCGATACGATGGCGTTTGCGCAGGAGGCTGTCTTGCTGACGCTAGGCGCGCGCCACCAGCGCGTGCAGGCCAAGAGCTTCAGCGCAGCCACCGGCGCGCAGACTGCCGACTACGACCAAAGTGCCATCACGCCCTCGGTGGGCCTGGTGGTCAAGCCGTGGGGGCAGGGCCTCTCGCTATACGGCAACTACATCGAGGGCCTGAGCCAGGGCGACACCGTGACCGACGTCACCGCGCGCAACTACCAGCAGGTGTTTGCGCCGTACAAGACCAAGCAGATGGAGGCCGGCATCAAATGGGAGAACGGCCGCCTGACGCAAACGCTCAGCGTGTTCCAGATCCGCCGTCCGAGCCTGGTTAAAGACAACGCCACCAACCTCTACAGCCCCGACGGTGAACGCCGCAACCGCGGCATCGAATGGACCATTGCCGGCGAAGTCACACCGGGTGTGCGCCTGCTGGGCGGCGTTGCCTATACGCGCTCGGTACTCACGCATACCGCCAACGGCCTCTACGACGGCAACACCGCCTTCGGCTCGCCCACCTGGTCGGGCAACCTGGGCGCCGAGTGGGACGTGCCCTGGGTGCCGGGCCTGACGCTTGCCGGCCGCGCCACCTACACCGGCGCGCAATACGTCAATTCGTCCAACACGCAGCGCATCGACAGCTGGACGCGCTACGACGCCGGTGTGCGCTACCTCACCCGCATCATGGGCAAGCGCGTCGGCTTCTTCGCCAACGTAGAAAACCTGCTCAACAAGAGCTACTGGGCAGGCTCGTTCAACGACGGCTACGTCACGCAGAACGCGCCCCGCACCTTCAAGCTCACCACCACGATCGACTTCTGATGCGCCACGCTCTCTTTCTGCTCTCCTGGGCGCTGGCGGCTAGCACGGCTGTCGCCGCTTCACCCGTAGCGCCAGTTGCTGACGTGGCTGTTGGCCAGTCAGTCAACGCAACCTGGCAACCCGGCACGTTGTTGCCTTACCGCGTGACGCTGCATGCGGGTGATCTTGTGCAGGGCACGCTCGATGGCCCCGCTGCGGCGCTCGACCTGCTCGATGCTCGCGACGTACACGTGCGCCGCCTGCTGAGCCCGCTGTCGCTGTCACGCAGCTTCCTGTTCGTCGCGCCTGCTGATGGCGTGTACACGCTGCGCATCGACCCGAACGACGCCGCTGTGGCGGGTGCGGCAGGTGGTGTGCCGATGCCCGGCGCACGCTACGCGCTGCGCATTGAACGCATCGTCGCCCAGGCCCAGCAGCAACCTGCGCCGGAACTGCCGCAAAGCCCGCGCATTCGCGCACTGGCAGAGGCCGTGCGCCACGGCACTGGCACCGATGCTTTCTGGCACGACGTTGCCCAAATCGGCACGCCACTGGTCGAGCCCGCGCCCGCCGCGCAAGACGGCACACCCATGGTGCTGCTGACCTTCCTGTGGCGGGGGCCGGTGCGCAACGTCACGCTGCTCGGCAGCCCAAGCGGCAACCATGACGCCCTGCAGCGCCTGGGCGACACCGACGTCTGGTACCAGACCTACGCCGTACCGGCCAGCACGCGCCTGAGCTATCAACTCGCGCCCAACGTGCCCGACTCGGATGCTCCCGCCGCACAGCGCCGGCGCCTGCTGCTGGCCACGCTGCAGCGCGATCCGCTCAACCCCCGGCGCTTTCCCGATACCGAGGGCGATGCAT
Organism: Ralstonia insidiosa; assembly: GCF_008801405.1. Taxonomy (NCBI): domain Bacteria; kingdom Pseudomonadati; phylum Pseudomonadota; class Betaproteobacteria; order Burkholderiales; family Burkholderiaceae; genus Ralstonia; species Ralstonia insidiosa. The sequence continues at coordinate 193,094 of NZ_VZPV01000002.1, read as the reverse complement.
ATCAGCAGAAGTCCGTGCTGGAGTTGCCCGGCGCACCGCCCCAGCCGTGGCTTACACGACGCGCTGACGTACCGGCCGGCACCGTAACGGCGCACCGCCTCAACAGCCAGCGGCTTGGTGAAGCGCGCGATGTCTACGTCTACCGCCCGGCCGGTGCCGCACCGCAGGCGCTGCTGGTGCTGTTCGATGCGCATGCCTACCTGTCGACGGTGCCCACCCCAACGGTGCTCGACAACCTCATCGCAGAAGGGCGTATTCCGCCCACCGCCGCGCTGATCCTGTCCAACCCGAGCGCAGCGGCGCGCGCCACGCAACTGCCGCCCAATCCCGCCTTTGCCGACTTCCTGGCCGACGAGCTGATGCCGTGGGCCGCGGCACAGGGGCTCTCGGCACCCGCGGCGCGCACCGTGGTGGCTGGGTCGAGCTACGGCGGGCTGGCAGCTGCGTATGCCGGGCTGCAGCACCCCGAGCGCTTTGGCCTGGTGCTGAGCCAGTCCGGCTCATTCTGGTGGGCGCCGGACTCCGCACCAGACCGCCCGCCGCAAACGCCCGGCTGGATGATGCGCGCCTACGCCGCCAGCCCGCGCCTGCCGCTGCGCTTCTATCTGGAGGCCGGGCAGTTTGAGGATGGGCGTGGTGCGGTCAACATCTTCACCACCACGCGGCACATGCGCGAAGTGCTGCGGGCCAAGGGGTATCCGGTACGGCATGCCGAGTTCGCCAGTGGGCACGATTACCTGCAGTGGCGGGGGACGTTGGCGTGTGGGTTGATTGCGTTGTTGGGGGAGCCCAGCGTGTTGGATGAGAAGGCGACGCGGGCTTGTCCGGGGGAGGGGGCTGCGTTGCCTGGGCGGGTTGGTGAGGCGGGGTAGCTGTGCGCGATGTAGCTACCCGCGCCGATCGGCGTGGCGCTCTATTGCGTTACGCCGGAGCCTTTCGCTGTCTTCGGAAAAGCCGCGCAGAACGCCGTCGGCTGCGTGCGGAGCAGCTGCCGTAGCTACCAGGGGTACGGCGGGTGTAGTCGTTTATGGGGCGTAAAGATGTGGTGAGTCGGACGGAGTTTGTGGTGTGGGGGAAAAGCTCAACTGTCTTTACAACAGCACATCGGCAACTGGGCCGCCACGATGTTGCAGGCGCTATTAGCTTTGCCGTCTCGATACACGATATCCACCCAAATAAGATGTGTCTTTTATGCTGAGTTTACGGATCATATTTCGTTGCTTATCAGGGATCTGGAATCGATGTATTGACAATTGACGTCCTTTTTCAGGGAATATCAAGGCGAACATACGGCCATCGTCAGTCCCGATGTGAGTTATAGCGGCTCCAGAGAATGCTGAATTATCGAAAGCATCTTTAAGAATCATGAAATTCGGCTTTATGGTTCTTCTTCTCCATTGGAGAAGGCCAGTAATTGTTGCCTCATTGATCAACACGGTGCTGCCATCTTTTAGCACCAGATGAACGTCGTCTCGCTCAATATCGAGCGTATGAGTATGGGGCCATTCTGGCCCCATTGTGAATTCTGCTTCTTCGTCAGTTGATTCATGAGGGAATGCTTGCAATGCTGCCTGAGCTACATCTTGCATGCATAGAATCCCTGTGGAGCGAAGCAGTAAATCCTTCTGATAGTCCCCTAAGGTGGGCCACCTGGGATGAGGCTTTCCGCTACTTTCTACCGTACGGGTTGCTAGATCTAATATGTTCGGTATCGAAGTTGCAGGTAAGCTATAGGTACATTTATATTGGTGCCAATAGAGAAGATGACTTCGGAAGCAAAACAAGAACTCGCTAGGCGTTCCGACGCCTAAAAAATCGGGAAAATCGATACCAATTGGATTTTCCCATGGCTGAAGCGTATACAGATTTACGCCTCGTTTCCTGGCTTTGGTGCGAGCCCCATCTGTATAGCCGGCTGTGGAAAAGATCGCTTTGTGCGTGATTTTCGGCATATCCGTTAGTTTCGCGATGAGTTGTTCCACTGTCGCAACGTCTACCGGTTTTCCCTCGTGCTTGACCTCCGCAGCCTTAAATGCGGTAACTTCACCATGTTCGTCGACAATGGTGACCGTCACATCCACATCTCGCTCCTTCTCTGCTGCTTCATCGAAGACCATGTCCCCGATAGTGACATCCACCGCTTCTGGATCGCGTCCGAGGCAGCAGAGCCCTACAAGGTACTGAACCATCATTGGTGTGAGCATGTGGTAACTCCCTATTTCTGTAACCGTCTGGGGCATTCTCCTCGCCAGTTTTCCCCGCCCGTCCCGGGGAAAGCAACTACACCTTCTTATTTACCCCGCCCCCGCTCCAACGCCTCCAACAACTCCCACCGATACAACTCCACCAGCACCCCCTCCAGCGTGGTGAGCAGATACACCCCAATCCCATCCAAAAAACCCGCGTGGTACTCCGCCGATTTCTCACAGGCGTAACTCTGAAACTCCCACCGAAACACCCTCGGCTCAAACTGCCGATGCAGCTTCAACCCCGCCTGCGTTCGCCGCAAGAATTCGCGAGCTGCCAGCGCGCCTTGCAGATAGTCGCGGTTACGTTTAAGCGCCATCGTGCACCTCCGCAAAGAGCATGCGATCAGTACAAGGCGGGGAGGGGAAATGCGCGGAGCAGCGTCCGCAAGAGAAGGGAACAGCCTGAATCAGTAATGCCATCGTCTTGCTCTCTAACTTGTTGAGTAGGGGAGCCGCCCACCGTTGAGGGTGGGCGGGCACACGGCAAGGTCTGCAATACCGATCAAGTTCACCAACAACCGGCAGGGCCGTGAGGCCCTCCCTGCCGGGCCCGCCCGTATAGGCGAACGACGGCGCGCAAGGGCCATAACGGCACTCACGGGCGAACTTGAATTCGGGATTGCAGTCCCGGCTGCGCTTGTTTGCGCGAGCCCGGGCAGTTTACCGGGCGGCCAGCGAGCCGGGCAAGTTGGGGTTTATGGAGAGGGGCACAGTAGGAAGGCCACCATCAACGCCAATTCCACGGCAACGGGCATTTGCTACTGAACCTATGCGCATGCCGAGCCGGCTTTCGCCATGTCACACGTGTGCGAGGTGCGGCGTGTTGCGCTGGGGCTTACATGGCGCCGTTGCCAGCGATGCGTTCAATCAAAATCGCGGCATAGCGCTCGGGCTGCTCAATATCCGGAAAGTGCCCGCAGTCTTCAAAGCGAAGCATCTCCGCATGGGGTATGCACGCACGCAGCGAGTCGGGATCGGTGTCGCGGTGCGAATGGTCCTGCGTCCCCCAGATGATGGTGCAGGGCGTCGTGACGGCTTGCTGCGTTGCTGCGTTCTCGCGCATCAACCCTTGAACTACACCCGCCAGGCAGAAACACCCGCCGCCGGAAAGCGCGTGATGTGCGGTCTGCTGAAAAGGTTGCGTATCGGTTGTTCGAGGTAGCGCACGGCTATACCAGCGATGCGCCGCCTTTTGTCGGAACAGCCACGCCGCCACCTGCCCGATGACGGGAACGTGCAGCGGCCGAGGGACGTTCCGATGCGCCCAGGCGTGCATCGCTGGCAGTGATGGTGTTTGAGACAACACCAGATGCGTAATGCGCTCCGGCGCCATGCGGGCGGTTTGCAGGGCGTAGAAGCCATTGGCACAACTGAATGCCAGCGCAGCCGTCTTGATTCCCAGCGCGTCCAGAACGCCCAGCACGGCTTTCGCGCCCTGCACCAGAGAGTGCGTGTAGGTTGGCTGCGGAAAAGAAAATCCAAAGCCCGGCATGTCGAAGCACACCACCCGGAAGCGCTGCGCGAGCAAGCCAATCAACACCGCATAGTGTTCGATCACATTGGGGCCGTCCGGCACAAACACGATGCACGGTTTCGTGGTTCCAGAGTCGTATGCGCGAATCGGCCCGACTGGCGTGTTGACTTGGAAGGTCGGCAGAACGTCACCGCCTTGGCGCTTGGGATGTAACTTCGAAAACCGTGTCAGCAGGCTATCAACCAGAGAACCAAGCATGGAGGGTGGGGTGGTGGAGTGAGAGCGTATCTTCGTGTTCGACGCGGGGTGCCTGATGCCGCAGTCAACCCAGCATGGTGCCCCAGCCGGCGCGTCTTTTCACTGAGCCACTCCAAAAAAAACGCCAACCCTAAGGTTGGCGTTTTGCTGGAGGCAGGACCCGTATCAGTGGAACTGATTCATGGTGTTGTCCTTACCTGCTGCCTTCAGTGCTGCTTCGCCGCTGAAGTATTCCTTGTGGTCGTCGCCGATGTCCGAGCCCGACATGTTCTGGTGCTTGACGCAGGCGATGCCTTGACGGATTTCCTTGCGCTGCACGCCAGCCACGTAGCCCAGCATGCCTTGGTCACCGAAGTATTCCTTGGCCAGGTTGTCGGTCGACAGCGCGGCGGTGTGGTACGTCGGCAGCGTGATCAGGTGGTGGAAGATGCCGGCTTCACGCGATGCGTCAGCCTGGAACGTACGGATCTTCTCGTCAGCCAGCTTTGCCAGTTCCGTGTCGTCGTATTCCGTGCTCATCAGTGCGCCGCGCTCGTAGGCCGACACATCCTTGCCGGCTTCCTTCATGGCGTCATACACCTGCTGACGGAAGTTCAGCGTCCAGTTGAACGACGGGCTGTTGTTGTACACCAGCTTGGCATTCGGGATGACCTTGCGGATTTCCTTCACCATGCCGCCGATCTGCGCGATGTGCGGCTTCTCGGTTTCGATCCACAGCAGGTCAGCACCGTTCTGCAGCGAGGTGATGCAATCCAGCACGCAGCGTGCTTCGCCCGTGCCGGCGCGGAACTGGAACAGGTTGCTCGGCAGACGCTTCGGACGCAGCAGCTTGCCGTCGCGCTTGATGACCACGTCACCGTTGCCCAGTTGGTCGGCCGACAGCTCTTCGCAGTCGAGGAACGAGTTGTACTGGTCGCCCAGGTCGCCCGGCTGGTTCGTCACGGCGATCTGCTTGGTCAGGCCTGCGCCCAGCGAGTCAGTGCGGGCCACGATGATGCCGTCGTCCACACCCAGTTCCAGGAACGCGTAGCGGATCGCGCGGATCTTGGCCAGGAAGTCCTCGTGCGGCACGGTGACCTTGCCGTCTTGGTGGCCGCACTGCTTCTCGTCCGACACTTGGTTCTCGATCTGGATGCAGCATGCACCAGCTTCGATGAACTGCTTGGCCAGCAGGTAGGTGGCTTCAGCGTTGCCGAAACCGGCGTCGATGTCGGCAATGATGGGCACCACGTGGGTGACGTGGTTGTCGATCTTCTGCTGGATGGCGGCCTTGGCAGCAGCATCCTTGGCAGCGTCCAGCTCGCGGAACAGGCCGCCCAGTTCACGGGCATCCGCCTGGCGCAGGAAGGTGTACAGCTCGCGGATCAGCGCGCTGACCGAAGTCTTTTCGTGCATCGACTGGTCCGGCAGCGGGCCGAACTCCGAGCGCAGCGCAGCAACCATCCAGCCCGACAGGTACAGATAGCGGCGCTCGGTGCTGTTGAAGTGCTTCTTGATGGAGATCATCTTCTGCTGACCGATGAAGCCGTGCCAGCAACCCAGCGACTGGGTGTACTTGGCCGGATCAGCGTCGTAGGCAGCCATGTCGGCGCGCATGATCTTGGCGGTGTACTTGGCGATGTCCAGACCCGTCTTGAACTTGTTCTGCGCGCGCATGCGGGCAGCGTATTCCGGGTTGATCGCATTCCATGCGTTGCCGTGGGTTTCTTTCAAACCGGCAACTGCCTTGATGTCGTCTTGGTACTGGGCCATGTGTCTCTCCTAAGGGCAAAACGTGTTTGAGTAACTGGCTGGGTGTGTCGCCACGTTTGTCGAAACTCGAAGCGAACCGCATGACCAAATTGTAGTGCCGCCTTGATGCGTCGCAACAAGGTCTTATATAAGACATAAGACTTTGTTTGTTGTTATTTTTCAATGAGTTACGTGATGTTTTCCGCAATGCGGAAAGTGTTTTCGCGGGACGAAAACGAAGCGCCGGGGAAATTCCAGACGAATTTCGTAATGTGAAACGAGCTTTCAGTCGTCGGAGTTGGGCGGGCTTGGATAGCGCGAGCGATGACCGCTGGGGGATTGGCGGCGGTTTCCCGACCTCGCACGGTTTGAGGCATTTAGCCGTTGGAATCTGTGGGCGCGTGAGATTGCCCCGCAGTTGGCGCAGTGGCCGATCCGGGCGACCGAGACGCACCGGCTGTTGCCAACGGCGCGCTCGGCCATCCATGCATAGGCCAAGCGCGGTCGGATCAGAGAGGCCTTAAGCGCCGGCGTCCGCATGCCCCTGGCGTTGCAGGACGACATGCGTGGCCTTCTCCGACGCGACGGATTTGACGCACGCGTATCCCAGCGCCCGCAAGTCCAGCCCCTCGAACAGCGGTTCCCCCCGGCCGAGCAGGACGGGCGAGATCGCGATGTGCAGTTCGTCAATGAGGCCTTCACGAAGATACTGCCGGATGGTGTTCGGTCCACCACCGATCCGCACGTCCTTTCCGGCGGCGGCCTCGCGTGCACGGTCGAGCGCCTCGTGAATGCCTCCTGTGACGAAGTGGAACGTCGTGCCGCCCTCCATCTCGATGGCGGGTCGCGCATGATGGGTCAGGACGAACACCGGAACGTGATACGGCGGGCTATCACCCCACCAGCCTTTCCAGTTCATGTCCGGCCATTCCCCGCGAATGGGGCCGAACATGTTGCGCCCGAGAATCCAGGCCCCCACATTCTGAAAGCCACGGGCAGCGAACTCATCGTCCACCCCGGTCGTACCGCCGTCCTTGCCGAACAAGTTCTGCTGGAACGTGCGTGTCGGGATCAACCATTGGTGCAGTTCGATCCCGCCATCGCCGAGCGGATTGTTGATGCCTTGATTCGGACCCGCTCCATATCCGTCGAGCGAGAGGGTGAAGCCTGCAACTCGAACGCGTGCCATCGGTTTGCCTCCGTGTAGACGTCCAACAGGGTATTCGCAGCCGTGCCGTGCTTGAAGACGCCATCCTTGATTGGAGCAGCGTTATCCGGCTGCGGCAGCTTAGGGTTCTCGCTTCAGGGCGAGGAAACTCCACGTCACATCACCCCGGCCCAGCATGTCTTCGCGCGTGCTGCGGTGATGTTCTTGCAAGCCGGCTTGCTGGCCGAGAGCGATCGTCTCGTCTGCAGATACGTCGAACATTTGCCGCCCCTCCGGAACCGGGCCGTGCCGAAGCGACATGACGATGACGCCACCAGCGCGCACCAATTCGGCCACGGCAGACATTGCAGCCTTCCGCTCCGCTTCGTCAAGATGCATCCAGACTGCGGTGAGCAGAATGAGATCAAAGCGCCGCGCGCTGCTGCGCATTACTTGCAGCAGCGGCAGGTGATCGTCCACCCATTCGAGATTGGGTAGCGGGTGAAGCCGCTTTCCTTCTTGGCGTAGTTCCAGCGTCGGCTCGATTGCGACAACGCGATGCCCGCGTGCAGCCAGTGCAGCAGCATCGCGGCCGGAGCCGGCACCGATGTCGAGCACATCGGCGTCATGCTGCGGAAAGAGGTGGATGACATCTCGATGAACCGCCTCAAACGTGATGCTTTCATACTGCGCAGCCAGCTCGGTTGCACGGCTGCCGTAGCCGGCGGTTCCAGCGGGAGCCTTCATGATGTCTCCGGGAGCGCGGGGTCAATCCACGCGATTTGAAACGCGCATTCTGATGGAGATCGACCACCCTGGGTAGCCGGCCGGCGTTGCATCTGGACCTGCGTCGCTTCTCGCTTCTAGCCGTTGGAAAACCGGACAACCAGCACAAGTGCAAAGACCGCATACAGGCTGCCGGCCAGGACAAGCGTGCGCCCGTGCACCATGCCCCGCCGGAACATGGCCCAGAGATACAGGATGGCTGCGGCAGTGATGACGCCGGATGCGAGCAGTGGCCCATCGAAGCGCCAGGGGGTGAAGAAGATCCCCAGTGCGCTCGGGATGGTGGCCTGGATCATCATGGCGCCCGAGATGTTGGCCAGGGCCAGGCGCTCCTTGCCTTGGCGAACCCAGATCAACGCGTTCATCGTCTCCGGCAACTCGGTGGCAACAGGGCTCAGCAGCAGCGCAACCAGGTAGGGCGGCCATTGCAGCGCCGCGCCGATCGACTCCAGCTGCGACACAAACACATGGGAGGCGCCGCCAATCACCACGAGCGCAAGCACGGCTTGCAGTACCGCCCAGCCGAGCGCGGGCTCTGCCTGCTTGGGCCGGATCGACAGGGGCTCCAGTTCCTCTTCTTCTGGCGCGGTATCGCCATCCCTGATTTCTCGCCAAACGTAGACGGCGTACGCCGCAAGGAAGAGAACACCCAGCCACGGCTTGTAGGCAAAGGCGACCAGCCCCAGGGCAACCTTGACGACAAAGACGCCGAGGAAGGCGGCCTGGTCGCGGCTCATCCGCATGTGATCGACTTTGACTTCTGTCGTGGGTCGCCCAAGGCGTTTCCGGTTTGCGATCAACGCCAGTCCCACCACGGCGTAGGCGAGGGTCGCCAGAACCAGCGGGCCGCCCATTGCCGCGCCGACACCGAGATCCTTCTTCTCGGGCGTGGAGCCAAACGCCACCGCCACAAACGTGACGGCGCTTTCCGGCAGTGCGGTGCCAAATGCGGCCAACACCGAGCCCACCGCAGTGGCGCCCAGGTTCAACCGCTTGCCGCACCATTCAATGCCGTTGACGAAGTACTCGCAGGCCAGATAGATGGCGCCTGCTGACATCAGGAAAAGGCCAATTGTGAGAAGCATGAAATGTGAGGGGCCAGGCGACGCGATAAACCAATGGCACAGCAACGCGCGTCGCCCAGCCCTGGGGAGCACGTTGCGGCCAAAGGTCTCGCCTGGCGATTCCGCTTGCAGCGGACGCTGTCCACACCATGAGGCTTTAGCGCCTCAAGTTTGTTGACGTGGACTTCCGAGCATTGCGCCCGGAATGGCTACTCCCCAATGACAACGGGCGCGAGTCTATCACGGGGTCAAGCGGCTTTCTATCGCGCGTTTGCGGGGAGGCAGCCTGATGCGCCGCCGCGTTTCTCCTGCCTGGATTCAGTCCGCTCGCCCCGCGCGCAGGTCACTCTTGCGGATGAGCTGCAGCAGCGTTTCCGCAGGCTTGGTGAGCCGCCGTGCCGACAGCGTGATGAACTCGATTGCCGGCAGGGGCGGCAGGGTATCGACATTGACGGGCGGCACCAATCCTCCGCCGCTCAGGTCTTGCGCACGCACCGTAATGCCCAGGCCGCCGCGTGCAGCAGCAATGCAGCCCGAGTGGCTGCTGCTGGTGCACACCACGCGCCAGAGCCAGCCTGCCGCAGCCAATGTGTCCATCACCACCGAGCGGGTCACGCTCGGCTCATTGACGAGGATGAGCGGCAGCGGCTGTCCCACATCGACCACGGTGCCGGGCCGCGCCAGCCATTCGAGCTGACCCCGGAACAGCGGCACACCACGCCGCCCGCCTTCGCGGCGCTTGCCAATGATCAGGTCGAGCGAGCCATCTTCGATGCCCTCATAAAGCTTGCTGGTCATCCCCATCGTGATCTCGAGCTCGACGTCCGGGTGCGTGGCACGGAACGCCGCCAGCAGATTGGGCAAGGGCCCGGAGGCCAGGTCTTCCGATGTTCCCAGCCGAACGCGCCCCTGCAGCCGCGGCGCGCTGAACTGCAGCTCGGCGCGCGCCAGCGATTCGAGGATCAGCCTTGCGTGGACGAGCAATGCCTCGCCATCGGGCGTCAGCGACAGGGAGTGGGTGTCGCGCACAAACAGCCGCCGGTTGACGCTCTGTTCCAGGCGGCGGATGTGATCGCTGACCGACGATTGCGACAGGCCAAGCTGCCGCCCGGCATCGGTGAAGCTGCGTGCCGCGGCCACTGTGGCGAAGGTCTGAATCCATACGGGATTGAGCATGGCGCATTGTCATCGGATTTTCCGATGACAGTCAACGACTCCAGAGGGGTTCCCGATTGGCCAACCGTGCGTAGCATTGCGGGTGTTGTCCGGAACGTTCTGGGCAGGGTCACCCAGGATTGCGCATGCACACCGCTTCTTCCTCCGCCGCCAAACAGGATGTGTCTCACAAGGCCATGCTGTGGATCGTCTTTGCCGGCTTCTTCATGCAGGCGCTGGACACGACGATCGTCAATACCGCGCTGCCCTCGATGGCGCGCAGCCTGGGCGAGAAACCGCTCGACCTCAAATCGGTGGTGGTGGCCTACACGCTGACCATGGCGCTGCTGACGCCGGCATCGGGTTGGCTGGCCGACAAGTTCGGCACGCGGCGCGTGTATTTCAGCGCCATCCTGATCTTCGTTCTCGGCTCGGTGTTCTGCGCCACGGCGCACACGCTGCCGCAACTCGTCATCGCCCGTGTTTTGCAGGGCATTGGGGGTTCCATGCTGCTGCCGGTCGGCCGGCTCGCGGTGTTGCGCAATATCCCGGGCGAGCAGTACATCGCGGCGCTGGCTTTCGTGTCGGTGGCGGGGCAGGTGGGGCCACTCCTGGGGCCGGCCCTGGGCGGATGGCTCGTGCAGGATGCCTCTTGGCACTGGATCTTCCTGATCAATGTGCCGGTCGGCCTGGTGGGCCTGTTTGCGGTGCGACGCTATCTGCCGCAGGACGCATCGAGCGTGGTGCCGCCGTTCGACTGGATCGGCTGCGGCCTGCTGTCGATGTGCATGGTGACGTTTTCACTGGCGTTGGAGAACGGCGCGGATAGCCCGTGGAGTGCGCTGCTCGTTGCCGTCAGCCTCGTCAGCGCGTTGCTCTATCTCCCGCATGCAAGGCGGCGTGCGTCTCCGTTGTTCCGGCTATCGCTGTTTCGCGAGCCCAACTTCAGTGTTGGCCTGGTCGGCAACCTCTTCTGCCGGATTGGTTCGGGCGCCGTGCCATTCCTGCTGCCGCTGCTGTTTCAGTTGCAGCTTGGCTATTCGCCGCTGCATTCGGGGTTGCTGCTGTTGCCGATCGCCATTGCGGGCATGGTCGCCAAGCGCTGGGTCGTGCCCCTCGTGAACCGATTCGGCTACGACGGATTCCTGCTGATCAACACGTGGATCGTCGGCGTATCCATTGCCTCGTTTGCGGCCATGTCGCCGGGTTGGCCGCTGGCGCTGTCGATCCTGCAACTGTCGATTTTCGGGTGGGCGAATTCGATGCAGTTTGCCGCCATGAACAGCATCACGCTCAAAGGCTTGTCCCATCAGGACGCTGGCAGCGGCAACAGCTTGTTCTCCATGGTGCAGATGCTGGCGATCGGCCTGGGCGTGACGATTGGCGGCGGGCTCGTCAGCCTTTTTTCGGTCAAGCTCGGCGTGGCCGCACCGGCCTACCAACTCGCCTTCCTCACCATGGGGCTGGTGACGGTGTTGTCCGCGTTCATCTTCCGTCGGCTGGACGCCAAACCGTTCCATCCTGAGCGCGCCGAGCCCGAGGCCGCGCAAGCACGCTAGTGCAGTTGATTAACCAACCCCGCAGTCACGCAGGCCTCCGAACTGGCTGTGCCGATACTCAACGCGGGCAGCTATCCGCTTGCGCCGTGGGGCTTTTCTGCTGCAACAGTTGCGCAACCTCCGGGTGCCCATAGCAGCGTGCGTAGGCAAGTGCAGTGAAGCCCGCGGGGGAGTTGGCGCCAGACCGATAAAGAAATCCAGGCGCATGTTATTCAGTTCTGCCCGATTTTCCGGGCGGGCAAGATCGCGGAAAGCTAGCCAGTCATCCTGGCTGAGATTTACGGTGGCGATCCTTGCCTGCGTGAATACGGTAGAAAATGGCGTTACTCAAACGCTCTTCGATCAGGTAATAGCGTGCGATTGAGCGCGGTGAGTGTATGACAGGGCTTGCGCGCTCCGGCTCAGCATAAAAAAAGGGGGCCTAAGCCCCCTTTCTTCCTGTCGCGGTGTATTACCCGTTCAGGGCAGCATCCTTGACCTTTTTCAGGGCACGGACTTTCACGCGCACCGACGCCGGCTTGGCTTCGAACCACTGCTCCAGACCGGTGAAGGGGTTCTTGCCGAAGCGGCGCTTGGTTGCCGGAACCTTCACGGACGTCACCTTGAACAGGCCCGGCAGCGTGAACTCGCCGGCGCCCTTCTTGTGCAGTGCGCCTGTGATGGTGTTTTCCAGATGCAGCAGAACCGCTTTCACCGCCTTGGCGTCAACCTGTGCCTGTTCGGCCAGATGGCTCACCAGGCTCGATTTGGTGAACGTGTCCTTCAACGGCTTGACCGATGCCGTGGTGGCGGCAGGCTTCTTTGCCGGCGCGGCCTTCTTCGGTGCTGCTTTCTTTGCTGCTGTTTTAGCTTTGGTTGCCATAGGAGTATTCAGAAGTAGGTGAATGGGCCAGCAAGGTTTTAGCGTATCGCACCGCGCGATACGCTGCAAGAAAGGATAGCAAAACTGGCGCGGATCGAATGTAGAAATCACGGGTGATGAGCGCAGCCGACTTGCTCGCGAGGCCTTCCACCAAGGGGTTTTCCATCCGCAGCGCACGTAGCGCCATCGCCCACACTTTGGCCGAGACCAAACCGTTCCCGCTAGGGAAACGCCCCGGCCCGATCTACGATCCCCTGCGTTGAGACACCAGCGGCGAGGCAATTCAGGTGCAAAAGACCGACATATCTGCGACCGGCAATCTGAACGGGCTGGCCTTGCTGCTTGTTCTATCAAGCTTGTGGGGCGCGTCGTACACGTTCATCCGGATCGGCGTGGAGAGCATTCCGCCGCTGACGTTCATCGCGGCACGGACGCTGATTGCAGGTGCGCTGCTACTGCTGTGGATGCGGTGGCGTCGCATTCAGATGCCGCGCGATCGGGCTGTCTGGGTGCGCTTTGGTGTGCAGGCGCTGCTCAACAGCGTGATTCCGTTCACGCTCATCGCGTGGGCGGAGCGCTCCGTGGGGGCGGGCTTGGCCACAATCCTGAACTCAACGTCGCCCGTGATGGTGTTCCTGGGGACGGCGCTGATCACCCGGCACGAGCCGGTGTCCTGGCGCAAGCTCGTGGGCGTCATCGCCGGGTTTGTCGGGACATGCATGGTGATTGGCCCGAGCGCCATCGATGGGCTGGGTGGCCAGCTCATCCCGCAGTTGGCGATCGTGGCGGCGACGGCTTGCTATGCCGGCGCCGCCATCTACGGCCGATCTTTCAAGGGGCTGAATCCCGCCGCACCTGCGGCAGGGTCGTTGATCGTGGGTGCGCTGCTGCTGACCCCCGTCAGCCTGATAGTCGATCGGCCTTGGGAGATTCACCCGTCCGCGCGCTCGTTGATGGCATTGGTTGCACTGGCGGCATTTTCGACGGCGCTGGCGTTTGTCATCTACTTTCGGCTGATTCAGGTGCTGGGGGCGATTGGCACCACGGCGCAAGCCTATCTGCGGGTGCCGATTGGCGTTGGGATCAGCGTGGCTTTCCTGGGGGAGTCGCTGGCGCCGTCGGCCTGGCTGGGGCTGGGGTGCGTCGTCGTGGGGGTTGCAGCGATGTCGATGCCTGCACGCCTGACGCCAGCGCAGCGGACGTAGGCCGCAGGTCGGGCCGTGGCTGTACGGCGCAATCTGAATCCGCTCACCGCCGCCACTTGGCCGGCCGCTTCTCCAGAAACGCGTCAATCCCTTCGCCGGCATCCTCTTCCATCATGTTGCGGGCTATGACATCGCCAGCGTAGGCATACGCATCGTCCAGTGCCATCTGCCGCTGCCGATAGAACATCGCTTTGCCATAGCGGATGGCGGCGGGGCTCTTTGACAGGATGTCGGCCACCTTACGTGCCACGGCCTCGTCAAGCGCCGCATCGGGCACGGCCTCGTTGATGAGGCCCCAGTCGGCAGCCGTGGCCGCGTCGATGAAGCGGCCCGTCACCAGCATGTCGAACGCGCGCTTGGCCGAGACGTTGCGCGACAACGCCACGGCGGGCGTTGAGCAGAACAGGCCGACGTTGATGCCTGAGACAGCAAACCGTGCCGCGTCGGATGCAATCGCCAGGTCGCAACTGGCAACGAGCTGGCAGCCCGCTGCGGTGGCAATGCCATGCACCCGCGCGATGACCGGCACCGGCAGGGCCTGGATGGCCTGCATCACCACGCTGCAGCGGGCAAACAGCGCCTGGTAGTAGGCAAGCTGCGGTGTGCCGCGCATTTCGCGCAAATCATGCCCGGCGCAAAACGCCTTGCCTGCAGCGGCCAGCACCACGCAGCGCACGCTGTCGTCTGCCGCAACGTTGTCCAGGGCAAGCTGCAATGCGTCCAGCATGGCTTCGGACAGCGCGTTGAATTGCAGTGGGCGGTTCAGCGTGAGGGTGACGACGCCCTCGTGCGCTTCGCGCAGCACAAGCGCGTCCGTTGTTGTGGAATGGGATTCCATGAGTGCACCTCCTACAAGGGGAGTGAACACCGAAGTGTGCCACTCCGCAACCGCGCGGTGCCTGTACGGCGCAGAGAAATGCCTGGAGACGCTGCGGCCGGTGCTGCCTTCAGGTCAGTACAGTGTGTACAAGAAGTTGATTGCGTCCAGCCAGGAGCAGGGCCGCATGCAGCGCGCATGAGTTGTGTTGCAGGGACTGTGCACTGCCTCTTGTTGCGCATAACGTTGATACGGCGCCATTAGCGGCGCCATAACGTCATCGACGTTGAAAGCGGGCACGCGACGTAGCCGTTCACCTTGGATCAACGGGAGGTGGTGTTATGCCACCGGCGCATGACTTCATCGTTTTATCTTCGTTCAGCCCGGCGTGGCGCTGTCACAGACTTTCTTGCTGCTGTTCACCCACAACAACCACAAGGAAGCAAGATGACCTCGCAGTTCTCTCCTCGATTGCCTGCCGCGCTGGCACGTTCCCTTCGCGTGGCGGGTCTTGTCGCGCTGTTTGCCGCATTGGTGGTGCCGGCTCAAGCAGCCTCGCCCCTAGCGACTGCCGATCAGGTTGCGCTCGACGCACTGGCCGTGCAGATCAACCGGACCAACGGCTACCCGGTGCTCAAGGCGGAGGCGAAGGCCGCCTACGCCTTGGCTTACGGCGGCAACGTCAGCGCTGAAGCGGCAAGCCGTCTGGACAACGCCATCGACGAGTTGGCATTCAGCGCCATCCAGAAATCGGTCAACGGCGATCCATTCAACCCCAAGGTGTACTGGGTGGATGCGCCGCCGCGCAACTGGCCCGGCGTGAGCGTGCCGGGCGGGCGCTACTCCTATGACAACCCGGACAACATCTATCGCACCATCCCGATCGATGGCTCGTCGCGTTACGTCATCAAGGGCAAGCGCACCTACCCGGGCCCGACCGATGTCACGTTCTCGCTCATCAGCAATCCGAACTCGCAGCAGACCGTGGCCATTCTCACGGGCCAGGACCTGGTGGTGAATGCCGACGGCACGTACACCATCACGGTGGACAACACACCGGCCAATGGCCGCGTGAACCATATCCAGTCCAACGGGCAGGCGCGGCAACTGTTCATTCGCAACAACCTTGGCAACTGGAATACCGAAACGCCCGACACGCTGAGCGTGCAGCGCGTGGCGGACGGCCGCAGCTATCCGGCCAAGGGTGCTTTTGCCATTGCGGCCGATGCGTGGATCAATCTGCAGGAGTCGATTCTTGACTACGGCGTGGGTGCGCTGGGCCTCAAGACGCATACCAACCCGGTGAACACGCTGTCCAGCCCGTCGATCTCGTCCACGCTGGGCACGCTCACCACGCAGGCCAGTTCGTTCGGCTACTTCAAGCTGGCAGACGACGAGGCGCTGGTGGCAACCGTGCAGACGGGTGGGGCAGGGTACGTAGTCTTTCCGGTGACGGACCCATGGCTTGTCACGGTCGACCCGATCCGCCATCAGTCCAGCCTGAACAACGTGCAGGCAGCGCCCAACACGGATGGCAGCTACACCTTTGTGGTGTCGACCCAGGACCCGGGTGTGGCCAACTGGATTGATCCGGTGGGGCTGCATGAAGGCACCATCATGGTCCGCTGGCAGAACCTGCCGGCCACCAAACCGCTGGCAGGCGGGCCGTCCGTCCAGACCCAGGTGGTGAAGCTGAGCAACCTTGCAAATGTGCTGCCGGTCGGTACGCGCTATGTGAGCGCTGCCCAGCGCGCCCAGCAACTGACAGATCGGGCTGCGGGGTATGCGCGCCGCGTTGCCATCCAGTAACCAGACGAAGAGGGGCGGCTGCAGGCACGCCCCTCCCTTTGCTTCTCCTGCTATAGGGGGCGTTCCGCAGCGTTGCCCCCCCGTGCTTTCCAGGCCGGCTGATCCGCCTCGATCGTAAGCGTTACCTCCCTCCACAGATCAGCCATACCGCAGCCCTGGGGCGAGTCCCGATATGCGGCCCTCGCATACCCCGTCATCGAAATTTGTCGCTTCCCGGGTGGATTCGCGCGCCGACACAATGGCCGCGCATATCCCTCTTGATCTTGGACGTGACATCGCAATGACTTCCTCCACCCAAAAGCAGCTCTATATCGGCGAAGGCTTTGAAGGCCCCGGCGTCAATCTCGCGCATATCAACGTGCTGGTTGGTCCGCG
Source organism: Ralstonia insidiosa (assembly GCF_008801405.1). NCBI lineage: Bacteria > Pseudomonadati > Pseudomonadota > Betaproteobacteria > Burkholderiales > Burkholderiaceae > Ralstonia > Ralstonia insidiosa. Next base: position 176,603 of record NZ_VZPV01000002.1, on the reverse strand, counting down.
CAATGGCCCTGCGGGCCAGGCGTTTTCCACCGCACTGGCAACCCCGTCGGCTGGCCATGCGCCGTTCGTCATCATTGCGCAGCCGGGCGTGCCGACCAAGCCGCTCACGCTGTACGTGAACAAGGCCCCGATCGAGAGCGACTTCCACGGCAATGCCACCTGGGGTGCCTCGCAGGCCGGTATCGCCAAGGCGGTGGCTGAAGCGCTGGAAAACGGCACGCTGCCGCCGGAAGCGGAGAACGACTGGGTGGTCGTGTCGGCCAACTGGGTGAACCCCAAGACCGACGATCTCGACGCCGTGTTCGAGAACAACTACAAGGCCTGCCGCAACGCGATCGTTGCCGCCATGGAAGGTCTGCCGCGCAAGGAAGCCGTGTTTGCCGCCGCGCGTGACGTCTCCAACCCGTTCTACACCCCGAAGAAGGGCTGAGGAGACCCAAGATGGAATACGTCCGCCTGGGCCAATCTGGCCTGAAGGTGTCGCGCCTGTGTCTGGGCACGATGAACATGGGCACGCCGCAGTGGAAGCCGTGGATCTTTGATGAGGCGCAAAGCGAGCCCATCGTGCGTCACGCGCTGGAAGCCGGCGTCAACTTCATCGACCTGGCTGACTTCTACTCGACGGGTGTCGGCGAAGAGGTTGTCGGCCGCATCCTGAAGCGCCTCGCGCGCCGTGAAGAGCTGGTCGTGACCACCAAGGTTGGCTACGACATGGGCAACTACCCCAACGCGGGTGGCCATTCGCGCAAGCACATCCTCGATGGCATTGATGCGTCGCTCAGGCGGCTCGACATGGACTATGTCGATGTCTACATGCTGCATTTCTTCGACGTGAACACGCCTGTTGAGGAAACCATGCGCGCGATGCACGACGTTGTCGAGGCCGGCAAGGCCCGCTACCTCGGTGTGTCGACCATGTACACGTGGCAGTTCGCCAAGATCATGCAGGTGTGCGAGCGCAACGGCTGGCACAAGCCGATCAATATGCAGCTCCAGCTCAACCTCGCCTACCGCGAAGAAGAGCGCGAGATGGTGCCGTACTGCATCGACCAGGGGGTTGGTGTGTCGGTGTTCAGCCCGCTGGCGCGCGGCCTGCTGACGTGCGAGCCGAAATCGACCCGCAACCAGACTGACTTCTTTACCGCGCAGATGTATGGCGATCCGGCGTCGCTGGCGATTGCGGAATCGGTGGCGAGGGTCGCGAAGCGCCGGGGCGTGGCGCCTGCACAGATCGCGCAAGCGTGGGTGCTGAACCATCAGGGTATCGACAGCATGCTGGTGGGGGCAGATTCGGTTGAGCAGTTCAACAGCGCACTCGGTGCACTGGGCACCCAGCTCACTGAGGAAGAACTGTTCGAGCTGGAGCGCAACTACACGCCTTGCGATCTCATCAATGACTACACCGCCGGTCGCCGCATCGCGCGCGAGTCGCGTCCGGCGCAAGGCGTTTTTGCAGCACAGCCGCTGTTGGAAGGAGTTGAAACGGCATGAGCGAATTTCTCAAGACTGGCCACTACATTGGTGGCGAATGGTACGAGCCGCAGGGCGGTGCAGCCACCTACGCGGTGCTGAACCCCGCAACGGGCGAAGCCATTGCGCAGGTTGCCAAGGGTGGCGCTGCCGAAACCCAACAGGCCATTGATGCCGCTGAGCGCGCACTACCGGCCTGGCGCGCACTCACCGCCAAGGAGCGCGGCGCACGGGTCAAGCGCTGGGGCGGACTGATGCTTGAACACCGCGATGCACTGGCTGAGCTGATGTCGCGCGAGCAAGGCAAGCCGCTGTCAGAAGCCAAGGGCGAAGTCGCGTATGCCGCGAGCTTTCTGGAGTGGTTTGCCGAAGAAGCCAAGCGCATGTACGGCGACGTGATCCCCAGCCCGAAGCCGAACGCGCAGATCGTCGTCACGCGTGAGCCGATTGGTGTGGTGGCGGCCATCACGCCGTGGAACTTCCCGCTGGCGATGATCACGCGCAAGGCGGGTCCCGCGCTGGCGGCCGGTTGCACGATGGTGCTCAAGCCGTCGGAAGAGACGCCGCTGTCGGCATTTGCGCTGGCCGTGCTGGCCGAGCGCGCAGGCGTGCCGGCTGGCGTGTTCAACGTTGTGTCGGGTGACGCGGTGGCCATCGGTGCGGTGCTTACCGGGTCGGAGGTCGTGCGCAAACTTTCGTTCACGGGCTCGACACGCGTGGGCAAGCTGCTTGCCAAGCAGTCGGCCGATACGCTGAAGAAGCTGTCGCTGGAGCTGGGTGGCAACGCGCCGTTTATCGTGTTTGATGATGCCGACCTGGATGCAGCGGTGGAAGGCGCCATGGCTTCCAAGTTCCGCAACACCGGGCAGACCTGCGTGTGCGTGAATCGCTTCCTAGTGCAAGACGGTGTGTACGACGCGTTCACGCAAAAGCTGGCAGCGGCGGTCAAGAAGCTGCGCGTGGGCAATGCGCTCACGGGCGACGTCGAGCAGGGGCCGTTGATCAACGCGGCGGCACTCGCCAAGGTGGAAGCGCACGTTGCCGACGCAACAGCCAAGGGCGCTGCGGTGGTCACTGGCGGCAAGCGCCACGCGCTTGGCGGTACGTTCTACGAGCCGACTGTGCTGGCCGGCATGACGCGTGACATGCTGATCGCGGAAGAGGAAACCTTCGGCCCCGTCGCCGCGTGCTTCCGCTTTGAGACCGAGGAAGAGGCGATTGCCGTCGCCAATGACACCCCTTTTGGCCTGTCCGCGTACTTTTACACGCGTGACCTCGGTCGCGCATGGCGTGTCTCGGGCGCGTTGGAAAGCGGGATGGTGGGTGTCAACGACGGCATCATTTCGACCGAAGTCGCCCCCTTCGGCGGCGTGAAGCAATCCGGCCTAGGCCGCGAAGGCTCGAAGTACGGCATCGACGAGTACGTCGAGCTCAAGTACACGCTGATGGCCGGTCTCGGCCGCTAAGTCGCTCCCCCAGCGATTGCGCCGCGCACCTCGTCAGGCTGCGCGGCGCGCCTTTCCCCTCGCCGAGGCGTCTCACGCCCGCGCATCACTCATAAAAATTCAGGAGGAGCCATGAGCCATTCGAATGCTCAGTATGTGGCTGACGGCACCATGCCGCAGCCGTCCACGGTTGAACGCCTGCAAGGTCGGGTCAACCTCGACGATGTTCCGCTGAACCGCTTTCATATCAAGATCGCCGGCCTCACGTTCGGTGCGCACCTGACCGAAGGCTACGTGCTGGGGACCGTTGGTTATGCGCTCAGCGCCATGGGCAACCAGATGCCGCTCGATCCGTTCTGGATGGGGATGCTTGGCAGCTCCGCGTTGATCGGCATCTTCTTGGGCAGCCTCCTGTTTGGCCGTCTGTCCGACATCATGGGCCGTCAGAAGATCTTCCTGACGAGCTTCCTGATCATCACCGTCGCTTCGGCAGCGCAGTTCTTCGTGACGTCACCGATGGAGCTGTTCCTGCTGCGTATCCTGATTGGTATCGGGATGGGCGGTGACTTTTCGGTTGGCCATGCGATTTTGGCGGAGTTCTCGCCACGCAAGCATCGTGGGGTCTTGCTGGGTTCGTTCAGCGTGATCTGGACCGTGGGCTACGTCATCGCCAACGTGCTCGGCATGGTCTACGCGCACGCCACGCCGGATTCCTGGCGCTGGCTGCTGGCCTCGGCTGCATTGCCTGCCGCAATCATCCTGTTCCTGCGCATGGGCACGCCTGAGTCCCCGCGCTGGTTGGCCGGTAAGGGACGCATGAAGGAAGCGCGCGCGATTGTTGCCAAGTTCTTCGGCCCGAACGTCGTGCTGGACGGCGCGGCCGAACCGCACGCTAACGTGGGTTTCGGGCGACTGTTTCAGCCGGATCTGATTCGCCGCACGCTCTTCAACTGCGTGTTCTTCATGTGCCTGGTGATCCCGTACTTCGCGATCTACACGTTCTTGCCGACGATCCTCTGGACGATCGGACTGTCGCAAGGGTTTGGCACGGATCTGCTGCTCAATGCTTTCCTCGTACTCGGCGCACTGGTCGGCATCTGGCTCACGATCGTGTTGTCGCGACGTGGCTTTCTGATCGGCTCATTTGCGGTGACCTGCGTGTCGCTTCTGGTGCTGGCGCTGCTGCCGTCCACGGCATCGGTCGGCATGATTATCGCGTTCGCAATCTTCACGCTCACGATGTCGGCGTTCAGCAACTTGGTTGGCGTGTTTCCTCCCGAGTGCTTCCCGACGGAAGTGCGGGCAAGCGGCGTGGGTCTCTCTGTTGCGTGCAGTCGGCTGGGGTCTGCGGTGGGCACGTTCCTGCTGCCGGTCAGTATTACGACGCTGGGGTTCCAGGCAACGATGTTCGCGCTTGCCGGGGTGCTGTTGGTCGGGATGATCGTGTCGATTGCGTGGGCGCCGGAGACAAAGCATCTGACGCTCAACCAGGCGGCGGGTCACTGAGACACTCCGGCAAACAACAAGCTGGGCGGGGCGCCTGCCAGTCAGGTGCGCTCCGCCACTTGCTCCCGCAACCACGCAGCAAATGCACGTACGTGTTCGGCCGCTACGTTGGCTGGCGCAACATCCAGCCAGTAGCCGAACGGGCCGACCACCTGCGCGGGCGACAGCCGCACCAGCGTGCCGTCACCGATCTCCTCTTCGATCATGTTGAGATCGACGATGGCGAGCCCCGCACCCTTGCGCGCGGCGTGGATCGCCTGCTCGAGTGTCGAAAATTCGATGCCATCGCTAACCCGTGTGTAGGGGATGCCGGCTTGGGCGCACCAGTCGACCCACATCGTCAGGCGTTTGCCCTCATGCAATACATGCAATGGCGACAGCTTGCCAAACAGCGTGTCGAGTGGTTCGCCCGAAAACCTCGGCGCACCCACCAAGGCATGCCGCTCCATCATCAGTAGTTCTGAATGCATGTCTGGCAGCGCGGCGCGTCCGAAACGGATGCGGCAATCGCAGTCGTCCGACGCATCGGTGCGGATCGACAGTTCAACATCCGGCTGCGCCTCAGAGAGCGTGCCCAGCCGTGGCGAGAACCACTGTGTCGCAAGCGTGGGCGGCAGCGATACCGTAAGGCGGCGCTTCGTTTTCGGAGGCGCTGCGGCCACCTCTCCAACGCCGCGCTCGATGGCGTTGAACGCCTGCTCGACAAACGGCAGAAGGCGCTGACCAGCTTCGGTCAAGTTGACGCCTTTGTGGTCACGCTCAAAAAGCTGCGCGCCGAGCGCGTCTTCCAGCAGGCGGATCTGCCGGCTGACCGCGCTTTGCGTAACGAACAGTGAAGCCGCCGCGCGGCTGAAGCTGAGGTGACGCGCGGTCTCCTCGAAGAATCGCAGCGCGATCAGCGATGGTAGGCGTCGCATGGTGTCGGTGTCCTCTGGTTCGTCGATGCCGGCTCCGCTGGTTTGCGGGAAGTCAAACTATGTCACAACGCCCAGGCACGTTTTCGACGTCGACGCGGCGAGACGTTATGCGCTTCGTCGCTTGTCGACATTCGGATACGTCCGAATTTTTCGGTGTCGCATGATTGGCGATTCTTGCTGTGGTTTCGCGCATCGCCTTGTGTGGCGCGCGCTTGCGGCAGATCGGTGGATACAGCATGAGTTTTTCGCATACCCGCTGTAACAATAAGTCGTTTGTCGGGCTCTGAACGGCTGAACAGAATGCGCTCCTGTCCTGTGATGCGTGATCGCTCATGCGGCGATTCGCGCTTCCGTCCGAAGGAGCCTCTTCATGCGTACCGAGCGCAACTATGTGAATGGCCGGTTTGCCGATGCGCAAAGCGATGCAGTCATCGTTGTCCATAATCCCGCCACCGAAGCACCGTTTGCACGCGTGTCGGCGGCGACGGCCGATGAGGCAGTTGCCGCTGTCGAGGCAGCGGCCGCCGCGCAGAAGCCCTGGCGCAAGCTGCCGAGCACCGAGCGCGCTGCTTACCTGCACAAGCTCGCCGACGCGCTGACGGCGCGTGCTCCCGAGATTGGCGCAGCGCTCGCGCAGGAGTCGGGCAAGAGCCTGGAAGACGCTTCAAACGAAGCCATCTACGCCGGTCAGATCACGCGCTATCACGCCGAGTGGGCACGCCGGATCGAGGGCGAGGTGATCCCCAGCGATACGCCGGACGAAAACCTCTTCCTGCAACGCGATCCCATCGGTGTCGTGGCGTGCCTGATCCCGTTCAACTATCCCGTCTATACGCTGCTGCGAAAGATTGCCCCCGCGCTGATTACGGGCAACACCGTGGTGGTTCGGCCCAGCAACAACACGCCCGTTTCGGCTTTCGAAATTGCAAAGGCGGTTGAGGATGCCGGCTTTCCGCCGGGTGTCGTCAACATTCTGGCGATGGATCACGCCACGGCCGAGGTGCTATGCACCCACGCGGCGGTCGGCATGATCACGCTCACGGGCAGCGTGAATGCGGGCCGCAAGGTGCTCGACTACTGCAAGGTGAACATTGCCAAGCCGTCGCTGGAGCTTGGCGGCAAGACGCCTGCCATCGTTGAGCCGGATACAGATCTGGAAGCGGTGGCCGCTGCGCTTGTCGCGGCCAAGGTCGCACATTGCGGTCAACGTTGCACGGCCATCGAGCGCGTGTACGTGCATGAGAGCGTCCACGACCGCTTTGTCGCCCTGCTCAAGGAGCAGATGGCCGCCGTGCGCATCGGTGACCGCGCGGTCGATCCGTCGTGCATGGGGCCCCAGGTGAGCGCATCGGCGCGCGCCGGCATTCACGCGATGGTCGAAGGTGCCATTGCCGACGGTGCAACGCTGGAGACCGGCGGAAAGCTGCCCGATGGCCCCGGCTTCTTTTACCCGGCCACGCTGCTGACCAACTGCCGTCAGGACATGGAGATCGTTCAGGAAGAGACCTTCGGTCCGATTCTGGCCGTGCTGCGCTACTCCAACATCGACGAAGCCATTGCCTTGGCCAACGACCACCAGTTCGGCCTGGCATCGGTGCTCTACACCGAGAACTACCGCACCGCCCTGAAGGTGGCCAATGCCATCGAAGCGGGCGAGCTGTACGTCAACCGCACACCGGCCGATCCGTACCAGGGTTACCACGCCGGCTGGAAGCGCTCCGGCCTTGGCGGCGACGACGGCAAGCACGGGATGCTCGAGTTCACGCAAACACGGCTGGTGGTCATGAAGTACTGACCGGCTGGCCGTACCGCGCCGTGTTTTCGCAGTCTGTTGCGCGGCACGCCGTTTTCCCCAAAAAGAACAATTGGAACAGCGGACACGCTTTCCTCGGAGACCACCCAAATGACGACCTCCACCTCGGCGGCGCAAGCTGCGTCGCGCTCTGCCGGTGACGCGCAGCAGTCCGCACGCACGCAACGCTACATCCAGCTGGCGCTTGTCGTGCTGGCAGCCGGCACGATCTACCCGATGCTGTATCTGCGGCAGTACTACGGGCCGACGATGCAGGCGTTCTTTGGCATCAACGACATACAGCTCGGCCAGTTGTACTCCACGCTGGGCTTGGTATTCGTTGCGTGCTACATCCCCAGCGGCTGGCTGGCAGACCGCGTCGCGCCGCGCATCCTGATCAGCTTCTCGCTGTATCTCACGGGCGCGCTCGGGTTCCTGTATTCGACGGCGCCGGCGTTTCCGGTGCTGATGGTGATCTTCGGCTGCTGGGGTGTGTCCACTGGCCTCACGTTCTGGTCGGCCGTCATCAAGCGCGTGAATTCGATCGCCACCGACAGTGAGCGCGGACGTTTCTTCGGCATGCTCGATGGCGGTCGCGGCTTGGTCGAGGCATCACTGGCCTTCATCGCCGTCTCGGTGTTTGCTTATTTCACACGCAATCACTCGGAGTTCGAAGGCTTCCGCGTGGTGCTGCTGATGTATTCCACCTTGTGCATGGTGATTGCGACCGTTCTGGCCTTCATCAAGGACAAGCGGTCGGGCGCTGTGCCCGCGGCACCCAAAGCCAAAGCGCGCAAGGGCAGCACGCTGGACGACCTGAAGACCCTGGCCAAGATTCCGGACCTGTGGATTCTCGCGGCGGTGGTGTTCTGCGGCTATCAACTGTTTTGGTCCACCTACAACTTTGCCGCCTATCTGCGGGTGGGCGATTTCGGCCTGGCCGCCACGGTGACCGGCTTCATCACCATGGCAAAGATGTGGACGCGTCCGGTTGCCGGCATTGGCGGTGGCTACCTGGCGGACAAGTTGTCGCGCGAGGGCGTGCTGGCCGGTGTGCTGGTGTGCGGTAGCGCAGCCCTGGCCACCCTGGCGCTGATGCCTGCGGGGGCTCCGCTGGTCGCGCTGGTGGGTCTCGTACTGTTTGTGGGGCTGATGGCGTACGGTGTGCGCGGCTTGTACTGGGCGCTGCTCGACAAGTGCAAGGTGCCCGAGCATTGCACGGGCCTGGCCATTGGCCTGGTTTCGATGATCGGCTATTCGCCCGACATCTTTCTGCCGCTGCTCAGCGGGCATCTCACGACCAAGTATCCGCATGGCCTGGGTTACCGCTATTTCTTCTTCTACATCGTGGCGGTGGCGCTGTGTGGCGCGTTTGGTGCGCTGGTGTTGAAGCGTCGCTTTGGCCGTCAGGCGAAGCGGGCATAAGGACGTAGAGGCGTTCCAAGCCATGCAGACGCAATCGACTCAGGCAGGTTCCGTCGCGTTGTCGACCGACGCGCGCGCTTCGCGTAACGCACGCACGCAGCGTTATGTGCAGCTGATGTTGCTGGTGATCGCTGCCGGTGCGATCTACCCGATGCTGTATCTGCGGCAGGTCTACCAGTCGACGATGCTGGCGTTCTTCCACATCGACGATGTGCAACTGGGCTATCTGTATTCGTCGCTCGGCACGATTTTCCTGTTGAGCTACCTGCCCAGCGGCTGGCTGGCAGACCGCCTGCCGCCGCGCTGGTTGATCTGCTTTTCGCTGCTGGCGACGGGCGCGCTCGGCCTGCTGTACGCAACCGGGCCGTCGTTCGCGGTGCTGGTGGTGATCTTTGGTGCCTGGGGCCTGAGCACGGGGCTGACGTTCTGGGCCGCGGTCATCAAGCGCGTGAACATGATTGCCGGCCCGGATGAGCAGGGGCGCTTCTTTGGTTTGCTCGATGGTGGGCGTGGACTGATCGAGGCGCTGCTCGCCACCATTGCGATTGCGTTGTTCGCCTATGTCACGCAAACACGTGGCGACTCGGATATCGAGGGCTTCAAGCGCGTCGTCCACCTGTATGCGTTCTGCTGTATTGCGCTGGGTGCGCTGCTTGCGCTGGTGAAGGACGGTCAGCCTGCCGCGCAGCGCGGTGCCGAGGTTGCCAGGGCCAAGCGTGGGAGCGTGCTGGCTGATCTGAAAACGCTCGCCGCCATTCCTGAGTTGTGGCTGGTCGTCGCCATCGTGTTCTGCGGCTATCAGGTGTTCTGGGCAACCTACAGTTTCTCGGCCTATCTGCACGAAGGCGGCTTTGGGCTGAGCGCTACCGCAGCGGGCGCCATCGCGACGCTCAAGCTGTGGATGCGCCCGATTGGCGGCATTGGCGGTGGTTGGCTGGGCGATCGCACATCCAAGGCGTCGGTGTTGTTCTGGGCGCTGGTGCTTGCGGCGGTATCGCTGGTCGGGCTGATCTTCGCGCCGACCCATAGCCCCGCAGCCATGCTGGTGGTGCTGGTGCTGTTCATCGGCATCCTGACCTACGCGGTGCGCGGGCTGTACTGGTCGCTGCTGGATGACTGCAAGGTGCCGCCGCATTGTGCCGGCCTTGCCATTGGCCTGATCTCGGTACTGGGCTATGCGCCCGACGTGTTCCTTCCGCTCATCAATGGCTACATCACGCAGACCTTTGCCGGCGCGCGTGGCTATCAACTGTTCTTCGGCTACATCGCCGCCGTTGCCCTGCTGGGTGCGGGCGCAGCAGCCATCCTCAAACAACGCTTGAACCGCAAGAAGGAAACGCCATGAAAGTCGTCTCGCTTGAAACACACGTCGTTGCTGTTCCGCCACCGCATGTGGGTGGCATGTACTGGCTGTTCGTCAAGATCAAGACTGACGACGGCATCGAGGGCGTGGGCGAAATCTACTCCGCAACGTTCCACCCCAAAGCCATGGTGCCGATCATCGAAGATGTGTTCGAGCGCTATCTGCTGAACCAGGACCCGCATCACACCGAGCGCCTGTTCCGCCAGTGCTATTCGAGCGGTTTCACGCAGCGCCCCGACCTCACGATGATGGGCGTGGTCAGCGGCCTGGAGATGGCTTGCTGGGACATCATCGGCAAGGCTGCGGGCAAGCCGGTGCATGAACTGCTGGGCGGCAAGGTGAACGAGCGTCTGCGTTCGTACACCTATCTGTACCCGAAGAACGCGCAGGGCGAGTACGACTACGACGATCCGGATCTCGCTGCGGAATGCGCGCTGGAGAACGTCAGGCTTGGCTTCACCGCCGTGAAGTTCGACCCGGCCGGTCCGTACACCGCTTACTCCGGTCATCAGCTGTCGATGGAAGTGCTCGACCGCTGCGAGCTGTTCTGCCGCCGCGTGCGTGAAGCGGTTGGCAGCAAGGCCGACCTGCTGTTCGGCACGCACGGGCAGATGGTGCCGTCGTCGGCCATCCGCCTGGCCAAGCGGTTGGAGAAATATGACCCGCTGTGGTTTGAAGAACCGGTGCCGCCGGGTCAGGAAGAGGCCATGGCGACGATCGCGCAGCACACGTCGATCCCCATCGCCACGGGCGAACGCCTGACCACGAAGTACGAATTCCACAAGCTGCTGCAAGCGGGCGGCGCGTCAATTCTTCAACTGAACGTTGCGCGCGTCGGCGGTCTGCTCGAAGCCAAGAAGATCGCCACGCTGGCGGAAGTGCACTACGCACAGATTGCGCCGCACCTGTACAACGGCCCAGTGGGCGCCGCTGCGAGCATCCAGCTTGCCGCCTGCACGCCGAACTTCCTGATCCAGGAAAGCATCATGACGTGGGGTGGCTTTCACGCAGAAGTCGTCAAGACGCCGATCCGCTGGGAAGACGGCTACATCATCCCGTCCAACGAACCCGGTTTGGGCATCGAGCTGAACATGGACGTGGTGCGCGCGCATTCGCCGTACACAGGACAGCGCCTGCATCTGCAGATGGGCGAGAAGCCCGTTGACGTGAAGGACCTGGCACCCGCCAAGGGCTGATTGCGCGACGAGGGCGGCATGACTTACGACTACATCATCGTCGGCGCGGGTTCGGCCGGCTGCATTCTGGCGAACCGGCTGAGTGAGTCCGGCAAGTATTCGGTACTGCTGATCGAGGCCGGTGAGCGCGATGCCTCGTTCTGGTTCAAGGTGCCGGTCGGCTTTACCAAGACCTACTACAACCGCCAGTACAACTGGATGTACTACAGCGAACCGGAGGCGGAACTGAGCGGGCGCAAGCTCTACTGCCCGCGCGGCAAGGTGGTGGGCGGCTCCGGTTCGATCAACGCGATGGTGTACGTGCGTGGTCAGCGCAGCGACTTTGACGACTGGGCGGCAGCCGGTAACCCGGGCTGGTCATTCGACGATGTGCTGCCTTACTTCCGCAAGCTTGAATCGCACGCGGCTGCCGCAACCGATCCAGAGCATCACGGCGCAGCCGGGCCGATTCACATCACGTCGATGAAGGCGGATGTGCACCCGATCGTCCACGAATTCCTGAAGGGCTGCGAGCAGCTGAATCTGCCGCGTACGCACGACTTCAACGGTGCGCAGTTCGAGGGCGCTGGCATCTACGACCTGAACACGAAGAATGGTGAGCGTTGCTCCAGCAGCTTCGCGTATCTGCGCCCTGCGGAAAGCCGATCGAACCTGACCGTGCGCTCCGGCACCCTGGTGCGACGTGTGCAGTTTGACGGCAAGCGCGCCGTTGGCGTGGTCGTGGCAGGCCCCAACGGCGATGAGCTCATCGGTGCGTCGCGCGAGGTGATTCTTGCTGCGGGCGCGGTCGATACTCCCAAGCTGCTGCAGTTGTCCGGCGTAGGGGATCCGACCTTGCTCAGGCGTCATCAGGTGCCGGTCGTGCAGGCGTTGCCGGCCGTTGGACGCAACCTGCAGGACCACCTGTGCGTGAGCTTCTACTTCAAGGCGAATCGCCCCACGTTGAACGACGAGATGGGCACGCTGCTTGGCAAGATGAAGATCGGCCTGCGCTACCTGTCGACCAAGCGCGGCCCGCTGGCGATGAGCGTGAACCAGGCGGGCGGCTTCTTCCGTGGTGCGCCGGATGTGCAAGCGCCGAACATCCAGCTCTACTTCAACCCGCTGTCGTACCGGATTCCGAAGAGCGAGCACGCAAGCATCGAACCGGAGCCGTACTCGGGGTTTCTGATTGCGTTCAATCCGTGCCGGCCGACGAGCCGTGGCGCGATCGAGATCGCCTCAAACCGCGCAGAGGATGCGGCAAAGATCCACATCAACGCGCTCACGACACAGAAGGACCTCGACGAGGCTGTGCAGGGCAGCAAGGTGATTCGATCGCTGATGTGCGCACCGGCCCTGAAAGCGATGACGGTGGAAGAGATTTCACCGGGGCCGCAGATGCAGTCCGATGAGGATCTGCTGCAGTACTTCCGCGAGCAATCCGGCTCGATCTATCACCTGTGCGGTTCCTGCGCGATGGGCCCGGATGCGGCCACGTCGGTCGTCGACGCGTCGTTGCGCGTGCATGGTCTGGTTGGTCTGCGGGTGGTCGACGCGTCGGTGTTTCCGAACATCACGTCCGGCAACATCAACGCGCCAACCATGATGGTGGCGGAGAAGGGCGCGGACCTGATTCTCGCGGCGGCATCGAGCCACGCTGGAGGCCAGTGCGCTGCCGCGGATCAGGCGACGGAGCCTGTGCTGGCGTAACCCACAAACACTCACGGTGAAAGTCTCGCGCAAATCAGAACACTCTGATGGCGAGAGGCAGAAGCCCGTGTCAAGTTGTGGCCCGCCCAGCGATGCGGGCATCGTCGCCCGCATCGCTGGGCGGGTCATTTGCATGGTGGTGCTTCGCCACTGATTCAAACCAATTACAACAATACTCACATCAGGGAGCCTTACAGAATGAAGAGACACGCAATTGCATTTGCCGTGTTGGGAACGTGTGCGGGTGCAGCCGCTGCGCAGAGCAGCGTGACGCTGTACGGCGTGATCGACCAGGGCATCAACTACACCAATAACTCCGGCGGCAATAGCCTTGTTGAGATGGCGAGTGGCCACGTGCAGGGCAGCCGTTTTGGCCTGCGTGGCAGCGAAGATCTTGGCGGCGGCACGAAGGCGATTTTCCAACTGGAGAACGGCTTCTCTGCAGACACCGGCCGCCTGGGTCAGGGCGGGCGCATGTTCGGGCGTCAGGCGTATGTGGGCCTGAGTAACAACCAGCTGGGTACGGTCACACTGGGCCGCCAATACGACTCGGTGGTGGACTACTTTGCCGGCACGACGGCCAACGGCAACTGGGCGGGCTGGCAGTTTGCTCACCCGCTGGATAACGACAACACCGACAACTCGTTCCGCCTGGATAACACCATCAAATATGCAAGCCCGGTGTTTGGTGGCTTCCAGTTTGGCGGCGCGTATGCATTCAGTGAAGACGCTTCGTTCTCCAACAATCGCGTCTATAGCTTCGGTGGCAAGTACGCCAACGGCGGCCTGGTGATTGGTACGGGCTACATGGTCGGCAACAACATCGGGCAAACCGATGGCGGCGCCCTCGCAGCGAACGACGTCGGAGCCTTCGCCGCGAAGAAGATGCGCGTGTTTGGCGCGGGCATCAACTACACGACCGGCCCGACGACGGTTGGCTTTGCCTACTCCAACTCGAACTACAACACCCCCACGGGCAGCGGATACCTGGGCTCGGCACCGGGTGCCATCGCCGCAGCGGGCGTGACGGTCGATGCGGTCAAGTACCACAACTTTGAAGTCAGCGGAAAGTACCAGATCACGCCGGCATTCTTCCTGGGCGGGCAGTATGTGCTGTCGCTCATGAAGTACGACGCATCGACGGGCCGCGCAGTGCAGAGAATCCACACCGTGGGTCTGATGGCGGACTACAACTTCTCCAAGCGTACGGATGTCTATCTGCAAACGTCGTATCAGCATGTTGCGGGCGGCAAGACCGACTCGCTGCTTGACGGCGGGTACGTGCTCACAGCACGGGCGCCGTCTTCCACTGCCAACCAGGCGGTTGTGCGTCTGGCCTTGCGCCATAAGTTCTAAGGCCTAGCGGCGTGCTGGCCCCGTGCATGGGGCTAGGTTGACCGTTTGCCCCTCCTGCAGCCCGCCCACCGGCGAAACCACGGTGGGCGGGCTGTTGCCTATGTGCGGTGGAAAGCATCGCCACAGCCCAGCGCACTTGGCGCACAATATCGCTCTTGGCGCATCCAGCGCCCCCTCGCACCCCATGGAGACGGTATGAACAACGTTGTCGAGTCGACCCTTTCGATCGAACAGAACCCGAACCCCGTGCCCGCCGCCGAGCGTGCTCGCCTGCTGGAGAGCCCGGCTTTCGGCCGCGTGTTCACCGACCACATGGCCACCATCCGCTACACCGAAGGCAAAGGCTGGCACGACGCGAAGGTGGGCGCGCGCGGTGTGATCCCGACGGATCCGGCGACGCAGGTATTGCACTACGCGCAGGAAATTTTTGAGGGCATGAAGGCGTATCGGCTGCCGGATGGCGGCGGTGCATTGTTCCGACCCGACGCCAATGCACGCCGCTTCCAGAACTCCGCCAAGCGCCTGGCAATGCCCGCGCTGCCGGAAGATCTGTTCCTGCAATCCGTGCGCGAACTCGTGAAGCTGGACCGCGAATGGATTCCGTCGGGCGAGGGTTCCGCGCTGTATCTGCGGCCGTTCATGATTGCCACCGAGGTTGCACTGGGCGTCAAGCCCGCGGCTGAATATCTGTATTGCGTGATCGCCTGCCCGGTGGGCGCGTACTTCAAGGGCGGCGCGTCGGCTGCCGTCACGATCTGGGTGTCGGACACCTACACGCGCGCCGCACCCGGCGGTACGGGCGATGCCAAGTGCGGCGGGAACTATGCGGCCAGCCTGCTCGCACAGGCCGAAGCCACGCGCGAAGGCTGCGACCAGGTGGTCTTCCTCGATGCGGTGGAGCGCCGCTGGATTGAAGAACTCGGCGGCATGAACGTGTTCTTCGTCTTTGAAGATGGCTCGCTGCAGACGCCCCCGTTGACCGGCACGATTCTGCCGGGCATCACCCGCGATTCGCTGATCACCCTGGCGCGCGACATGGGCCTGACCGTGCGTGAAGAGCCGTATTCCATCGACCAATGGCAGGCCGACGCCCAGAGCGGTCGCTTGCGTGAAGCCTTTGCGTGCGGTACCGCCGCCGTGGTCACGCCCATCGGCAAAGTGAAGGGCCACAAGCACAACTTCACCATCGGCGACGGCGGTGCCGGCGTGCTGACCACCAAACTGAAGGCTGCACTGGTCGAACTGCAGAACGGCCGCGCACCGGACCCGCACAGCTGGCTCGACCGCGTGTTCTGAACCCGGCGCTCGGATATGACGGAGTCGCTTTCCCTGGACGCAGCCGAGACGTGGGTCACCACCGTCAACGGCCGTCTCTATGCCAAGCGTTGGGGCGGCACGGCGGATGACGCCGCGCTGCCGCCCATCGTGCTGCTGCATGATTCGCTCGGCTGCGTTGCGCTGTGGCGCGAGTTTCCGCAGCGCCTGGCGCAGGCAACCGGGCGCGCGGTGATTGCCTATGACCGGCTCGGTTTCGGCCAGTCGGATCCGCACCGGGGCCCGATCGGGGCGGATTTCATCCGCCAGGAGGCCCATACCGGTTTTTCCGCCCTGATTGACCAGTTTGGCGTGGGGCGTTTCATTGTCTTTGGCCACAGCGTGGGCGGCGGCATGGCGGTGTCGATTGCAGCCGCGTATCCGGACCGTTGCGCTGGGCTGATCACCGAGTCTGCGCAAGCCTTTGTTGAAGAGCAGACGCGCGCCGGCATCCGTACGGCCCAGGCCCAGTTTGCCGAGCCCGGTCAGATGTCACGCCTGGAGCGGTATCACGGTGACAAGGCGCCTTGGGTCTTGGATGCCTGGGTCAGCACGTGGTTGTCGCCCGCGTTTGCCGACTGGTGCCTGGATGAAGACCTGCTGGGTGTCCGCTGCCCGGTGCTCGCCATGCACGGCACGGAAGACGAGTATGGCTCGACCGCGCAGCCCGAGCGCATTGTGACCTTGGCCGGCGCACCGGCTCGGCTGGCGTTGCTGCAGCACTGCGGTCACGTGCCGCATCGGGAGCAGGAAGCCACGGTGCTGGATACCGTGAAGCCGTTCGTGGCGGCGTCCCGCTGATCCGCGATCGGCCATTTGGCGCTGCCCCATGGAACTCTACCAACTCAAGGCCGTACTCGCGGTTGCACGCACCGGTCAGCTCGCACGCGCGGCGGAGCAACTGCATCTGACACAGTCCGCCATCTCCAAGCAGATCAAGGGGCTGGAGGACGAGCTGGGCGTGCTGCTGTTCGACCGCACGCCCACCGGCATGACGGTCACCGCCGCGGGCCGGCGCTTGCTGCCGATTGCCGGGCGCGTGGTCGATGCCACGCAGGAGATGACGGCACTGGCGTCGTCGCTGCGCGGCAATGTCTCCGGTGTGCTGCGCCTGGGCACGATCATCGATCCGGAGTCGATCCGCCTGGGGCCGCTGCTGGCGGCGCTGCTGCAGTTCTATCCGCACATCGACGTGACGCTGGCACACGGCATTTCCGGCAGCGTGCTGCAGATGCTGCGTGATGGCCAGGTCGACACAGGCTTCTACCTGGGCACCTTGCACGACCCGGAGATCACCGTGCACCCGCTAGCCGTGGAGCACTACGTGGTGGTGGCGCCCGCCGCGTGGGAGGCGAAGCTGCGTGGGGCCAGCCTGCAGGAGCTTGCTGCCATGCCGTGGCTGGCGACGCCCGCTGGCAGCTCGCAGCACGGCATGGTCGCGCAGATGTTTGCCGAACGCGGTCTGTCGCACAACACCGTGGTCGAGGCCGATCAAGAAGCGTCGATGATCGAGCTGGTGCAGTCCGGTGTGGCCCTGGGGATCATGCGCGAGCGCCTGGCCGCCGGCATGGTGCAGAGCGGCCAGGCCGTCATCTGGGAGGGCGCCCGGCTGCCATGCCCGCTGTGTCTGCTGCATCGTCGTGCCAGTGCGGACAATCCTATGGTCCAGGCCCTGCTGGCGACCTTGCCGATGATCTGGCAGCCCGAGGCGGACGTCGCCTGAACCGGGTATCCCATCCTAGGGTTTGCCCGGGCAAGCGCCCCGCTTGTCAGCCGCAAAGCGTTGCCCCATCAGGGGTTGCCTGCGCGTTCAGGTGGTCTTGAAGATTCTCCAATAGGCGACTTGCGCGCCGCTCCGTAGACTGCCTCCAACCTGTTCATTCCGCTCGAGGCTTCTCATGCAACCCACGTCCCCCGCCAACCAACCCGCGCTGCTGCGCGCCATGTTCGATGCCGCTGTGGCCAGCGCCCAGCCGTCGCTCTGCCTGGCGCAGCATCTGCCGCCGGCGCCCAAGGGACGGACCATTGTCATCGGTGCGGGCAAGGCATCGGCCGCCATGGCCCAGGCACTTGAAGCGCATTGGCCGGGGCCGCTCGAGGGGTTGGTCGTCACGCGCTACGGCTATGCCGTGCCGTGCGAGCGCATCGAGATTGTCGAGGCGGCACACCCGGTGCCCGACGCGGCTGGCCTGGAAGCCACGGCTCGCGTGCGTCAACTGGTGTCGGGGCTGACCGAAGACGACCTCGTCATCGCACTGATTTCCGGAGGTGGTTCGGCGCTGCTCGTGGCGCCGGGCGAGGGCATCAGCCTAGCCGACAAGCAGGCCGTGAATGCGGCGCTGCTCAAGAGCGGCGCCAACATTGCCGAGATGAATTGCGTGCGGCGCCACCTGTCGCAGGTCAAGGGCGGGCGGCTGGCGGCGGCCTGCCACCCGGCGCACGTGGTGACGCTGCTGATTTCTGACGTGCCGGGCGACAACCCGGTCGACATCGCGTCCGGCCCCACGGTGGCGGACCCGACCACGCGTGCAGACGCCCTGGCGATCATCGAGCGCTACCGGATCGCCGTGCCCGACAACGTGCGTGCATTCCTTGCGAAGGACGAAGCGGAGAGCATCAAGCCGGGCGACGCGCGCCTGCAGAACATCACCACGCGCATCATCACGGCGCCGCAGATCGCGCTGGAGGCTGCGGCAAAGGTGGCGGAGGCGGCGGGCTATACGCCGTACATCCTCGGCGATAGCCTGGAAGGCGAGGCGCGCGACCTGGGCCTGGCGATGGCAGGCATCGCACGTCAGGTGGTACAGCGCGGCCAGCCGTTCAAGACGCCGTGCGTGCTGCTGTCGGGCGGCGAGACGACCGTCACTGTCACGGGCAGCGGCCGCGGTGGGCGCAACGTGGAGTTCCTGCTCTCGCTGGCGGTGGCGCTGGACGGGCTGCCCGGCGTACACGCCATTGCCGGTGACACCGACGGCGTGGACGGTGCCGAAGAGATTGCCGGCGCCATCATCGCGCCCGACACGCTCGCCCGTGCATGGGCGGCTGGCATCCAGCCGCGCAAGAGCCTCGACAACAACGACGGCCACGGCTTCTTCCAGGCGCTGGGCGACTCCGTCATCACCGGCCCGACGCTGACCAACGTCAACGATTTCCGCGCCATCATCATCGATACGCCAGCCGGCGCAGCGTAAGACGAGCGTGCTGCCTGATGTGCTATCTGCGGCGCTTGTCAGGCAGTCCGTGCGTGTGCGTTGCACCAAAATCGAACGATCGTTTGTAAAACGCCGGTTTCAATCACCAGCGTTTTTCCCGCCCGTGCGCGCCATGCCACGGGCGTTCTTGTTTGGAAGTGCCAGCCTAAACTGAGACATTGGCAAGCTCCTTCAGTCGCTCCTATAAAACAGGCGTTAGGCATGACCCGACGGCGCACCCACGTGCGCACGAGAGGCGCTATCAAAACGATTCTGGCGTCGTTGTGCGGCCTTGCCGTACGACTTGTACTGTCTGCGGCCGCACGCCTAGCCAGAACCGCTTCGCTTCGTTTTGATAGCGCCTCCAAGCCAACCGAATCAAGCGGGGCAACCAGGAGGAAGACAATGGCAACACCCGGCACCGTCGCGTCCATGGAATGGACCGACAGCAAGCGGTATCTCTGGATGCTCGGCGCGCTGACGATCACGCTACCGATGATTGCCGCCGCCCTGGCGCTGTCGACCGGGTGGCATCCGTTGTGGTGGGCGGGGCCGGTCATCGTGTTCACGATCATTCCGCTGCTCGATTACCTGATTGGCGACGACCGCGACAACCCGCCCGAAGACGTCGTCCCCGAGCTGGAAAAGCAGCGCTACTACCGGCGCATCGTCTATCTGGCGACCACGGTGCTCTACGTGAGCTTTGCTGTGGCGATGTGGGTGCTGCACACCTACGAGCTCACCTGGTACGACTACATTGCGTTCGCGTTTTCACTGGGCGTGGTGACGGGCATCTCGATCAACACCGCGCACGAACTCGGCCACAAGACCAACGGTTTTGAGCGCTGGCTTGCCAAGATCACGCTGGCACCGGTGGCGTACGGGCACTTCTTCGTCGAGCACAACCGCGGCCATCACGTGCGGGTGGCCACACCGGCTGACCCGGCAAGCGCACGCTTTGGCGAATCGTTCTGGGAGTTTCTGCCGCGCACCGTGGTGGGCAGCGTCAAATCGGCCTGGGCGCTGGAGAAGCAGCGTCTTGAGCGCAACGGGCATTCGGTGTGGTCGTGGCGCAATGACGTGCTCAATGCCTGGGCGATGACGGTGGTGCTGTGGGCCGTGTGCATCGCCTTTGTCGGTATCAAGGCTGTGCCTTTCCTGCTGATCCAGGCGGTGTACGGGGCTTCATTGCTGGAGGTGGTGAACTACCTGGAGCACTACGGCCTGTGCCGTAAGCAACTGCCGAGCGGCCGCTACGAACGTTGCACGCCGCAGCATTCGTGGAACAGCAATCACGTGGTGACGAACCTGTTCCTGTATCAACTGCAGCGCCATGCCGACCATCACGCCAACCCGACGCGTTCGTTCCAGGCGCTGCGGCACTTCGAGCATTCACCGCAATTGCCCGCCGGCTATGCCGCGATGGTGCTGCTGGCCTATGTGCCGCCGCTGTGGTTTCGCGTGATGAACCCGCGCGTGATTGCGCATTACCAGGGGGACATGTCGCAGGCGAACATCAAGCCGTCGATTCGCGAGCAGGTGGTGGCGCAGTATCCGGCGCGCGCCTGACGTACGCACGGGGTTGGCGGCAGAATGTCGGGGTGATCACGGGACTGCCTACCCACGCCATGAACACCGCCATGCCTGCCTCCTTGCGAGAACCCGCCCCAATCAGCCTGCGATCCAGTGACGGCTTCGGCTGGCAGGGCTTTGCCGCCACGCTGCTCGGCATCCGCCCGGGAACGTACCGCGTGCCGGCCATGGAAGCTCACCGCATCAATGTGCATATCGGCGCGCCTGTTCGTGCGAACTGCGTGTGCGACGGCCGCCGCTATTCCCGCATCCAGGCGCACGGTGATGCGGACGTGATCCCCGCCGGGTTGCCCGGCATGTGGACCGACGATGCCGACTGCCGCATCCTCCGGATCGCCATCAGTGACGCGTTCGTACGGAGCATCGGCGAGCAGGTTGGGGCGCCGGCGGCACAGATCGCGCCGCATCTGCAATGGCGCGATGCGCGCGTGCATCACCTGGCAGCGGCGCTCGGCGCAGAGCTGGAAGCGGAAGACACTTCCGACGCGCTGTATGCAGAAAGCCTGTGCACGGCGCTGGTGGTGCGCTTGCTGAACAGCAGCCGTGAGGTTGCCGCCGCTGCGGCCAACAGTGCGCGCACCCTGGCCCCCCGTATCGCCGCACGCGTGATCGACTACATCGAAGCCCATCTGCATCAGCGGCTGACGCTGGCTGAACTGGCGGCACTGACGGGCCTGAGCACACCGCATTTCAAGGTGCTGTTTCGCGCAACGCTGGGTGTGCCGGTACATCGGTACGTCGTGCAGCGCCGGGTGGAGCGCGCGAAGGTGCTGCTGCTGGAGGGCCGGCGCAGCGCGTCGCAGATCGCGCTGGAGGTCGGCTTTGCGCACCAGAGCCACCTGACGCAGTGGATGCAGCGGCTGCTGGGCGTGACGCCGCGTGAAGTCATTCGGGCAGGGCGCGCCGCGGCGTCTGCCGATACGCTCGCCGCATAGCCGGTACAACCCGATCCTCCAAACCTGCCAGATTCCTCCGTTCCTGCAAGTTCGCATTGCGGAGCCGACCTAAGCTCGCGTCTCTCATCTGACAGGAGCACGAGCATGTATGTCATTTTTGGGGCAGCGGGCAAGGTCGGGCGTGCCACGGCCATTGCGTTGCGCAACGCCGGTCGCCCTGTGCGCGCCGTGGTGCGCCAGGCCAAGCAGGGCGAAGCGCTGGCCAAGATCGGCTGCGAAATCGTCTGTGCTGATCTGACCGATCCCACCACGGTGGCCTCCGCCATCAAGGGCGCCACGGCGGTGCAGATCCTGTGCCCGGTGCCGGTGGGGAATCCCGACCCAGCATCGACCATGCACCGCATGATCGACGTTGCCGCCGATGCGCTGCGCGCCAACCCACCACCGGCCGTGCTGGCGTTGTCGGACTACGGTGCAGAACTTGACCGGGGCACCGGCCTGACGCGCTTGTTCCACTTGCTGGAAGAACGGCTCAAGCCGCTGCCTACACACCTGACGCTGTTGCGCTCGGCGGAGCATGTGCAGAACTGGGCGGCGATGCTGCCCGTGATGCTGGCGACGGGGCGGCTGCCGAGTCTGCACAGTCCGTTGGACCGAGCGTTTGCGACCGTCTCAACGCAGGACGTGGGCGCGCTGGCCGCCGAGTTGCTGCTTGAGGTGCCCTCCACCAAAGCGCCGCGTATCGTGAGCATAGAGGGCCCGCGCCGCGTGAGCCTGATCGAGGTTGCACGCGCCTTCAGCACTGTCGTTGGCCGCGAGATCGTTGCCGACGCCGTGCCGCGCGAAGCCTGGGCACCGATGCTGCAACGGGCTGGTTTGAGCGAGAACCATATGCAGCTGCTCACCGAGTTGTACGACGCCGTCAACGCGGGGCAGATCGATGTCGAGAAGGGCGTGTCCGAGCAGCGCTTTGGCAAGACCGAGCTGACGGATGCATTCACTGCGATGCTGGCCGCGCATGTGAAATCGAGATAGCTGCGCAGCCCAGCAGTCTGCAAATGCGAATGCCTCTTATGCGGATTTCTGTCTGCGCCTTCCGGTTATTCCGCGCAGCGCGCGTTGCGCCACTATGATCTCGGAAATTTCCTGGGGTCATCATGCTGGTTGGACGTGTCACACGCGCTGTTTGGATGGCGGCTGTGCTCGGCGGCGCTGCGCTGCCCGCGCGCGCGGTCTTGCCCGACGAGATTCAGGTCTACACCGGCGACATCAATGCCCCCGGACAAGTCGGCCTGGAACTGCACCTGAATACCACGCCCAGCGGCATCGGCGAGCCCAGCTATCCGGGCGAGGTCACGACACCGCACGGGTGGCGTGCCACGGCGGAGTTCTCCTACGGGCTGACGCCGTCGCTGGAGCTTGGGCTGTACGTGCCGACCACGCTCACACGCGAGAACACGTATTACGTAACGGGCCCCAAGGTGCGCCTGAAATGGATGCCGATCCGCCCCGAGGACGACGTGGGCCAGTTTGCCGGTGTCAACGTGGAGGTGGCCCACGTTGCCGGGCGCTTCGAGCAATCGCAGAACGCACTGGAGCTGCGGCCCATCTACGGGTACCAGGACGAACGCTGGCTGTGGGCGGTCAACCCGGTGCTGGACTGGAACCTGTCCGGCCCGGGCCGCAGTGGCGTGCCGGAGGCCGCGCCGAGCTTCAAGATTGCCCGCACGGTTACGACCGGCGTGCGTGCCGGCATGGAGTACTACGCGGGTCTTGGGCCCATCAACCACATCGCACCGCTGCATGAGCAGCAGCACACGGTGTTCCTGGCGTTTGACGTCGACCTCAAGCCCGTCGTCTTCAACTTTGGCATTGGGCGTGGCCTGACGCGCGCAACGGATCGCTGGACGTTGAAGTGGATCTTTGAGATCCCGTTCAGTTAAGCCTTGGCCGCGTCGGCCTGCAGCACCTATGCTTGGCAGCAACCGATTGCGCCGGGTGTGCCAGAGGGGGGCGCCATGACGATCGACATCCGCTGCATTGCATTAGGACTGGTGTTATTCGCCTTTGCCGCGCACGCAGAAGACGACCTGCAGAATCGCGGCCACGATCCGTTCTTCCAGATTTCGTCGGGTGTTGCCAACTGCCCCGAGCCTGCCGGCCCGCGCATCAGCGAAGCCGAATGGAAGCGTGATTCCCACCACCGCATCGAGCACGGCAACCACTGTTGGGTCGAGGGTCGCTGCCGCCTACCCAACGCCTTTGCCTACGACGACGAGATTGCCGAGACAGCACAGCGGCGCTTGCAATGGATGGCCATCCATGTGCCCGGCTGGAAGCAGAACACCACGCTGTGGGTGACGGTGTGGCAGCGCTGGATGCTCGTGCAGGGCTGCGTGGCGCCGGGCTATGCGTTCGAGCCGTTCATGACCGCGCTGCGCGACGTGCCCGATGTGGAGCGCTTCATCAACGAGACGACGGCACACCCGGAGCGTGGCGTGCCGTATGCGCTGTTCCACAAGGGCGCGGTTGCCAAGCCTTGACCTTCAGGGCTTGTGCTTCTGATAGGTACCGACGAGCTCCGCCTCGGCGATGACGTGACCGCGCATGGCGCGTTCCAGTGCCGCCTTGTCGGGTGCGCCCATCTCCGGCAGCTCCACGTTCAGCGCATAGAGCTTGTGATAGTAGCGATGGCGCCCGACAGGTGGGCAGGGGCCGCCATAAGCGGTGCGTTGCCAGTCGTTGGTGCCGGCGCGCGTGCCGGGTGGCAGCCCCTTGCGTGCTGCGTCTTCGGCAATGGTCGTTGCGCTGGGCGGGATGTTGTAAAGCAGCCAGTGCACCCAGGTCATCTTCGGGGCGGCGGGGTCTGGCGCGTCCGGATCGTCGACGATCAGCACCAGGCTGCGTGTGCCCGCCGGCGCGCCGGTCCAGGCCAGTGGTGGCGAGGTATCCGAGCCTTCGCATGTGAGGTGGCAGGGGATTTCGCCACCGGTGGCAAAGGCGGGTGAGGTCAGGGTGAGCGTCATGGCTTTCCTCGCGTTCACTTGAGCAGAGACGGGAAGGCCGCATCCGCCCGCCAGTAGCAACGTCAGGAAGCACCATTGGCAGGTTGCGCGCGACATGATTGGAATCCCGTGGATTCTTTCAAGCTAGTGCGCAATGGCGGTACCGACAAGCACCGTCGGGTTTGCGCCGCTCAGGCAAACCACCCTAGCACCAGGGCTGCCACTGCCGGCACCGTCTGCACATAGAGAATCCGCTTGCTGACGGTGATCGCGCCCCAGATGCCGGCCACCGCCACGCAGATCAACCCGAACAGCGCGAACGATGCGTTGACCACCGGGTCCGGCGCCACCAGCCCGATCACCAGCGCGGCCACCAGAAAGCCGTTGTACAAGCCCTGGTTGGAGGCCATCGCCGCGGTTTCTGCCGCCTTCTCCGGCGTGATGCGGAACACCTTGGGGCCGCGTGTCTTCCACAGCACCATCTCCAGCACGACGATGTAGACGTGGATCAGCAGCACCAGCAGATAGACGATCAGGGCAAGGGTTTTGATCATGGCGGTTGTCATGTCAGGAATGAGCGTGCCGCCATGATAGAGATTTTGTGCCGCCTGCCTGCTCCCAGAAGGAGGGGTATCAGAGCCCCGTCAACGCGCGGGCTTGGGCAAAGGTGTGCAGCGACGCTGCTGCCGATGCGATGGATGCTGGCTCGATTGCCGTCAGCGCCTGGCCGCCGAGCCAGTCGATGGTCTCGCGTGCGTTGTGCGCGAGCGTCTTGCCTGCGGGGCGAATGGCAATCTGGCGGCCCGCGTGCGTGCTTTGGCGCGCGACCAGGCCGATCTTCTCCAACGCCAGCACACGCTTGAGCACGGCAGGGCGTGGCAGCCCGAGCGGCTGCGCGCATTCTGCAAGGCTGACATGGCTGCCCGCATGTGAGGCCAGCCAATCCAGCAGCACGAAATCAGCGAAGTCGATGCCGTAATGCGTGCCGAGCTTGTCGTCGAGCTTGCGCCGCAGGCTGGCCTGCGCGCGCTGCACTGCCATGCAGAACGTGAATCCGGCGGTGCTCATGCTGCGCGCTCCTCGTTTTCGTAGCCAGATACGCCCTGGCAGGGGACTTCCTGGCGCCAGAGCGTGACCAGCGTTTCCAGTTCGTGCGCCGCATCAAAATCCGGCGCATCACGGTGCTTGACCAGGTCGAGCACTTCAAACACGAAGCTCGATTCACCGTGGTCCGCCCAGTCCTTGCGCAGCAACGCGTTGGCATGGGTGCCGTGCTTCAGCTCGAACTGGTGGCGGTTGAGCGTGCCCTGCGCGTTCGTGCTGCCCTTGACCAGCGCCCGGCCGGTGATGAGGTTGCGGATGGCATAAACACCCCAGCCTGCGCCCGCGCGGCTTCGGGTCTCCAGGTACTGGCGTTTCAGTTCTCGTCGGTCGGTCATGGTGGGTCCTTGTGCGATGCATGTGTGGTGCAGTCTGCGTTGATCGGCAAGCGTCGTTCGTCAATTATTACCCGGGTAATAATGATCGGTCAATAACACCCGGGTTAAATATGTGGTGCGTGTGCTTTCGAGCACTTGGCCTGTTGCGGGGGCGGCTGCAAATTTCACCGCCCGCGGCTATGCTGTGCGCTTTCGTTTCAGGCAAAGGAGCCACGCATGACTGCACCGCAAGGATCCATGATCTCGTTCAAGCGCCCGGATGGGCAGGAACTCCAGGGCTATCTGGCCAAGCCGGCCAAAACGGAGGGCGCCCCCGGGGTGGTCGTCATCCAGGAGTGGTGGGGCCTGAACGACCAGATTCGTGGCGTGGCTGACCGTCTGGCGCGCGCCGGCTACGTGGCGCTGGTGCCCGATCTGTATCGCGGCACCATGACGGTGGAGGAGGAAGAGGCCCACCACCTGATGAGCAACCTGAACTTTGGCGATGCGGCCACGCAGGACGTGCGCGGCGCCGTGCAATACCTCAAGCAGACCTGCGATCGCGTGGGCGTGACGGGCTACTGCATGGGCGGCGCGCTCACGTTGCTGGCGCTATGTAATGTGCCGGAGGCCGCCGCAGGCGTGGTGTGGTACGGCTTCCCGCCGCTGGAATACATCGATGCCTCGAAGATCAAGGTGCCAGTGCAGGGCCACTGGGGCACGCAGGACACTGCCTTCAAGATCGAAACGGTGGATGCGCTCGAGAAGAAGCTGGCCGATGCCGGCGTCGATGTCGACTTCCATCGCTATCTCGCGCACCACGCCTTTGCCAATGAAACGGCTGTGGGCGAAAACCGCATCGCCATCACGCAGTACGACCCGGTGTGGGCGCAGCATGCATGGGATCGTGCATTGACGTTCTTCGGTCGTACGCTCTGGCCGAACAAGGGCTAAAGCACTGTCCCTTGGATCAGGCGGCCAGGATGGCCCGCGCCGCCTGGTCGCCCCACCACGCCGCTTCTTCAAACACGGAATAGCCGGACAGGTCCGCATGCGCATAGTGGATCGGCCCGGTGTTCTCGCGCAGGCGCGCAATGCCCGGCCGCGAGAGAAAGCCCGGCGTGGGAATCGCCATGGCATGCCCGCGCAGGGTCAGGTCGGCCCGGCGGATCTGCGTGCGCAGGCGGATGCCGTAGACCCTGTCCAGATCGGCCAGCGCGCGATCGAGCAATGCCTGCGGCGATGCGTTCAGCATCCACTCGCGCGCCGCCTTGGGCGTCATGTCTGACAGCGCCACGTAGGCCGTGAACACGCTCTGCGCAGGCGGCCCCACGCGAATGTCCTGGTGGTTGGCCACCACATAGCCCAGTCCCGTGCCCCGATAGACCACGTTGTCCCAAGCGAGCGGCGTGTCGTCGTACTCGGGCGGAAAGCCGTCGATCAGCAGATTGGCAAGCAGCCACGGTGCGGCTTCGGGCAGCTCGGTGGCCGGCACATCAAAGCCTTCGACGACGTGCTTGGCAACATGCAGCGGCATCGCGCTCACCACGTGGTCGGCCAGCAGGCGCACCACGCGGCCGTCGGCTTGCAGCACGTCGGCATAGACGCGTGCACCCTCTTCGTTGGTCTTGCCGATGCGTGCGGCGCTGCCCGGGAGCAGGCGGCCGGCATCGTTCAGGCCGGCAGCCTCAAACAAGCGCTCGGCCATCCAGTCCAGCCCTTCCGGCCAGGTGAGCACGGTGCCCTGTTCCGCGTTGCTGGCCATGCCGCCACGGCTGGCGAAGTACGCAATGCCGGCCCATGCGGACACGTGGTCTGCCGTGGCGCCGTAGTCATCGCGGCAGCAGTAGTCGGCATACCAGTGCAGCGTGGCGGCCTGGTAGCCCTCGCGGTGCAGCCAGTCGCGAAAGGTGAGGGTATCGAGCGCACGCCAGGCTGGGTCGGCGGAGGAGAGCGCGGTCGGCACGGCGAAGATGCGTCTGCCGTCGTTGCCAGTGGTCTGGCGCAGGCGGTCGATTTGCGCGAAGAAGCGGGTGTGCTCGGCGCGCTCGGCTTCGGTAATGCCTTCGTGCGGCACAAAGCCGTCCTGCCAGCGGTTGCCCAGCCATAGGCGTTCGTCGGGGGCGTGCACGAGCACGCGTTCGTCGTAGGTCGGACGCAGCGCAAACGGATTGCGTTCGATCACGCCGAAGTCCGAGAGCATCTCGCGCACGTGCGTCGATTCCATTGACGGCAGCGGCAGGTAATGCGCGCCGGTCGGGAAGCGTTGCGTGCCGAATGCACCGCCGGCCGCGTTGCCGTAGCGCTCCGGCCCTTCCACCACCACCACGTCGCGTCGCCCGCGCTTTGCCAGCCGCCACGCGCAACTCAATCCGCCGATGCCGCTACCGCAGATGACGACGCCAACGCGGCGTGTCTCCGACGGGGCAGGTAGTGCCTTGAGGTCGCGCAACTGATGGCCAGCGGCCTGGCCAGGCATACGCACGTTGGGCGTGATCTCGGTCAGCGCGCGAAAGCCGGCCCAGGAGGCGGCCCCGGCCGCAGCCACACCTGCCGCAGCGGCGCCGATCAGGAAACTGCGTCGCGTTGCCATCAGCGCAGCACGCCGTGCCAGTCTTCTTCAAAGTACCGCACCAGCGACTGGTTGTTCAGCCGGTTGGGCTCCACTTGCGGGCGCGGCATGTCGGGCGCGAAGCTGAACATTTGGTGCGTGGTGTCGGCATCCAGAAAGCGCGTCGGCACGCGGTACGACGTGGGCGGCTGGAAATCCGCCCGGCCCGGCGCGGCGAGGATGAAGCCCCATTCGCCAAACGACGGCACCAGCGCGTGATACGGCCACGTGCGGTAGCCGGCTTCCTTCAGGGTTGCATCCACGCACCAGTACGAGCGTGGCGCGAAGTAGGGCGAGGTGGCCTGAATGACGACTAAGCCCGTATCCGCCACGTGCCGCGACAGCAGCCGGTAGAACGGCACCGAATACAGCTTGCCGATGCTGAAGTTGGACGGGTCCGGAAAATCGACGATGGCCACGTCGAACATGTCGGTGGCGGTCTGCAGCCATTGCCCCGCATCGGCATTGACCACCGTCACGCGCGGATCGCTGAACGCATGCTGGTTGAGCGCAACCAGCGCCTCCGCATGCGAGAACAGGTTCGTCATGCGCGGGTCCAGATCGACCAGGGTGACGTGCTCGACTTGCGGGTACTTCAGGATCTGCCGCAGTGCGAGGCCGTCGCCGCCGCCCAGCACCAGCACGCGCCGCGCGCCGCGCACGGATTCCAGCGCGGGCAGCACCAGCGCCTCGTGATAGCGGTATTCGTCGCGCGAGGAGAACTGCAGGTTGCCGTTGATGTAGAGGCGCAGGTCATCCTTCCAGCGCGTCACCACCAGCCGTTGATACGGTGATGAAATCGCATGGATGATCTCGTCGCCAAAGAGCGCGCGTTCTGACCAGTGCGTGAGCTTGTCTGATGCGGCAAAGCCCGCCAGCAGCGCGGCAGCGACAGCGCCCGCACGCCACGCCATCGCACTGCGCATGCGGGCGGTGAGCGCCAGTTCTGCGCGAAAGTGCCAGAGTGTCCAGACCGCAATCGCCGTATTGAGCAGCCCGAACAGGAAGCCCGTACGCACCAGCCCCAGGCGCGGCGCCAGCACCAGCGGAAACAGCAGCGATACGGCCAGCGCGCCCAGGTAATCGAACGTCAGCACGCGGCTGACCAGGTCGGAAAACTTGGCTTGCCGGCGATGCAGCATGCGCATCACCAGCGGAATCTCCATGCCGACCAGCACGCCGATCACCGTCACCAGCGCGTACAGCACCAACCGGAACGGCGCTGATTCCACCGCAAACAAGACAAACAGCGCCGCCGCCGAGACGCCGCCAAACAACCCCACCAGCAGTTCCAGATCGACAAAGCGGGCGAGCAATGCATCGTCTGCCACGTAGCGCGAGAGCCACGAGCCGATGCCCATCGCAAACAGATAGGCGCCGATGATGGAGGAGAACTGCAGGATCGAATCGCCCAGCAGGTACGAAGCCAGTGCCCCGGCAATCAGTTCGTAAGCCAGCCCGCATGAGGCGACCACAAACACGGCGAGGACCAGCAAGGCGTTGCCGCGGCCGGCCGGCTGCGTAGGTTCGTAGGTGGCGTCAGGCTGCGGCGTGGACATGCGAAGGCAGGGGGAAGATGATCGTGCGTTAACAAACGGCTGGCGCAAATGCGAGCGCGATTGTGCCGCCTTTTTTCTGCCGCGGCGAGCCAGCTGTGCAGGGCAACATCGGGGGGTACGCAAGCGGCGCATCAGCCGCTATAGTGGCGCCACTTGCGCACTGCCCAGGCTGATTGCCTTCTGCCCATGCCCGATATGACCGCTTCCGTGATCGCCTATGCCTCGCACCTGCTGGCGGGTGCTGTGGTGTTTGCTGGTTTCTTCTTTGTCTACCTGCGTCTGACGCCGTACGACGAGTTCAAGCTGATCCGTGAAGGCAACGTCTCTGCAGCGCTGTCGCTGGCCGGTGCGCTGCTCGGCTTCGTGCTGACCATTGCATCCAGCATCACGCACGCCGATGGCCTGATACCGTTCCTGTTCTGGTCGGTGATGGCGTCGGTCGTGCAGTTGATTGTCTTCGTGGTGCTCACGCGCCTGATGCCCGACTACCGCCTGCAGATCGAGCACAACAACATCGCCGCCGGTATGCTGTTTGGCGTGAGCGCACTGGCCGTTGGTGTGATCAACGCTGCCTGCCTGTCCTGATTGTTCCTGCACCGCGAATCATCGCGAAGGAGTTTCCTGTGAGCCTGTCCAGCTTTATCAAAAAGCAGTTTATTGACATCCTGCAGTGGACGGAGAGCGAAGACGGCGTACTCGCCTGGCGCTATCCCATGCAGGACATGGAAATCCAGAACGGCGGCACCCTGGTCGTGCGCGACTCGCAGATGGCGATGTTCGTCAACGAAGGCCAGATTGCCGATGTGTTCGGTGCCGGCACCTTCAAGCTGACCACGCAGACGCTGCCCGTCCTGACCTACCTGAAGAACTGGGACAAGCTGTTCGAGTCCCCCTTCAAGTCCGACGTCTACTACTTCAGCACGCGCCAGCAGCTCGGCCGCCGCTGGGGCACGCCGCAGCCGGTGACGGTGCGCGACAAGGATTTCGGCATGATCCGCCTGCGCGCCTTTGGCGTGTATGCGTACCACGTGGCCGATCCGAAACAGTTTTACCAGCAGGTGAGCGGCACGCGCGACATCTATACCGTCGACGAAGTTGAAGCCCAGCTTGGCCCCGTCATCATGGGTGCCATGGCCACGGCGTTTGGCGAATCCGGTGTGCCGTTCCTGGACTTGGCCGCCAACCAGACGCTGATGTCGAACAAGGTGCGCGAGACCCTGGCGCCGCAGTTCACGCAGTACGGCCTGGCGCTCGACAGCTTCCAGGTCTCCAGCGTCACGCTGCCGGACGAACTGCAGGCCGCGATGGACCGCCGCATCAGCATGGACATGACCGGCGACATGGGGCGCTTCACGCAGTATCAGGCGGCCGAATCGCTGCCGCTGGCTGCGCAGAACGAAGGTGGCATCGCTGGCACGGGCGCGGGTCTGGCGGCAGGCTTGGCAATGGGCCAGACGATGGCCGAGAGCCTGCGCACCGCTGTGCAGGGCGGTGCCGGATCGGCTACCCCCGCTGCTGCACAACCGGCTGCCGCCGCACCGGTTGCTCCGGCTGCCGACGACCCGACCGCACGCCTGACCAAGCTCAAGGATCTGCTCGACAAGGGCCTCATCACCCAGGCCGACTTTGATGCCGGCAAGGCCGCCGTGCTCAAGGCACTGACCGGGGGCTGAGCTCAGCTTTGCTGCTCGAATGACCGGGCGGCGAAGGGGCTGTGCCCCTTTAGCCGCCCGTTTTGCTGTGCAATCGAACGACCCGACCATGTTTCATGCCAACTGCCCGGCGTGTGGCGCGCCGGTGGAACTGAAGTCCGCCGCTGCCGTGATGACGGTGTGCAGCTTTTGCAAGAGCACACTGCTGCGCGACGGCGAAACGCTGTCCGACATCGGCAAGATGTCTGCCGTGCTGGAGGACTACGCGCGCGTGCAGATCGGCACCACCGGGCGCTACAAGAACAAGGCCTTCACCGTCGTGGGGCGCATCCAGTTGCGCTACGACGCGGGCTTCTGGAACGAGTGGTACGTGCTGTTTGACGACAGCACCGATGGCTGGCTGGCTGAGGCTTCGGGCCAGGTCACCATGACCTTCTCGCGTGGCGTGCCGCGCAACGCCGTGGCGTTCGAAACGTTGCGGCCCGGGCAGCTTTACGATGCTGACGGCAAGCAGTTCACGCTGTCAGACGTGCGCGAGGCCGATTGCACCGGCGGCCAGGGTGAATTGCCGTTCCGTGTGGGCGAGGGCTGGCATGCGCGCGTGGCCGATGGCCGCCGCGAAGACGCCTTCATCACGCTCGACTATTCCGACGGTACGGCGCCCACGCTCTACCTGGGCGAGGCCACCACGCTCGAAGCGCTCAAGTGCCAACTCCTGCGCACCGACGCCGAGATCAAGGAAACCGCCGGCCGCGTCCCCCGCAAGCTCACCAACCTCGACTGCCCGCAGTGCGGCACGTCGATCCCGTTCAGCCCTGGCGTGACCGGGCATGTGTTGTGCCCCGGCTGTGGCGCGGCCATCGATGCCGCCACACCGCGCGGCGAGATTATCGCCCGCGCCCGGTCCGTGCCGCAGGTTGTCACCACGCTGGAACTGGGCGACAAGGCGTTGATCGACGGCCAGCAGTGGCAGGTGATCGGCGTGATGCGTCGCACGGTGGTCGACGGCGGCGGCGAGTGGTTCGAATACCTGCTGTACACCCCCAAGCGCGGTTTCACGTGGATGGTGGAAACCGATGACGGCTGGTTCCGCGCCAACGTGCTCGACCGCTGGCCCACGCAGATCGACGGCCGCAAGGCCACGCTGGGCAACACGCAGTACACCCGCGACGAGGACTACACCGCACGCGTGACCTACGCTGCCGGCGCCTTCAACTGGCGCGTGCAGGCCGGCGACCAGACCCGCGTGGTCGAATACACGGCTGGCCAGGAAAGCCTTGCCGCAGAGAGCGATGCGCATGAACTGAGCTGGTCTAAGAGCACGCCGGTCAGCACTGCGCAGATCAAGGCGTGGTTCGGCAAGGTGGTGGCCGAACCGGTCAAGGAGGCATCGGGCTCGGGCTACATGACCGTGGCAGTGGTGTCCTGTGTGCTGCTCGGTTTGCTGAATCTGGTGCCGTTCTTCATGGCGCCGGGTTCGGTGTTTGTGATCACGTTCTTTGCAGCGCTGATGCTGATCGTGCCGGCATGGCTGGTCGCCAAGGTCGGGGGTGGGGAATGAAAGGCTGGTTCGTGCTGTACGCCGTGTGCGTGGTGATTGGCGCAACGGTCATGGACTGGAGAGCCGGTTTTGCGGCGCCGCGCACGCCGTCGTATGGCAGCAGCACCAGCGGGTCTTCGTACTGGGGCGGCTCGTCCGGCGGTAGCGGTTACGGTGGCGGCTTCAGCGGGGGCCACAAGTGACGCGCACGGACGCGACGCCGCACGCTGCCGCAACCTCTGCTGCAGTGGGCGAGCATCTGCTGCTCGATCTGTATGGCGTGGCGCCCGTGCTGCTGCGTGATGCCCAGGCCCTGGAGGCTGCGCTGCGCGAGGCAGCTGCCGCGCTGGGTGCCACCATTCTTCATGCGCATCTCCATCGTTTCGATTCGCTGCGTGTGGGCGCGTCCGCCGGTGAGCAGGGTGGTGTGACGGGTGTCCTCTTGCTGGCGGAGTCACACTTGTCGATCCACACGTGGCCGGAGCACGGGTTTGCCGCCATTGATGCCTTCATGTGCGGCACCGGCACAACGCATGGTGCGCGCGCCGTGTTTGAACGTGCGCTGGCACCGGAGCGTGTTGACGTACGTGTCGCGCAGCGCGGTTGCGCACCCGCTTAATACATTTGGTTTAATCCAATATCGTTTCCGGCCCGCGCTTCAAGCAGGCAGTGGGCTTGGCCGCCATCGTCCTGAATCAGCGCTGGCGGGCGCTTCGTTGTAGATGAAATGCGCACGCACTGACGTGCCATGATGGTTGTTCGGATTGCATCCCGGTGGTCGATGCAAGGCCACCGGTGTTTGGTCTTTCCATTACCAACCCGACGAGGCCTCCATGACCACGCTGCCAACGCACGTCTCTTCTGCACTGCTCCCCACACCTTCTCCTGCCGCGCCGGCGTTGCCGGACTGGATTGCTGTTCGCATGCGGCGCCACTATGACGATCGCATGGGCAAGCTCTGGGGCGGAGACCACCTGCTCCACGGCCGCACGCCAGGGCCCGATGCCCTGTTCCTGAACAGCAACGACTACCTATGCTTGCTCGGCGAGCGGGAATTGGTACGTGCGCAGGCGCGCGCACTGCTCGGGCACGAGCACGAACTGCTCATGTCAGCCGTGTTCCAGCACGGTGATACGCCGCAGAGCCGGGTGGAAGCCCGGCTGGCTGCCATGATGCGCGCCGAGGCCGGCTTGATCGCCCAATCCGGCTGGGCCGCGAATGTCGGGCTGATCCAGTGCATTGCAGGACCAGGCGTGCCCGTCTATATCGATATGGCCGCGCACGCCTCGCTGTGGGAGGGCATCACCGCGGCGGGCGCGGTACCGGTGCCGTTTCGCCATAACGACGTAGACCATCTGAACCGGCAACTGGAGCGGACCGGCCCCGGCATCATCGTGGTGGATTCCGTCTACAGCACCACCGGCAGCGTGGCGCCGTTGACGGCGCTGGTGGTGGCGGCCGAGGCCAGCGGCTCGGTCATCGTGGTGGATGAATCCCACTCCCTGGGCACGCACGGGCCGGGCGGGGCGGGTCTGGTGGTGCAACTGGGGCTGGAGCGCCGTGTGCACTTTCGTACGGCGTCATTGGCCAAGACGTTTGCCGGCCGTGCCGGGTTTGTTGCCTGCAGTGGCCTGTTCAAGGATTTCTTTGCCGTAGAGGCTCGCCCAGCCATTTTCAGTTCGGGGTTGCTGCGGCACGAACTGGCCTGGTTCGAGGCCGCGGCGGATTTCATTGGTGCGGCGGAGGCTCGACGCGAGAGTCTGCATGCCATCACCCGCTCTGTGCGCGCAGGTATCGCCGCGCTGGGCTACAACATCAGTGACGGCACCGAGCAGATCATCGGGCTGGAGGCGGGGCCCGAGCCGCAGGTCAAGGTGCTGCGCGACGCATTGCAGGCCCGCGGCATCTTCGGTGCGGTATTCTGTGCGCCGGCTACGCCCAGAAACCGGGCGTTGGTGCGCCTGACGCTGCATGCCAAGCTCACGCCCGCAGAGATCGGGCGGCTGCTTGGTGTCCTGGCAGAGATTCGTGATCGGGTGGGGCTGGACGATTGGGCGTCCACGCGCCGGATGCGAAGACCTGCAGCCGCCGTTCAACTCAATGCATGTTTGGCGAACGCATGACGAACACAGTGGGTGGAGTCCCCGCAGACAATCCGGGTCGCTGGCCGGCCCGCGTCTGGCAGTACCTCGCGACCTCGTTGACGAGCGCGGCACTGCTTGACGAAGAGAGCGCGGCGCGGCTGCGCCGCATCCGCTTCGTGGGTGCGCTGGGGGTGCTCGGCCACCCGTTGTACTTCGTGATCTGGTCGGTCGTTTTTCCGCAGCCGTATGAGAACGTCTGGCTGCGCGCCGTGTGCACGCTGCTGTTCATTCCGTTGCTGTTTGCCAACCGGCTGTCGCAATACAAGTGGCTGCCGGCCTATGCATTGTTTGCCATTACGGCTGGGCTGCCGTTTGCCTTCATCTTCTTCTATCTCGAGAACGCCGGGACGATGGTGTGGGCGGAGTCGGTGGTCATTGCCGTCGTCATCCTGTTCCATTTCAGTACGGCGTTCGCGCTGATCTCGCTCATCAGTGGGGCGTTTGCTGCGACGGCGCTGTTCTTGCTGGCCGGCAACGCGGTGGCAGCGTTTCCGTGGCATGCGCTGCTGGAGCAGATACCGGTGGTGGCGTTTGTCGTGGCCGTGCTCGTCGTCATCAAGTTGGACCGCCAGATCCTGGCCGAGCAGAAACAGCGCGGTGTGGCGCTGGCGCTGGGCACCGTGGCCCATGAGTTGCGCACGCCGCTGGCCAGCCTAGCCCTGACAGCGCGCGGCATTCAGGATCGCTTGCCCAAGCTGGTGCCGCCCGACCACCCAGACCTGCCGGCGGTGCAGCATGCGGTCGAGCGCATGCGTACCGATGTGGTGCGTGCCAACAACAGCATCGAGTTGCTGGTCGCCAATTCAAAAGATCCGCAGACCGTCAGCATCAACTGGTTTGATCCGCACGAGGCGATCTGCTCAGCCATTGCGGCCTTTCCTTTTGAGCCTGGGACGCGGGAGCTGGTGTCGATTGCACCGAGCATCGGAGTGCGGGTGCTGGGCAACGCGAGCTTGTTCGAGCACATCATCACCAACCTGACCAAGAACGCGCTGGAGGCCATCCAACGCGTGGGCAAGGGGGATCTTCACTTCAGCTATGAGAGGTCGTCGCGCGGGGTGGAGATCGTCGTACGCGATACCGGTTCGGGCATCTCGTCGACCGTGCTCAAGCGGATGTTCGAGCCGTTCTTCTCCTACCCAGCGCATCGCGGCACGGGGATCGGCCTGATGTTCTGCCGCAAGGTGTTGCGTGGCTGGGGCGCCAGCATCTCGTGCAAGTCGGTCGAGCACGAGTACACCGAATTCCGCATCCGCTTCCCGAACCCGCGCTGAGGTTGTCAACGCAGGCCCGGGGCAGCCCGCGGCTTATTACCGGCCGACCATGTTCTCCGGCCGCACCCACGCATCAAACTGCTCGGGCGTGACATAGCCGAGTGCCAGCGCGGCCTCGCGCAGGCTCGTGCCTTCCTTGTGTGCCTTCTTGGCGATCTGCGCGGATTTGTCGTAGCCGATGTGCGGGTTGAGTGCCGTCACCAGCATCAGTGAGCGCTGCACAAGTTCGTCGATGCGGGCACGGTTGGGCTCGATGCCTACGGCGCAGTGGTCGTTGAAGCTGCGCATGCCGTCGGCCAGCAGGCGTGTGCTGTGCAGGAAGTTGTAGGCAATCATCGGGCGGAACACGTTCAGCTCGAAGTTGCCGGATGCACCGCCAATGTTGACCGCGACATCGTTGCCGAACACCTGCGCGCACAGCATCGTCACGGCTTCGCTCTGCGTGGGGTTGACCTTGCCGGGCATGATGGACGAGCCCGGTTCGTTCTCGGGGATGGAGATTTCCCCCAGGCCGCTGCGCGGGCCGCTCGCCAGCCAGCGGATGTCGTTGGCGATCTTGGTGAGGCTGGCGGCCAGCGTTTTCAACGTGCCATGTGCGTGCACCAGACCATCGGCGGAGGCCATGGTCTCGAACTTGTTGGGCGAGGTGACGAAGGGCAGGCCGGTCAGGTTAGCCAGCTCGGCGGCCACCTGTTCGGCGTAGCCGGCCGGCGCGTTCAGGCCGGTGCCCACTGCCGTGCCGCCCAGTGCCAGCTCGCACAGGTGCGGCAGCGCCGCGTTCAGGTGCGTTTCGTTGTGCTGCAGTTGGGCGACATAGCCGGAGAACTCCTGGCCGAGCGTGAGCGGCGTGGCGTCCTGCAGGTGCGTGCGGCCGATCTTGATGATGCTGTCGAAGTCTGCCGCCTTTTTGGCAAGCGTTTCGCGCAGTGTGCGCAGCGACGGAATCAGGTGCCGCGTGATGGCGGTAACAGCCGCCACGTGCATCGCCGTCGGGAACACGTCGTTGGACGACTGGCTGCGGTTGACGTCGTCGTTCGGGTGCACGAGGCGGCCCTCGCCGCGCTCGCCGCCCAGCAGTTCGCTGGCGCGGTTGGCAAGCACCTCGTTCATGTTCATGTTGCTCTGCGTACCGGAGCCGGTCTGCCAGACCACCAGCGGGAATTCGTTCGGGTGCTTGCCCGCGATGACTTCATCTGCAGCGGCGATGATGGCGTTGGCTTTATCGGCCGGCAGCAGCCCCAGGCGGTGGTTGACGGCGGCGCTTGCGCGCTTGATGCGGGCCAGCGCGTCGATCAGCTCGCGCGGCATGCGGTCGCCCGCAATGTCGAAGTTCTGCAGAGAGCGCTGCGTCTGCGCGCCCCACAGATGATTGGCGGGGACTTCAATGGGGCCAAAGGTGTCGCGTTCGGTACGGGTGGTCATGGCAGGTCTGCATGAGGGTGACTGGGACGAACGCCCACCAGTATAGGCGGCGGGGTTTGCTCCTAGTGCCCGCGTTTGCTGTAGGGTGACCGGCACATTGCGTGGTTTGCGGGCCAGCGCCGCACACGCCACAATGTCGCCTCGTCGTGCAATTCGGCGCCGTACGAAGTCTGATGCCCCTGCCTGCCATGTCCACCTCCGTTTCCGTCGATAAATCCCTCCAACCGTTGCTCTGGCTGGTGGCGGTTGGCCTCTTCATGCAGACGCTGGATTCCACCATCGTCAATACGGCATTGCCGGCCATGGCGCGCAGCCTGTCGGAAAGCCCGCTGAAGATGCAGTCGGTCATCATTGCCTACACGCTGACGACCGCCATGCTGATGCCCGCCTCGGGTTGGCTGGCTGACCGCTTCGGCACGCGGCGCATGTTCTTTGCGGCCATCTTCCTGTTCACCATCGGCTCGCTGCTGTGCGCGGAGTCGCGCAGCCTGAACATGCTGATTGCCTCGCGCGTGGTGCAGGGCGTGGGCGGTGCATTGCTGATGCCGGTCGGGCGGCTGACAGTGTTGCGCGTGGTGCCGCGCGAGCAGTTTCTGCCAGCCATGAGCTTCGTCACCATTCCGGGGTTGATCGGCCCGCTGATCGGCCCCACGCTGGGTGGCTGGCTGGTGGAGGCGGTGTCGTGGCACTGGATCTTCCTGATCAACATTCCGGTGGGCCTGGCTGGTGCGCTCGTCACGCTCAAGGTCATGCCCGATGTGCGCGCAGACGACGACAGCCGATTCGATTGGACCGGCTACGCCATGCTCGCGTTTGGCATGGCAGCGGTGTCGTTCTCGCTCGACGGGCTATCGGGATTGGGCTTTCAGCACGCGACCGTGCTGGTGCTGCTGATCTTCGGGCTGGCGGCGCTCACCGCATACTGGCTGCATGCGGGGCGCACGGTTGAGGGCAAGGCGGGGCCGCTGTTTCCGCGCTCGCTGTTTGCCATTCCGAGCTTCTCGATCGGCATTCTCGGCAACCTGTTCGCGCGGATCGGTACGGGTGGAATGCCGTTCCTGATCCCGCTGCTGTTGCAGGTGAGCTTGGGGTACTCACCGTTGCAGGCTGGCTTGATGATGGTGCCGGTGGCCGCGGCCGGCATGGCGGCCAAACCGTTGGGCACCTGGGCCATCAAGCGTTTTGGCTATCGGCGGATGCTGTTCACCAACACGCTCATGGTGGGCCTGACGATGGCCAGTTTTGCGGTGATGACGCCCGACGTACCGGTGTGGCTGCGCATCGTGCAGTTGGCGCTGTTTGGCACGTTCAACTCGATGCAATTCACTGCCATGAACACGCTCACGCTCAAAGACCTGAGTGGGCCGCATGCCAGCTCGGGCAACAGCATGCTCTCCATGGTGATGATGTTGTCGATGAGCCTGGGGGTGGCCGCGGCTGGCGCGCTGCTCACGGGCTTTACCGACTTTACCGGTGGGCCGGAAGGGCGCGATACGCTGGCGGCCTTCCACAAGACCTTCGTGTGCGTCGGCTTCATGACCGCGGCGGCGGCGTGGATCTTCGCGCAGCTTTCGCACGCAGAGCCCGCGCAGGTACTCAAGCGCGCCGAAGTCGATGTCGAATAACGAGGTCTACTTCCAGTAGCCGCGCATCTTCTTGCTGAGATCCACCTTGGCGGCGGCGCGGGCCTCGGCTGCAAGGTCCGCACCGGGCTCGGGCGGCGGCCAGGCGCACGCCTCAAACAGCGGCAGCAATGCTGGCGGGATGAAGCGCGTGCGCGAGGCGTAGATGTGGCGGTCGCCATTGGGCGTCTGCTGCGTAACATAGAAGCGCTGCGGCACCAGGATGTCCAGATGCTCGCGCGCACGCGTCATGGCCACGTAGAGCAGGCGGCGCTCCTCTTCCAATTCGTCATGCGAACCGGCGCCCAGGTCGGCAGGCATGCAGCCGTCCACGGCGTTGAGCACGTACACCGCCTTCCACTCCTGGCCCTTTGATGAGTGAATGGTGGAGAGGATCAGGTAGTCCTCATCGCGGTACGGGGCGCCGGATTCATCGCTGGTGAGCTCCGGCGGGTCGAGCGTCATCTCGGTCAGGAAGCGCTCGCGCGTGGCGTAGGTGGCGGCCATGCGGGCGAGCTGGTCCAGATCGCCCTGACGCACGGCAGCATCGTCGTGCAGGCGCTCCATGTGCGGCGTGTACCAGGTGCCCACGGCTTCGAGTTCACTGGCCCATTCCAGGCTGTCTTTCGGACGGCGCAGGGTTTCCATCAACGCCGTCAGCGTGGCCCAGTCGCCGGCCAGGCGAGCAGGGGGGGCGTAGGCGAGCAGCGCGGCAATTGGGTCCACCGCTTCAGCCATGGCGTCGAGCACGCGCGCGGCGGTAGCAGGGCCGGCGCCCGGCAGCAGCTGGATCACGCGAAACCCGGCGATACGGTTGCGCGGGTTCTCGGCCCAGCGCAGCACCGAGAGCACATCCTTTACGTGTGATGCTTCGAGAAACTTCAGCCCGCCGTATTTCACGAACGGGATGTTGCGGCGCGTGAGTTCGATCTCCAGCGGCGCGCTGTGGCTGGCCGTGCGGAACAGCACCGCTTGCGATTTCAACGCCAAGCCGCCTTCACGCTGATGCAGCACCTGCTCGGCCACGCAGCGCGCCTGCTCGGCTTCATCGCGTACCGAGATCAAACGCGGTCGATGCGTCGATGCGCGGTCCGTCCAAAGCGTCTTGGCAAAGCGCTCCGTGGCGAAGCGCATCACACCATTCGACGCATCCAGAATCGGTTGCGTCGAGCGGTAGTTGCGCTCCAGCAGCACCGTGTGCGCCGGCCGCGTGAAGTGGCGCGGGAAGTCGAGGATATTGCGCACCGTCGCCGCACGAAACGCGTAGATCGACTGCGCATCGTCGCCCACCACCGTGACGCCGCGGCCGTCGGGGCGCAGCGCCCGCAGGATGGATGATTGCAGCCGGTTCGTGTCCTGGTATTCGTCGACGAGGATGTGGTCGAAGCGCGCACCGATCTCTCCTGCCAGTTCGGCATCGGACACCATCGCGTGCCAGTAGAGCAGCAGGTCATCGTAGTCGAGCACGTGCTGCGCTTGCTTGGCTTCGACATAGGCGTCGAACAGTGTGCGTAGTTGCGCTTCCCACATCGCGCACCACGGGAAGTGGTGCTTGAGCACGGCGTTGAGCGGGCTCTCCGCGTTGATGGCACGCGAGTAGATCGCCAGGCAGGTCTGCTTGAGCGGGAAGCGGCGCTCCTTGGTCGACAGGTTCAGCGCGTGGCGTACGACGTTGAGCAGGTCGGCGGAATCGCTACGGTCGTGGATGGTGAAATCGTGGGCGAGGCCGACGCGCTCGGCGTATTCGCGCAGCAGGCGCGCGCCGATGCCGTGGAACGTGCCGGCCCAGGGCAGGGTGGTTTTGTACGACGTGCCGGCTGCGTTCAGCGCGCTGTTGGATCGTTCGCCTTGCATGGCGCGCGCCAGCAGGTGGCCGGCGCGGTTGGACAGTTCACTCGCGGCCCGGCGCGAGAACGTCAGCAGCAGGATGCGTTGCGGATCCGCCCCGTTGGCGACCAGATGTGCGACGCGCCAGCCCAGCGTGTGCGTCTTACCCGACCCGGCACCGGCTAGCACGAGCAGCGGCCCGGTCTCCGCCGCATCCGCCCCGGAAATGCCGAACTCGACCGCTTGGCGCTGCCGGTCGTTCAGTTGGGCCAGGTAACTCGGGATACCCGGGTCATTGGCAGTATCAGGGTTGGGAGAAGCGGAAAGCACGGCGAGGGCGTCACAGAAAATAACTGTATAAATATACAGCACCGTGCCACCCGCCGATCAAAAGCGAGAACGGTGATATCACACCCTGGCAACGGGTCCGATTGCAGCACGATGCCGGTGAGGTGCTCGCCCGCCGATTCCAGCGCCAGCATGTTGGTGCGCGGTGTGCCGTACGACTTGTCGTACAGATTGATCGGCGAGCTGCTGCGACTGTTCACCGTCAGGTAGCGCTGAATGAAGTCGCTGTATGGACGTACAGCCTGCAAGACGGCTGCCGGCACGTGTAACCGTTGGCAGATGGTGTTGCGGTGCCAGAGGTTCTCCCTAAGATGGTTCTACGGGACATCAACCATCATCTGCGCAAGGGGATGTGTCATGCGATACGAAGCGGGCCATGCATCGCACTTCAACCGGTGGGTTTCTTGTCTGAGTTGGCTGGCTGCTGTCGTGCTGTCGCCCATGGCGGTGGCACAGGCTCTGCAACCGGACACCCAAGGTCGGATCGAGTTCAACAGCTTCACCCCCAAGACCATGTTCGATCTGGCGCGCGAGCGTCG
The DNA here is from genome assembly GCF_008801405.1 of Ralstonia insidiosa. Taxonomy (NCBI): domain Bacteria; kingdom Pseudomonadati; phylum Pseudomonadota; class Betaproteobacteria; order Burkholderiales; family Burkholderiaceae; genus Ralstonia; species Ralstonia insidiosa. The sequence continues at coordinate 134,486 of NZ_VZPV01000002.1, read as the reverse complement.
GCAGAATTGGCCTGAGCAGAAAGTCTGGGGAGACTTGTCGTTGCCCAAGACGGATGCCGCCAAGGTGCCCGCCATCGTGCTCGTGCACGGCAGCAGTGGTGTGGAACCCGCCATGGCGCAATGGGTGCAGGCACTCAACGAGGTCGGCGTTGCCACCTTTGTCATTTACATCTTCGAGCCGCGCGGTGTGAAACGCACGGTGGAAGACCAGACGCGCGTGCCCCACTCGGCCGACATGGTCGATGCCTACCAGGCGCTGCAACTGCTGGCGACCCACCCGCGTATCGACCCGGCGCGTATCGGCATCATGGGGTTCTCGCGTGGCGGTACGGTGGCCTTTCAAACGGAAGAAGAGCCGCTGCGGCGCGCCGTGATCAAGAGCGACCTCAAGTTTGCGCTGCACATTCCGGTGTATGCGGCGTGCAGTCAGGTGTTCTGGTCGCCCGACCTGAGTCGCGCGCCCATGCTCAATCTGGTGGGGGCAGATGACGACTATGTGATGCCTGAGCCGTGCGAACAGCTGGCCAAGCGCTACGCAGATGCCGGTGTGCCCGTGCGGACGATCCGCTATGACAGCGCTCGGCACGGGTGGGACAGCACGGTTGCGCTGGCTTACCTGGGCCGGGCTACGAAGGCAACGTCATGCGGCGTCGTGCGGTGGGATATCGATACGTGGACGGCAACCGCTGAGCGCACTGGCGAAGTCATTGAACCCGCCAAGCTCCGGGATTTCTTCGCTGGGTGCATGTCGCTGGGCGCGCATGTGGGACGCAACGAGGCCGCGTACCAGAAGTCCCGTAAAGACGTGCAGGCTTTTGTGCGAGAGGTTTTCTTTCCCGGTCATTGAGGCGGGGCGGTCAGATTCCGTCGCGCAGGTTTTTTGCCAGATCGTGGGGTGAGGTGCGCTGGTTCACGGCGTTGACGAGCTCGGCAAGAAACCATGGCAGCACGAGTTCTGTGCTCGAATCGGACAGGCCGATGCGCAGCCTCGGCTTTGATGTCGGCTCGGCCGTCTGGTCGGACTGCACCGGCCGGCTTTGCGCAAGCATCGCCTGAAGCTCCTGATCGGAGAACGTGGTGGACGACGTTGTGAGCGCCGAAGCGGTCATGGCTGCGGACATCAACGCCGTCGCCACGACAAGGTGTTTAAGGATTGCGGCAGGCATGGAGGCCCTCCATCGGCAAAAAGGACTGAATTGACGGCAGTCGGCTGCAGTGACTGACTGCGCGGTTGCAGACAGCAATGATCCTCCTTCCGATCATAGCCGTGGCTTAGCGTTCCGTTTTGGTCAGGAAAGCGTAAATATCGCGCGCAATCGATCAAGTTGCCTGCGGTTGCAGCGCAATGATCGCCATGCCGATCAGCGCGATGGCCGCGCCGCCGATGTCCCACCGCGTGAGGGGAATGCCATCCACCCAGCGCAACCACACCAGCGCTACGGCGATGTACATACCGCCGTACGCCGCATACGTGCGCCCGGCCGCCGTTGGGTGCAGTGTCAGCAGCCAGGCAAACAGCGCGAGCGATGCCACTGCCGGCAGCAGCAGCCAGATGGGTTTGCCCTGACGCAGCACGAGCCACGGCAGGTAGCAGCCAACGATTTCCGCCAGGGCGGTCACGGCAAACAGGAGGGCGATGCGGAGGAAGTCCACGAGTACGAGTCGGTGCCGGGGCAATCAGGATGAGGGTGCCGATTGTGGCACGTTGCAGTGGGATGGCTGCGTCATGGCATTGGCTTGCGTGGGCGCAGCGGTTTCTCGGTATTGTTGCGGTCTCATCCAACAACAACACGATTGGGGACCCCATGCTAGAACTCCGGCCCACCTGCGAGCACTGCAACACCGCGCTGCCACCCGACGCCACCAACGCACGCATCTGCTCGTTCGAATGCACGTTCTGCGTGACCTGTGCGGATGAGGTGCTCGGCAACGTGTGCCCGAACTGCGGCGGTGGTTTTACCGCGCGGCCAATCCGTCCATCCCAGAACTGGAAGAACGGCAATTTCCTTGGCAACCATCCAGCCAGTGCCACGTTCAAGCATCGGCCGGCCGATTTGGCTGCGCATGCGCAATTGGCGGCCGCCATCGGGGCGACCCCACCAGAGAAGCGCTAACGCCCAGAGCAGGTTAGTGCGAAGCTGCCGGCGGCAGCACTTGCGTGACCGTAAATCCGCGCGCAGCCATGAGGGCCGGCAACCCCTGCGACCCGATCATATGCAGCGCGCCCACGGCGCCAAACACACGTTGGCCACGCGCATGCACGCGGGCAATGTTGTCGGCCATGGCGCGGTTGCGGTTGGTCACCAGGCGCTTGAAGGCGCGCTTGTCCGATGGCGTTTTCAGGCAATCGCACCACTGCGGATAGCGCTCCAGCGTGCTGAGGTCGCTATCGGCCCAGGCATTGGCGAGCGTGAGGGTTTGCGTGCGCGCCTCGCCTGATTCAATGGCATCGAGCTCGGTGTCGAACTGCTGCACCATCTCGTTCTTCGGTACGATTTCGTCCAGCACACGCAGTTGGTCGGCCAGGGTTTCCAGCGGCACGATGGTCAGGTGCACGCTGTTGGCGTAGGTGGTCAGGAACAGGTCGATGCCGAAATCGGGGTAGAGCCCATCGGCACGCAGCCCCAGTGCTGACAATGAGGCGAGTTGCATGATCGGCTGGAACTTGCGGATCTGCGTGAGCGCGGCATCGGGCAGGCAGGCGGCAGCGATGAGCTTGTCGAGGCGCTCGCCGCGGCGGCCGCTTGTCAGGCGAACATCATCCTTGGTCGTGCGCGCAGCGAATGCCTTGCGGCTGCCTTCCTTGTCGAGCAGATCGAGTTCCAGTGCAACAGCATCGCTGTGCTTGAGCGCATCGCGAACGGTGGGGCCAGGCAGCATCCAGTCGGCACGCGCAACGTGGATCGTGCCGTACAGCCACGATGTGCGGCCGTCCTTTTCGATGCGCCAGAGCAGGCCATGGTCGGTGGCGCGCTGGGCGGCGGCGGCCCAGCCGTCTTTGGGGATGGAGTCGGACGCAGGCGGCGGGCACGCACTTGCGGTTTGCGGTAATGCGTCTTGCGCCGTGGCGGTGCCGATGCCCGACAACAGACAGAGCGCCGCTGCAAGCGTGCGCCACAGGGTGCGATTGCGTGCCATGACTCTTCCCCGAGAAATCTTGTGATTTTGTGAGCGTGATGCCTGCAGTTTAGCGGGCGCCGGCCATCGCGTCCCATCGCGTCCCATGCCGCCGTCGCGCAATCGACGGTGGCGAGCAGTGCCTCGCGCCGAGCACTTCCTGCGGCTGTTCGGCGCGCTGTTTTCGCAGGCGGCCCGTCCACCAGCTGCACGGGGTGGGGCATGACAGCCTGGAGGACGCGCCGGAACCGATCGCCGCGCGTGTTGCGGTGTTTCGTCAGCAGACCTGACGGTTATTCGCTCAAGCGCGGCGGCACGGCGTGCGCGCCGCGCGTTTCACGAAACCACAGCGCCAGGCTTTCGTCTTCGAGTGCGTAGGCGCCGCGCGATTCCTTCCAGATCAGGTTTTTGTCGCGCAGTGCGTCGAGCGCGGCTTGCACCGTGGCGGTGGAGAAATCACTGTGGCCCAGACGGGCGGCGTAGGCCTTCATCGCGTCTTCCGAGAACGGCGAGTAGCCTTGCCCGCGCTCGATCAGCACCGCCAGCACGGTGCGCTGGATTTCAGTCAGGGCGCTGTATTCGCTCTCGATTTCGCCCCAGATGCGGTCACGAAAGCCCTGCGCGCCGCGCTTGAGCAGCTCGCCCAGGCTGGCGGCCTCGCCCAGCTCCAGTGCGATCTCGCTGACGATGCCCTTGAGCATCTCCGGCCGGTGTCCGACCAGTTGGAAGGCGGCAAAGATGTCGTCTTCCTTGAACTGGTTGTTGGGCGCCAAGTGCTGGTTGACCCACGCGGTATAGGCCGACACATAAGCGCGGCCCAGCAGCGGGAAGTTGGTCACGCGCGAGCCAAAGAACGGCTGCGTGCGGTTGAGCAGCAGGTTGGCAAGCTTGTCGCGGTTCGAGCCCGTGAACACCAGGAACAGGTGCGGCCCCCGTTGTGCCGCCACCCCCTGGTTCATCTGGTCGCGCGCGGCCTTGAGTGCGAACATGGCGTTGGTGCCGGCCTCGGTGGATAGCGCGTGCTGTGCCTCGTCGATGATCAGCACGATCGGCCGCTGCACTGCCTTGTAGAGCACTTCCAGCGCATCGGCCAGGGTGATGCCGGGCGGCAGCCCGATCTTGCCCAGATTGAAGGTGAAGGCGCGCAGTACCTCCACCTTCTCCATGCCGGCTTGCTTGGCCAGCTTGGCGATCGGTCCGTCGAATTCGGCCAGTTTGGACTTGATGGCATCGGCGATCAGCTGGCCGGGGTCGCGGGCGCGGTCGGCCCAGAGGTCGACGTAGATGGCGACCCATTTGCGGCGCTCGACTTCGGGCACGAGGTCTTCGCGCAGGAAGGTGCTTTTGCCGGTGCGCCGTGGCGCCGCCAGGAACAGGCCGGAACGCGCATCGGCCAGCCCCTTGCCCTCCAGGCTGTCGCACAGCGTGTGGGCGAGATCCTGGCGGTGGAAATTGAAGCGGCCGGTGTCAGTGTCTGAATCGGTGGGTGCCATCGCTTTAGACTCGATTATGGATTACGGTATAAATTATAGCCAACTCCATAATTAAGGATAAATCTCAGCGGACTGCAACTTGATCCGCCCGATTTGCACGTTGCGCGACAGTACGTCGCAGGCAAAACGGGGAACCATGTGCAGCGCTATACTCCCCGGACTCCATCGTCCCGCCCCATGCTCCATCGCCGCTGGCTCGCTCTCGTCTGGCTTGCGATCGTACTGAATGTACTGTCGCCGGTGCTCGCTTCCGCACGCGCGGCAGCCACGGGCACGCTCGCCGTCGACCTGTGCAGCGCAACGGCCCCGCATGGCAGCACGGTGCAGGTGACCATCGACCTGCAAGGCGATGGCTCCAACGAGGATTCGGCTGCCCACCACAGTGTGGCGCACTGCCTGTATTGCCCGGGGTTTGCCGCCGGGTTTGCGCTGGCATCGCCGCCGGCGCTGGAAGTTCCCACCGCCCATTTCATCTATCGCGTGCGGCAGCCGGCTAGCCCGGCACCCGTGTATGCGCGCAGTGCGCTGCGCGTGGCCGAGTCGCGCGCGCCGCCTGCGTCTCCGTCGTTGTCGATCTGATGCGCCCGCGGGGTTAAGCCTCGCGGCGCTTTTGCGTCTGGCCGCACGCAGGTTCGCGTGCATGGCCGGCGCCATCGCAATCCGGAGACCACCTCGATGTCATTCCACAAGCGCGCTGTGGCTGCCCGCCCCAAGCGCACGCTGGTGTGCCGTGCCGCGCTCGCCCTGAGCGCAGCAGCACCGCTGTCCATCTCGTTGCCCGCCTTTGCCGACGATACCGCGCAAGCCCCTGAGCTTGTTGCCCAGGAGCTCGCGCCCACCGTGGTGCGCGCCAACGCCGCGCCCGCGCCGTTCGCCCGCAACACGCCGGCCGTGGTGCAGACCGTCACCGCGGACCAACTGGCCGACCGCAACGTCGTCACCACCGAAGACGCCGTCAAATACCAGCCCAACGTGATGGTGCGCCGCCGCTTCATTGGCGATCGCAACTCCATCTTTGCCGGCCGCGATTTCAACGAGATCCAGAGCGCGCGCGGCCTGCTGTATGCCGACGGCATCCTGCTCTCGAACCTGCTCGGTTCCAGCTACAGCTACCCGCCGCGTTGGTCGATGGTCGGGCCGGATGACCTGGCGCGCGTCGATATTCTGTACGGGCCGTTTTCGGCGCTGCTGCCGGGCAACTCGATGGGCACGACCATTTCGATGACGTTGCGCAAGCCCGAGACCTTCGAGGCCGCAGCCCAGACGCAGGTCATGAGCCAGCGCTTCAGCGATGCGTACGGATTTTCGCGCAACGTCACCGGCAACCACGAGAGCGCATCGCTGGGCGATCGCATCGGCAAGTTCTGGTATGCGCTGTCGGTCGATCGGCTGGAAAACGACAGCCAGCCGATGCAGTACGCCACGCCCAACTCCAGGTTCACGCCGGGCGGCACGCCGGTGCCGGTAACAGGCGCCAAGCAAGACCTCGGCCCCAACGGCCTGCCACGCGTGATTCTCGGGCCGCAGATGCTTGAGCGCACGCAGCAACTGCAAGAGACGCTGCGCATGGGCTATGTGTTTAGCGACAGCCTGGAGGCATCGCTCACGCTCGGCCACTGGGAGAACCACTACAACGATCAGGCGCTGAGCTTCCTGCGTGATGCGGCCGGCAACGTCGTGACGGGGGGCAACGTGCTCGTCAACGGCACGCCGTACACCATCGCCCAGAACGCCTTTGCCCCGCAGAACGGCGACCAGGAAAACTGGCTCTACGGCCTGGGCGTCAAGGGCAAGCTCGGCGGCTGGAAGATCGACGCCAATACTTCGGCCTACAACGTCACGCGCGACATCCTGCGTGCTTCCAACACAGCCGCCGGCAACGGCCCCGGCACGGTGTTCTATGGCGATGGCACGGGCTGGTCCAACTTTGACGTGAAGGCCATCTCGCCCATGGTGTCCGGCCATACCTTCACCACCGGCTACCACTACGACCAGTACCACCTGCGCAACCAGACCTTCAACGCGACCAACTGGTCGGCCGGGGCGATCTCAACGCTCAAGTCCAGCTACCAGGGCGATACGCAGACGCAGGCCGTTTTCCTGCAAGACGCCTGGGCCTTTGCGCCGCGCTGGCTGGCGACGCTGGGCCTGCGCTATGAAACCTGGCGCGCCTACAACGGCCAGCTTGGCAACGGCAATGCCACGCTAGGCTACGCAAGCCGCACCGAAGATGCGTTCAGCCCCAAGGCCGCGCTGCAATGGCAGGCCACGCAAGACACGCTGCTGCGCCTGTCGTATGGCCGCGCGGTGCGTTTCCCGACGGTGTCGGAGTTGTTCCAGGGTGCGATCAGCGGCAACACCATCGTCAACAACGACCCCAACCTCAAGCCCGAACGCGCCAACGATTTCGACTTCACCGTCGAGCAGGCGGTGCCCTACGGCACGCTGCGCACGAGCCTGTTCCAGAGTGACGTGCGTGACAGCATCTACACGCAGACCAACATTCTGGTCACGCCCAACGTGACCAACGTGCAGAACGTTGACCGTGTGCGCACGCGCGGTATCGAACTTGCTTACTCCGGGCAAGACGTGATGCGCGACGTGGGCGTGCGCGGGGTCGATGTGGAGGCCAATGTCGCCTTCACGCAGGCCAAGACGCTGGCGGACGCCGCCAACCCCACCTATGTCGACAAGACCTGGCCACGCATGCCGCGCGTACGCGCCAACCTGTTCGCGAGCTGGCATGCCACGCCGGATTGGACGGTGGGCGCGGGTGTACGCTATTCGGGCCGGCAGTACGGCACGCTCGACAACACCGATGTGCTGCCCAATGTCTACGGCGGCACCAGCAGCTTCTTCACGGTGGACCTGAAAGCCAGCTATCGCATCGACAAGCACTTCACGCTGGCGCTCGGCGTCGACAACCTGACCGATCGGAAGTATTTCGTGTACCACCCGTATCCGTCGCGCACCTTCTATGGGCAACTGAAATGGCGTCTGTAATGCATTCGATTCCTCCACTGTCCCGATGGGCCGCCGGGCTGCTGCTGGCGCTGGCAAGTACGTTGGCATTCGCGCATGAAGGGCACGACCACGGTGCCATGGCGGGCAAGGTTGCCGCCCAGCCACAACGCGCGCAGCTCGCCACCACGGCCGCGTTCGACAAGGCGGGCCGGTTGTGGGTGACGTGGGCCGAAGGGCAGCATGTGGTGGTTGCGTCGTCCGATGACCTGGGCAAGACGCTGTCCAAGCCGCAGCGCATCAACCCGCAGCCAGAGCCGATCTACACCGACGGCGAGAACCGCCCGAAGGTGATCGCCAGCCCCGACGGTGCGCTGTACGTGAGCTGGTCGCGTCCGCTCGATGCGCCGTACACGGGCTACGTGCGCTTCTCGCGCTCGCTGGACGGCGGCAAGACGTGGAGCGCGCCCATCGTCGTTCACCATGATCGCCAGCCGATCACACACCGCTTCGATTCGATTGCGGTGGACGGCGACGGCCGCATCTTCATCACGTGGATCGACAAGCGTGACCTGCTGCGCGCGCAGGCAGCCAAGCAGCCGTATGACGGTGCGGCGGTGTACTACACCGTCTCCACCGACCGGGGCGCCACGTTCGCGCCGGAGCGCAAGGTGATCGACCAGACCTGCGAGTGCTGCCGCATTGCGCTGGCGCCGGATGCCAACGGCCACATGCTCGCGTTGTGGCGCAACGTGTTTGCCGGGCAGATTCGCGATCACGCGCTGGCGACCTTGCCCGTCGACAACACGCCGTTTGCCATCACGCGCGCGACGTTTTCCGAGTGGCGTGTCGATGCCTGCCCGCACCACGGCCCGGCCCTGGCCGTGACGGCCGATGGTGTGCGGCACATGGCGTGGTTCTCGGTGCAGCAGGACAAGCCGGGGCTGTTCTACAGCCGACTCTCGGCAGATGGCCGACCGATTGGCGGTGCCTGGGCGTTTGCCGGTTCCGCGCAAGCGGGTGCGCAGGCATCGCACCCGGCATTGCTGGCTGCCGATGGCACGCTGTGGCTCGCCTGGAAGCAATTTGCCGACGACCACATGCAGATCCTGCTGCGCAAGTCGACTGATGGCGGCGCGCATTGGACGGCGCCGGTCAGCCTGGCGCGCACCGATAGCGGCAGCGACCATCCGCAACTGCTCGCGCGCGATGGCCGCATCTACCTGTCGTGGCGCACGCAGGCTGAGGGCTATCGGCTGATCGACGTGACCCAGGCGGTTTCCGCCAACGCAACCCTGGAGGCTGCGCTATGAACATCCGCGTGAAGACCTGGGTGATGGGAGCGGCGCTGTTTGCCGCAGCGTTTGTCGTGCAGGCCGCTGAAGCACTGCACTTCCAGCCGCTGCTCGCGCGCGACGTGCCGGCGCTGCTGCAGGCGCCGCGCACCCGCCCGCTCATCGTCGAAATCTGGTCGCTCGATTGCAGTTACTGTCGCGAGAATATCGGCCGTATCGCGCAATGGCGGCGCACTGCCAAACAAAACGTGGACGTGGTGATGGTGGCGATGGACGGCCCGGAACAGGCCAACATGATGAACCGAGAGCTGGCGCCGCTGGCGCGCGACAGCAAGGTCGGCCTCGCGCGCATGCCGCAATACGCCAATGCCGAAGCCATGCCCGAGCGCATGCGCGCCGCGCTGGACCCCGGCTGGCAGGGCGAGATGCCACGCACGATCATCCTGCGCGCCGACGGCAAGCGTCATGCATCGAGCGGTTTGCTCACGCCGGAAGCTCTGGACGCGGCGCTCGCACACTAAGCTCTCTTAACCTACTGGAGGAAGCGCTCTGAAATAATCCCGGCCCCAATTCACAACAAAGGCAGGGAAATGAGCGTTCTCAATAAAGTCGAAAGTGGTTATCTGCAGCTGATGCGGATTCTCGTGCTGGCGCTGGCCACGATCGTGCTGGTGGGCGTGGTGGTGCTGGGCGTGAGCGCGGTGAGCGACTACAACGCCAAGCCGGCAACCGTCTCGGAGGCCATCGACATCAAGGCCTCGGCGTTCAAGCTCGACGACGATGCGGCAGAGGGGGCGGGCGAGGATGCCGCCAAGCAGCACCCCGGTGCGGCCAAGCTGGAAGCGGCACTGGCGGACGTCATCAACAAGCACGGCAAGACGCTGCTGGGTGCATCGTTCCAGTTTGACAAGGCGGAAGTGCATGAACTGGTGATCGGGGCGCTGGAAGATCCTGATCAGGGCGAGCCGTTCCTGGCCTCGCAGACGGCGTATCTGGACCAGGTGCTGGGCCGTGCCGATGTGGCCAAGCAGGCCAAGACCAGCGAGGCGTTCTACGCGATCGTCAACAAGGTGTTTGTCGATTACCACATGGCCTACGCCGCCGAGAAAGAGCGCATCTCCAACGCGAAGGATGAGGCCAAGCTGGATGCCAGCGGCAAGCGCTCGGGCGTCTATATCTCGGTGTACATGATTGCCGCGCTGTTCTCGGCGTTCATCATGCTGGTGCTGCTGATTGTGCAGATCCGCATCGAGCGCAGCATTCGCGTGATGTCGGAAGCCAACGTCCGCGCTTGAGGCCATCCGGCGACCAAGTGGTCGGCTAAGGCGCGTCTCTTATCGGACGTATGAACAGTCCTTAAAGAAAACGGCGCGGACCCCCCTCGTTGTTGGGGTATGGCGGGGGGCGTGACCTTTTTATAATGGCCTCGCTTTGTGAATTCCGGCGCATTGCTCGTTCACAAAGCACACCCGACCATCTTTCGTCGTCAAAGGCTGAAGATGTTAAGCCCGCTCGCCCCCCGGCCCGCGGGCTTTTTCTTTGCCCGATCCATGTCGGATCTGTACTGCGGGCGGGGGCGGATGATAACGCGCTCTTAACGCGTTGTCGCGTGTGACGAAGTGGGGTATGCGGCGGCCGGGCGCTCCGTTTCGTTGGAGGCCGCACCCAGGCCGATGCCGAGTGCCGCCAGCAGGATGGCAACGCCGCGCGCAATGTAGAACACCGTTTGTGCGCTGAGCATTTCCGCTTCAGGGGGCTTTGCTTCGGTGGGGCGGGCATGCGAGGTGTCGTACGCGGTGTGGCGCGATGCGTGCATCGGCACAGCATCGCGATGGGCGCGCGGTGCGCGTGTGCGGTGCGTCGGATGAGGCTGCATGTCTGACATGGCGGTTCTCCTCATACTCAAGCGTGGGACCAGGCGCGCCAGAACAGCAGCGCCGTCATCGAAAAGCCGAAGGTCGAGATCAACGCCCGCACAACCGGCACGGGCAGGCGCTTGCCGACGTGCGCGCCCAGATAGCCGCCCAGCGCGGCGGCCACCAGCATGACCAGCGTCTGCGGCCACCAGACCATCTTGGCCAGTGCAAAGCACAGCACCGCAACCAGGTTGGTGGCCCCCACCAGCAGCGTGCGCGAGGCGTTCAGCGCTTTGATGTCGTCGTGGCCGAACAGGGCCCAGACCGCCATCATCATGATCCCGACCGCGCCGCCAAAGTAGCCGCCGTAGATGGCCAGCCCGCCCTGGGCGATCAGCAGCATCGTGCGGTTGATCTGCATGCGCTGGCGCAACCATGCCCCGGCCTGTTTGCCGAAGGTGAACGCCAACGTGCCCACCAGAAGCAGCCACGGCACGATGAAATCGAACGCGCGCGAGGACGTGCTCATCAGCAGCAGCGCACCCGCCAGGCCGCCGACCAGGCTGACCGCCACCATCGCACGCATCGAGACCTGCTCGAACCCGCGGTAGTCGCTGCGATAGGCCCACGCCGAGGTGGCTGCACCGGGCAGCAGCGCGACCGTGCTCGACGCGTTGGCCGCAACCGACGGCACGCCGGCAAACATGAGCGCAGGCAGGGTGACAAACGAGCCGCCGCCCGCCAGTGCATTCATCATGCCGGCGAGCAGGCCCGCGCCAAAAAGCAGCAGCGTGGCAGATTCCATTGGGGGCGAGGAATGTGTTGGGGTGTTGCGTTGGAGGATGCCTCAGTTTCTGCCACTGGCGACCCCGCCACAATCTGCGATACATTGATCCAGCCTCAGGGTGAAACTGAGGCTCAAGCCAATCTCGCCCTGCCATGCGTTTCGATCTGACTGATTTGCGACTTTTCCTGCATACCGCCGAGGCCGGCAGCATTACCGCCGGCGCTGAGCGTTCGCACCTGACGCTGGCCTCCGCCAGTGCGCGCATTCGTGGCATGGAGGAGACCTTGGGCGCGCCGCTGCTCATGCGTAACCGGCGCGGCGTGGAAACCACCGCCGCTGGCCGAACGCTGGCGCATCACGCGCGCGTCGTCCTGCAGCAGATGGACCGCATGCGCGGCGAGTTGGGCGAGTACGCGCGCGGGCTGAAGGGCTACGTGCGGCTGTTGTCCAACACGGCCGCCATGACCGAGTTCCTGCCCGAAACGCTGAGCGCTTTCCTCGCGGCCCATCCTGAAGTCGACATCGACCTGGAAGAGCTGGTCAGCCACGAAATTGTCGAGGCGATTGCACAGGGGCGTGCCGACATCGGCATCGTCAACGATGCGGTGGATCTATCGGGGCTTGAGACGTTTCCGTTTCGCCATGACCGTTTGGTGCTGGTGACCGCGCGCGATCATCCATTGGCCGAGCGCCGCGAGCTGGCCTTCGTCGACACATTGCAGGAAGCCTTTGTCGGCCTGACAGGGGACAACGCGCTGCAGGCCTACCTGGCCGGCCATGCTGCGCGCGCTGGCTATCGGCTCAAGTACCGCGTGCGGCTGCGCAGCTTTGATGCGGTGTGCCGGATGGTGGAGCGCAACGTGGGCGTGGGCGTGATTCCCGAGCATGCGGCCATCCGGCTGCAGCGATCGATGGGGATTCGCCGCGTGCGCCTGACCGATGCGTGGGCGACACGCTTGCTGCGTATCTGCGTGCGCAGTTTTGACGATCTGCCGGTCTTTGCGCGGCAACTGATCGAGCATTTGCGCGAGGCCTGAGCGTGGTGCCCGTCCGTCATTTGGGGGAGGCGCGCTGTTTGAACTCGCGCCGGTGAAATCACGTCGGTACACTGCAAAAACAGTTGCAAGACGCATGGCAGACGTGCGGCACCGCACCAACCTTCCGCTCATGGAGCACATCATGGCTTCTGCCGGTGTTCCCCCGATTGGCCTGCTGCACGCCGCGCGTGCACTGCGCATTTATCGGCGCCACGAAATCAACGCGCTGGCGTGGATTGCGCTGGGCGTGTGCCTGCGCAGCCCGGCGCCAATGGCGGCGCTGAGTGTCGCACTGCTGATCGTCTGCGCATGGACGTTGACCCGGCATATCCAGCATCTCAAGCCCCTGTATGAACTGCCGGTGTTCAGCCGCGTGCTGACACACGGCGGCATGGCGTTCGCCGCCATCAACGCAGCGCTGCTGGCTGTGGAGCTGGCAACAGGCGCCGGGCGCGGGGCATGGTTCGATGCCGATGGCTGGCTTGAGCCGGCATGGCCGCAGATCTTGCCGGGCATGTCGGGCGCGATTGAGCTCATGCTGGTCTGCGCACAATGGGCCGCCGTGCTGGGTGCGGTGGCTGCGGCCACTGCCTGGGCATGGCTGAGCCTGGGTGGTGGCCGTTTTCTTCGTTTTCCGCCGCGCTCGCAATGAGTGCGCATCGCCCTGGGTGATTCCGGGCTGGTCTGGCGGGGCATTTCCTCCTATAAGTTGGGGTGGCAGTTGCTGGTGCGTTTTCAGAGCGCCCGGACAGAAGTGCCCGCACGAGGCGCGCAATCCAACTACAGGAGACTGGCATGACCTCGCTGGATGCATTCCTGCGGTGCCGCGACTTTCTGCTCGCGCACCGTGAGGACTACGACACCGCCGTGCGCGATTTCACATGGCCCGCGCTGGATCGTTTCAACTGGGCGCTCGACTATTTCGACACCATGGCGCGCGGCAACGACGCCATTGCCCTCTGGGTGCTCGACGATCAGGGCAACGAAACACGCCTGTCGTTTGCGCAGATGGCCGAGCGTTCCGCACGCGTGGCCAACCACTTGCGCGCGCTGGGCGTGCAGCGCGGGGATCGCATCCTGCTCATGCTCGGCAACGTGCCCGCGCTGTGGGATGTGATGCTCGCCAGCATCAAGCTTGGCGCCGTCATCATTCCCGCCACCACGCTGCTGACAGCCGAAGACCTGCGCGAGCGCATTGCCATGGGCGATGTGCGGCACGTGATCGTGGGCGGGGCGGATTGCGCCAAGCTTGATGTCGTGTCGGGTACCTTTACGCGCATCGCTGCTGGCACAGACAAGGCGCCAGCGGGCTGGCACCACTTTGAAGATGCGTACGGCGCCTCGCCCGAGTTCACGCCCGACGCGCCAACGCAGGCGAGCGATCCGCTGCTGCTGTATTTCACCTCCGGCACCACGTCCAAACCCAAGCTGGTGATGCACACGCACGCCAGCTATCCGGTGGGGCATCTTTCCACGCTGTATTGGATCGGCCTGCGTCCGGGCGATGTGCACTGGAATATCAGTTCACCGGGTTGGGCCAAGCATGCGTGGAGCTGCTTCTTCGCGCCGTGGAATGCTGGCGCCACCGTGTTCGTCTACAACTACGCGCGCTTTGATTCCAAGGCTGCACTCGATGTGCTGTGCCGCGCCAAGGTGACCACGCTGTGCGCGCCGCCCACCGTGTGGCGCATGCTGATCCAGGAAGACCTCGCGGCCTGGAAGCCGGCATTGCGTGAACTCGTTGGCGCAGGCGAGCCGCTCAACCCCGAGGTGATCGAACGCGTACGCGCGGCCTGGGGCATCACCATTCGTGATGGCTACGGCCAGACCGAAACCACGTGCCAGGTCGGCAACAGCCCAGGGCAGCCGGTCAAGCCGGGCTCGATGGGCCGGCCGCTGCCGGGCTATCAGATCACCTTGCGCGACCCCGATGGCAACGAAGCCAGCGAAGGAGAGATCTGCATCGAATTGAAATCACGCCCGCTGGCATTGATGGAAGGCTACGCCGGCAACGCCGAAAAAACGGCCGAAGCCATGCGCGGCGGCGTGTATCACACCTCAGACATTGCCGCGCGCGACGCAAGCGGCTACCTCACCTACGTTGGCCGCGCCGACGACGTATTTAAGGCATCGGACTACCGCGTGAGCCCGTTCGAGCTGGAAAGCGTGCTGATCGAGCACCCCGCCATCGCCGAGGCCGCGGTTGTGCCCAGCCCCGACCCCGTGCGCCTGGCCGTGCCGAAAGCCTTCCTGGTGCTGCGTGCCGGGCACGAGCCTGGGCGCGAACTGGCGCGTGACATCCTGCGCTTCTGCCAAAGCCGGCTGGCTTCTTACAAGCGTGTGCGGCGCATCGAGTTTGCCGAGTTGCCCAAGACCATCTCAGGCAAAATCCGGCGCGTCGAATTACGCCTGCGCGAAGCCGCTCGCCCTGAAACAGGCCGCAACCCCCAGGAATACTGGGAAGACGATTTTCCAGCGGATTGATACCGACGCACGCACACGCAGTGCAGACAAACATGCGGCCCCCCAAGGCCGCATGCGTGAGGCTGCGTGAGATGGGTGCTTAGCGCGACGAACGCGGGACCAAACGCAGTTGACGTGCGCGATCCAGGTCGTATGCCGGTACGCCACCGTGCGGCAGGGATGCACGCGAGGCCGCCAGATCACGGCCGCGCACGATCACCGGGGCAAGCGCGCCCGCACGGATCAAGTCCGATGCGGCCTGCTCGATCCAGTCGCGGTAGCTGCGATAGACGTCTTCGGCGGTGGCTTTTTGATGCGCGCAGTCGCACAACGACAGCGCCTCGGACGTGACAAAACAACTCACGACCTTGCCGTCGACGATGGCTTGGAAGAACAGGTCTCCCACAGACCTGAAAGTCTTGCCGGTGAACGAGATGTTCATGATGCTCCCCCCCAATGATCAGGCACGCTGTTTGGGCGGCGTGCCCCACATGCCGCTTTCGCGGCGCATTGATCACATGCGGGAGCGTGATGTCCGAAAGGAGGAAAGACGCTGCTCCAGATATCAATACCATCTGGATGCAATGAACCCCATGAAGCGGGGCAGACTATCCCTCGGTGCCGTTATGCGGTCTGTCAATTCGGTGCTTAACTACAAATTCGCTCTCGCGCTGCGACCTTCCCCGTACACACATTCTGTTCAATATTGTTATGGTCACCACAATCGCTGCAGCAGCACACGGCCGATACCGATTGCGATGGAAATCACAAGCAGCCAGAGCAAAACAACGGGAATGCGTGTCGGCGGAAGGCGCGACGTTTGAAACAAGCGTCGGCGCGTTGGAATGACCTGCACGATCACTTGCGAATCGGCAGCATGACGTTCCCACCCCAAGCGGGTTGATAGTCCCGCGCTTCCCCGTCTCATCGTTCCCATGGCTTGCTCCCGACAGCCTTGTATTTCCTTCGTGTTTAGTTTTATTTAATTCTGCTGTTCTTGGGATGCATTCTAGGACACTCTACGCGGAGCGCTAGTGCGCCTTGGCATGATTTCTCTACTCCATTTGGCTCACGTCTGTGCGATCTAGGACATATTGGGGGAGCGAATATGAAAGGGTTTTCCATAGTCCAAAATACGATTAAATCAGCACGCAAACGCTTACGCTTCAAACCTGATTCAGGCAAACCAGACAATCATCCTGCAAGGTGGAGCCACTAGAGTCGTGCCCTTTTCCCGACGCTCGGATGTTGCAGTGCGATGTCAACGTCACGAGGTGGGAAACGCCACCAACACGCGGTAGAGTGCTGGCGGCTACAAAACACCATAAAAAGCAGGAAACCACACATGACGGAAGCAAAACGCGCCCGGAAGCCTCGGGCGCTGGCAGGGCTTGGCCGCCGTTGGGCCACCGTGCTGGCAGCCGTGGGGGCGGTCGGGTGCAGTGGAATGATCGGGGCGGTACATGCAGGGGAGCCGCGCCTCGCAATGCGCCGTGCCGCCGTTGAATCGACACTGGCGCACGCTGGTTATTGCCAGCGCCTGGGCGACTACTACTGGGAAATCGGCGATGCCAGCGGCGTGCTCATGCACGGCCAGCAGGGCCAGCGCATTGGCGCCAACAAGACGGTGCGGCTCGCCTCCGCCTCCAAATGGGTGTTTGGCGCCTACGTGGTTGAGCGCACGCGCGGCAAGCTCACGCCGGCCGAGATCGACGCACTCACCATGCGCTCGGGCTACGACGCGCTGAACCCGCTGCTCTGCAATCGTAACGACACGGTGCAGAGCTGCTTCCGCCGCGGGCGCAATGATGCGTTTACGCCGGGTCACGTTGGCCGGTTCAGCTACAACGGTGGCCATGACCAGAAGCTGCTGGTGGACCTCGGCTTGGGCAGCGCAGATGCCGCCACGCTCAGTGACGAGCTGGATCGCGAACTTGGTCACACGCCTGGCATGCGGGATGCCGACAAGCCGCTCGGCATCAAGTACCTGGCACCGGAACCGTCCGGCGGCATGATCGCCACGCCTGCGGCGTACGGGCAGTTTCTGCGCCGGCTGATCCGGGGCGATTACCTGCTCGGCAAGATGCTCGGCCAGCACGCCGTGTGCACCGAGCCTGGCAGTTGCCCGACCGCAGTGAGCACGCCCGCTGCGCTGCCGTGGCACTACGCGCTCAACTACTGGATTGAAGACCAGCCCGGCGGCGATCGTGCATTCAGCTCGCCCGGCGCGTTCGGCTTCTATCCGTGGATCACCGCCGACAAGCGCTACTACGGCATGATCGTGCGCGAGACGCTCGCCCCACGGGCTTACGTGCGCAGCGCGGCATGCGGCGCGCTGATCCGCAGGGCGTTTGCCGAGGGGCGGGCACAGCAATCCCCCGCTGAGAACGAGCAAGCCGGCAGCGCCGACGCCGGCGACTGATCCGCCTCCGGCGTCGTCAGCGCCGGATCAATAGCCGCGGTAGTACGGGTGATAGTAGTGCGGGCCGTAGTACCCGCCGGCCGGCACGACCACGCAGGCACTCAGCGAGGATGCGGCAGCAGCGGCAAGGATCAGCAGGGCAATCGTGCGTTTCATGATGAGGCTCCGGATGTGTTGTTGGGCTTGCCTCACTCTATGGAAATGCCTCGCAACCGCGCTTTACCGTTTGTAAGAAAAACTGTGATGCCCAGGCGGGCAATCGACGGCTTGGGCTGTCCTTGCTGCACGCGTGCATCGGCGGTCGTAACTTGCCGTTACCTTTGCGAGCAGACCGTGGAGCGACCTGCGCTGGCAAGACGCCGCGCCACGCCGGCGCGAGGGCTGTCAGGGCTTCGCCACAATGTTCTACAAACTTATCGTTGATCTATTGACAGATTGGCGCGATAGGCAGGAAATACACCAAACGGCAAACGTTGGGCATTCAAGTCTGAAAGCCTGGCGCCGATAGCTGTTCATAGAGACATGTCAGGGCGCCATGACGCCCTGCGGGGACTACGCGATGCGCGCCAACCTGACCGTGCGCGTCGGCAATATGTGTCGGGGGAACGCATCATGACGACTTTTCTGGAATCCACCATTGCTTGGGCCGTGCCGTGCCTGATCGCCACCGCGATTGTCGTGCCGGTGATCTTGCGCAAGCTGCGTACGCGCCGTGCCCTGGAAGCCATCCATCAGGCGCGCGAACACCGCGACGAGTAAGCCGCCGGTCTTTCCGCATTCTGCTTGCCCATGCAAAACGGGCGCCGCATTGCTGCAGGCGCCCGTTTGGCGTTGCACGAATCCTGGGCGACGCGCTCTGTGGCGTCGCGCTGGGTTGTGCTTAGGCCGCCACGGCCTGGTTCACCACATCGCGCATCGCGGTGTGTGCGGCTTCCATGGCTTGCGTACGGGCATCCGGGCCCATGGCCAGGCCTTCAGCACGCACGAATTGCACGTCGGTAATGCCGAAGAAGCCGAACACTGCCTTCAGATAGGCTTCCTGGAAGTCCAAGCCAGCGGCCGGGCCCGTCGAATACACACCGCCGCGCGTCGACGCAACGATCACCTTCTTGCCGCCGGCCAGGCCAGCCGGGCCCTTTTCCGTGTACTTGAACGTACGGCCGGCTTGCGCCACGCGGTCAACCCAGGCCTTGAGTTGGCTCGGTACCGAGAAGTTGTACATCGGGGCGCCCACCACGATCACGTCGCTGGCGAGCAGTTCGTTGACCAGCGCTTCTGAGCGGGCGTGTTCAGCGCGGGTGGCGTCGTCAAAATCGTCGCTGCCGGTGGCACGGAAGCCTGCGGCAATGGCGCCGTCCAGGTGGGGGATGGCTTCTACGGCCAGGTCACGGCGGGCGACGATGGCGTCGGGGTTTTCACGGCGCAGTTCGTCGACGATGGCGGCGGTAAGGATGCGCGAGGCCGAGGCGTCGCCGAGGATGCTGGAATCGATGTGAAGGACTTGCATGGTGTCTCTCCAGGAAAAAGGTGGGTTGCTGCAAAGATAGTGCGGCGCACCAAGTTCCAGTAGTGGGTCGAATCGACACACATCGTTCTATGAGTGAGACAATGCACGTGGATCTCGGAGAACGGCCATGGAAGACCTGAACGACCTCGTCCTGTTTGCCAGCGTGGTGACGCACGGCAGCTTTTCCAGCGCCGCGCGGGCGTTGGGCATCCCCAAGTCGCGCGTGAGCCGCCGCGTGGCGGATCTGGAGGCGCGGTTGGGCGTACGGCTGCTGCAGCGTTCAACACGTGCCGTGCACGTTACTGATGTCGGCTCGGCGTTCTATGCGCATTGCGAGACCATGACCCAGGCCGCCCGCGCCGCGCTTGAAGTGGCCGAGCATGCTGGAGAGAAGCCCTCCGGCCGATTGCGTGTGAGTTGCCCCGTGGGCGTGTCGAGCCTGTTCCTGGCACCGGTGATCCCGAGATTCCTGCGCGCCCATCCGGACGTGCGTCTGGAGCTGGACGTGACCAACCGCCGGGTAGACGTGATTGGCGAGGGGTACGACGTGGCATTGCGCGTGCGCTCGACGCTGGACGATTCCAACCTGATCGTGCGGACCTTTGGCGTGAGCGACCAAGTGCTGGTTGCCAGCCCCGAATTTGTGGCCGAGCACGGGCCGTTCGACACCGCGGAATCACTGCACGGCGTGGCCGGACTGTGGTTGGGGACCCTCAGCGGTGAACGATCACGCTGGCGCCTGACCGCGCCGGACGGTACGGCTGTCGAGATTGAATGCCAACCCGTGCTTGCCACGGACGACCTGCGCCTGCTCGGCCTGAGTGCCATCGGCGGCGTGGGGGTGGGGCGGCTGCCGTACAACGTGTGTGCTGAAGCGCTGCAAGAAGGCCGGCTCGTGCAATTGCTGGCAGACTACAAGCTGCAAACGCACCAGTTTCATGCGGTGTTTCCGTCGCGTCGCGGGCTGGTGCCGGCGGTGCGTGCATTTATCGAGTTGCTGGCCGCAGAAATGCCCCCGTTGACCGAGAAAGTGCTTACCCGCTGCTACGAAGGCGACGACGTCAACCTCAATCGTTGACGCTGCAACGAATTCGGATCGGCAGTATCATCGGGGGCTTCCCTCCTGCCTTTGTGTGACGCCGTCCAGCGTGTTCACACGCGTTTCCATGTCCTCCCGCCCGAACCTCGAACCGCCCACTTCCGATACCGTGCCGACGTCGTCGGCCGCTTCGCTCGACGCGCCGCCGGTGCCCGAGATTCCGGTGATGGTGGTGATGGGCGGCCTGATGCTTGCCATCCTGCTGGGCGCGCTGGAGCAAACGATTGTCGCGGTGGCGTTGCCGGTCATTGCAGGGGAGTTCAACGGTTTTTCATTGATGGCGTGGCTGGTGTCGGCCTACCTCGTGGCCTCTACCGTTGTCACGCCCATCTACGGAAAACTGAGTGACCTGTACGGCCGCCGTGCCATGCTGACCACGGCCATTGCGCTGTTCGTGCTGGCCTCGGTGGCGTGCGCGCTGGCGACCAGCATGCCGATGCTGCTGGTGGCGCGCGTGCTGCAGGGGCTGGGCGGCGGCGGGCTGATCTCGGTGGCGCAGGCCACCATTGCCGACGTGGTGCCGTTGCGCGAGCGCGGCCGCTACCAGGGCTACGTGAGCGGTATGTGGGCCATGGCCAGTCTGGCAGGCCCGGTGATCGGCGGTTACCTGACGCACTACCTGTCGTGGCGCTGGATCTTCTGGATCAACCTGCCGCTGGGGCTGGTTGCACTGGTGGTGGTGCGCCGTGCGCTGCGGCACCTGCCGGTGGCGCATCAGCGTCGCCCGATCGACGTGCTGGGTGTCGTGCTGTTTGCCGTGGGGCTGACCGCGTTGCTGGTGATGATCACGCGCGTGGGTCAGGGCGTGCCGCTCATGCAGCCTGACAACCTGGGCCTGCTGGTGGGTGCGGTGGTGGTGCTGGGCGCCTTCGTCTGGCAGGAAAGCCGCGCGGCCGAGCCGATCATTCCGCTGTCGATGTTCCGTGTGCGCACGGTCACGATCTGCTGCCTGGCGCTGTTCCTCTGCTTTTTCCAACTGATCGCCACGTCGGTGCTGATGCCGTTGCGCTTTCAGATGGTGGCGGGTGCCAGCCCCGATGCTGCGGCACTGCGTCTGGTGCCGCTCACGCTGTCGATTCCGCTCGGGGCCTTCCTTGCCGGCAAGTGGATGACGCACAGCGGCCGCTACAAGCCGTTGATGATCGCGGGTGCCTGCGTGGTGCCGTTTGCCGTGGCGTCGCTGGGTTTGCTGGATCCGCACAGCGTGTTGCCACTGACCTTGGCGATGATCGTGCTGGGCCTGGCGATTGGCGTGCAGTTCCCGACCGGGCTGGTCGCAACGCAGAACGCTGTCCCGCCCGAGACCGTGGGGCTGGCCACCGCACTCACCGCGTTCTCGCGCCTGCTGGGCGGCGCGGTGGGCGTGGCAGTGCTGACGTCGGTGCTGATCGCGCTGCTGCGTCAGGCTGCACCCGAGGCGCAGGTGGCAGCAGGTGGTGATCTGCTGATGGACCTGTTCCACGCGGCGCTCGCCAGCAACAGTGCCAACGCGCAAGCCTTGCAACGCGAGGGCGAGACAGCGTTCCGCCATCTGTTCTTCTTTGCTGCGGCTGTGTCGGTCATTGCACCGCTGTTGCTCGTGCGGCTTGAGGAAAAGGCGTTGCGCGGCAAGGTGTCGGTCGCGCACGCCGTGGTGGATTGATCGCTACGAAACGCGCGGCGCGAGGGCTCTGCGGCGGGCCCGGCGCGCGACGCTGCCGTCGTGCAGTGCCCAGCGCAGCGTCGGCGCCACGGTGCGCATGGCGGCCGCGCTGAAGGCGGCGCGCAACGGTGGGCGCTCCAGTTGCAGCATCTGCGCGGCCCACGGTGGCAACAACTGGATGCCGGCGTCGAGAAAAACGCGCACCGCCGGTTGCAGCCCTGGCCGCGGTGCCTGCCATGTCATCAAGACTTCCACTACGGTGCGGGTGCGATCGCTCGCCACCAGTTCGGCGCGCATCGCGTTCAGGTAAGCCTGCACCGCCGCGCGCGATTTCGGCACGTCGGTGGCACCCAGCAGCTCGGCAATCAACGCGGTTTCTGCAAAGTAGCGGTCTTGGTTGGCACCGCTCAGGCTGCCATCCACATAGCGCAGATAGCCCGCCAGGAAGCTCGACATTTCCGCCACGTGCACCCAGGTGAGCAGGTCCGGATCGTTGGCGGAATAGGGGCGCCCGTCGGGTGCAATGCCCTGGATGCGGCCGTGGATGACCTTGACGTGTTCGATCAGTGTCAGCGCATCGTGTCGGCTGCCGTAGGTGGTGCCGGCCACGAATTGCGCGGTGCGGCCCAGGCGCCCCTGCAGGTCTTCACGGAAGTTGGAGTGGTCCCACACGCCGGCGAGTGCGCGCGGATGCAGCGCCTGTAGCAGCAGCGCGCTGATGCCGCCTGCCATCATCGCGGGGAAGTCGGCATGGACTTGCCAGCAGACGGCATCGGGGCCGAACAGGCCCGGGTCGCCGGGGGGCGAGGCAATATCGAGCGTGAGGCCGCCGGTGGCGCGCGTCAGGCCACGGACCTGGTTGGCGATGCGTTCGCGCAGTGTTGCAAGCGGGGAGGGCATGGTGCCGGATGGGGCCGAACGGCGGGAGACGTGGATGCCTTCATTTTACCGAGCCGATCACACCCGCTGTGATGACGGAACGCCGCATGATATGCCCGGTGGGTGTGGCGCGTTTGTTGCGCACACGCTGCGATAGCGCCTCCTAAAATGCACAAACCACCTCGAGAACACGCCATGCAACGCACCCCTTACCGAAACGCCTGCTGGTTGGCCGCCATCATCCTGATGCTCGGTGGCTTGTGCCTGGGCGTGAGTCCGGCAGCGCACGCAGAAAGCGCCCAGGCCTTGCACGACAAGTACCAGAGCCTTGCGCCGCAGTTGGCCGACAACGCATTCCACCGCCCGCTGGCGCTCGACTCCACCGAGGCGCCAGACAGGCTCAAGAGCGACATCTACAGCGTGCTCGACTACCCGTTCGCCACCGTCAAGGGCGCGTTGGACGACCCGGAGCACGGCGCCGCCAATTGGTGCGACGTGCTGATCCTGCATCTGAACATCAAGTACTGCCACGCCACGCAGGGCACCGGCGGCAGCGTGCTCGACGTGAACCTGGGCCGCAAGGTGGAGGAATCACTTTCCAGTAGCTACCGCCTTGAGTTCAGCTATCGCCCGGTTGTGAGCAATGCGGATTACTTTCGTGTTGAACTCAGCGCGGATTCCGGCCCGCTCAGCACCCGGGACTACCACATCATGCTGGAGGCCATTCCCGCCCCGGGCGTCGCCAATCACACCTTTCTGCATCTGACTTACGCCTACGGTTATGGCGCCGCCGGCCGACTGGCCATGCGCACGTACCTTGCCACGGTGGGCAGCGGCAAGGTTGGCTTTACCAAGGCAGCGGAATCCTCGGGTGCGGAGCCCGAATACGTGGGCGGTGTGCGTGGTCTGCTTGAGCGCAACACGATGCGCTATTACCTCGCCATCGACGCGTATCTGAAGGCGTTGTCTGCGCCGCCAGAAAAGCGTCTGCAGCAGCGGCTCAACACATGGTTCAGCGCCACGGAGCAATACCCGCGTCAGCTACATGAGCTGGATCGACAGGATTATCTGGAGATGAAGCACCACGAAGTCGAGCGCCAGCAGACGGCGCAGTAGTGGTGCTGGTGGTGCACGCGGCGCTTCAGGCCGGCCGATACACCTTGGCGAAGCGCTGCGCCTGCACGACACCGTAGTCGCCGGGGGCGTATTGCAGGACCCAGTCTCCGGCTTGGCCGTGCAGCACGTCGCCCGCTTCGGAGCGCGCCATCGAGAAGGGTTCGTGCATCTGCTTGGCCAGCACCACGCTCGGGTGGTTGCGATACGCGCCGGGTTGTCCGTGCGCGAGTGATGCATCAGCCGGCAGGTACTTCGCATCGAAACGCTCGCGCGAGACCACCCAGCGGTCGCCCGTTGAACCGGTGATGAGCGCATCGCCGGGCGCATAGCGGTTGGGGCCTTCCAGACTCATCAGCTCGCCGGGCTGCGTGGCGAAATCGACCTGGACGGTCTCGTCCTTGACGAAGGTGCGTGCGGCGGGGTCGGTGCGCAGGTCGACGTGTTGCAGAGTGGGCATGAAGCGGTGACAGCGAATGTGCGGCGGAACAGCGAAGGCCGTAAGGGTAGCGCGAAACGCGCCGGTATTGCGGCGGCACTACAGCGTTGTGGGGTGCCCGCTGCGATCCAGCTCGAACACCTTGTGGCGTGCCAGGCAGTCCATCAGCCACGTGCCGGCGCGGCCCATCACGCGTGACTGCGCCCAGATCAGGTCCACGCCGACCAGCCAGTCGGTATGCGGATAGGCGGTGAGCTGCAGTTCGACAAACTCGCCGCGCGCAATGCCATCTCGCACAAGCTGGCGTGGCAGCGTGGTCCAGCCAAGGCCCGCGCGCATCATCTCCAGCAGAACGAGGTAGTTCTCGGCCTTCCACTCCTGTGTCGATGCCAGATACTCGGTGCTCGGCAGCGTGTTGCTGTGCGCGCTGAAGGCGAGCCGCCGGTGCTGGCGCAGCGTGCCGAAGTCCACGGTGGTCTCGCGCGCTAGCGGGTGATCCCGGCTGACGACGTGCACGAGGATCAGCTTGCCCAACTGCCTGAACGCGAGGTCCCGCGTGTAGTGCGGCTGCGAGAAGCCGATACCGAAATCCACGCTGCCGTCGCGCACCAGTGTCGTGATATCGCCATGGAAGGGATGACGGATGTCCAGGTCGACATGCGGGAAGGTGGCGGCAAATGCACGCAGCGGCTCGGTCAGTGCGCTGGCCGGAATCTCGATCGCCAGCGTGAGCTTGCGCTCGATCGTGTCGCCCAGGGCTTGCGCGTGAGCTTCAAGCGAGGCGCAGCGCTCCAGCACCAGCTCGGCTTCCAGCAGCAGGCGCTGACCGGCCTCTGTGAGCGTGGGCGAGCGGCTGCTTCGGTCGAACAGCGCCACCCCCAGGTCGATCTCCAGATTGGCAATGGCCGTGCTGACGGTCGATTGCGTCTTGCCCAGCCGCCGTGCTGCGGCCGAAAACGACCCGGCATGCGCAATGGTGGAAAAGGTCTCCAGCTGGTCCAGCGAATAGCGCACGGCGTCTCCTGGTGATCTAGGCATCTAAAAAATCGATGATTTCTAACTTCTTGTATCGATTCGTGCGGTGGATTATGCGCTGCCGGTTGCAGCGTCGTAAAGAACGCCTCGCCGGACAAACCGACACAAGAGGATGGAGACAACGACATGAAGACCCCACAGCCGGTGCATCCGGTGGATGAAATCCTGCCGCTGCGGCAACTGCTCAGTTACGGGCTGCAGCACGTGCTGGTGATGTATGCGGGCGCGGTGGCCGTGCCCCTGATCCTGGGCAGCGCGCTCGGCCTGACCCCGCAGCAAATGGTGACCCTGATCAACGCCAACCTGCTGACCTCCGGTATCGCCACCCTGATCCAGACCCTGGGCGTGTGGAAGTTCGGCGCGCGCCTGCCGCTGATACAGGGCTGCTCGTTCATCGCCATCGCGCCGATGATCATGATCGGCAAGCAATACGGGCTGGACCACGTGTTTGGCGCGGTGATCGCCAGCGGCGCGCTGACCATTGCGATTGCGCCAGTGTTCAGCCGGCTGCTGCGGTTTTTCCCGCCGGTGGTGATCGGCAGCCTGATCACCATCATCGGCGTGTCGCTCATGCCGGCTGCGGCCATCTGGTTGGGCGGCGGCAACCCGGCGGACAGCGCGTTCGGCAGCTTGCCCAATCTGCTGCTCGGGCTGGCCACGGTGGTGATCACGCTGTGCGTCTACGCGCGTTTTACCGGCTTTGTGGGCAACCTGTCGGTGCTGATCGGGCTGGTGGCGGGGACGGCGCTGGCTGCGTGCTTCGGGCTGACGCATTTTGCCGAGGTGGGCCGGGCGAACTGGTTCGAGATCAGCCCGCCGTTTGCATTCGGCCTGCCGGGTTTTGCGCTTACGCCCGTGCTGGTGATGACGCTGGCGATGCTCGTCATCATGGCGGAGACCACCGGCAACGTGCTGGCCATCGGCACCATCATCGGCCGGCCGTCGACGCAGCAGACGCTGGGCAACGCCTTTCGCGCGGACGGCCTGTCGACCATGCTGGGCGGCATCTTCAACAGCTTTCCGTACAACGCCTTTACGCAGAATACGGGCCTGATCGCGCTGTCCAACGTGAAGAGCCGCTTTGTGGTGGCATCCGCCGGCGCCATCATGGTGTTGATGGGGCTGTTCCCCAAGCTGGGTGCGTTGATTGCCTGCGTGCCGCGGCCGGTGCTCGGCGGTTGCGCCATCGTCATGTTTGGCATGACCACGGTGGCGGGCATCCAGGAGCTGTCGCGGGTGCGCTTTGAAGGCACGCGCAACGCCATTGTGGTGGCCGTATCGGTGAGCGTGGGGGTGCTGCCCATGTCGTTCCCGGCGCTGTTCGAGCATGTGCACGGGCCGCTCAAGCTGGTGCTCGACAGCGGCATCTTCCTGGGCGCGCTGACGGCCATCGTGCTCAACCTGCTGCTCAATCGCGAGTCCGCACCGCACACCGCCGATGTGGCCAGCCCGGCCGCCGGCGCTGAACTGCACTGATTCCCATTCCATACAACACTGACACCAGGGACTTCACCATGAACGCACGAGACGCCCAACCCCGACTGACCGACCGCGACATGGCGCTGCTGCGCCTGGCGATTCAGCTTGCCGACGATGCGCGCCAGCGCGGCCGCCACCCGTTCGGCGCGCTGGTGGCTGACGAGCACGGCAACGTGATCGCCACGGCGGGCAACAACTCCATGCCGCCTGAAGGTGACCCGACGCAGCATGCCGAGCTGGCCGCTGCGGCTGCCGCCGCCAAGGTGCTGTCGCCCGAACAACTGGCGCACTGCACGCTGTACACCAGCGCCGAGCCCTGCTGCATGTGCTCGGGCGCCATCTACTGGTGCAACATTGGCCGCGTGGTCTACGCACTGTCGGAGCACCATCTGCTAGTGCTGACCGGAGACCACCCCGAGAACCCGACGTTCTCGCTGCCGTGCCGCGAGGTGTTCGTGCGTGGGCAGCGGCAGATTGAAGTGCACGGCCCGCTGATCGAAGACGAGGCCGCCCGCTCGCACACCGGCTTCTGGAAGTGACCGGCATGCCCGGTATCTCGATTCATGTGGTGGACGTGTCGCGCGGCGTGGTGGCGCAGGGGCTGGCGGTACGCATCGAACGGCTTGCCGGCAACGAACGCGTGCTGCTGGCAGCCGGGCGCATCGGCCCGACGGGCACGCTGCGCGAGCTGGATGCACTGGCGGCGCAGTGCGTGGCTGGCGTGTATGAGGCGACCTTCGAGGTGGGGGACTACTACCGGCAGGCCGGCATCGCCTTGCCCGCCACGCCTTTTCTGGAGACGGTGCCTTACCGGTTCGGGCTCGACGATGTGGCGCAGCACTACCACCTGCCGTTCAAGATGACGCCGTGGGGGTACTCGTGCTTTCGGGGTGGCGCGTAACACGGTGTAGGCAGGCGCGGTGGCAACCGGGTCGGATCGCACGCACAATACCGCAGCCCAACCACGCGGAGCGCATATGCCGATCGACTGGACCCTCATCGAAACACGCGGGGCGGATGCCTTGCACGACACCATCGTTGAGATTGAAGGTTGGGCACTGTCGCTCGATGCGGCAGCGCAGTCGGCAAGCTACTTTCTGCTCTCGGCAGACGCGCCTTGCTGTGGTGGCTGCGTGCCACGCAGTCCGGCGACGAGCATCGAGGTGTTTGCCGCGCAGCCGGTGCGCATGGATGATGACGCCGTTCGCCTGCGCGGCCGTCTGCTGCGCTTGCAAAACGACCCGGCCGGTTGGCGCTATCAACTGGTGGCCGCCGCACCGACTGTCGCTCAACCTTCGGCCCAATCAGCACGCGTGAGCCGTCGCGTGTTCCTGGCCGCTGGCGCCGCGTTGGGGCTGGCGGCTTGCGCACCCGGCCGCTTCGCCAACTACACCGAAGGCGATGCCGGTGCGGACACGACTTGGACGCCATTGCCAGGTGCACTCACCATCGACATCCACAGCCACGCCGGCCGCGTGATCGTCTCGCGCGATCCCAAGATCGGCGCCAATCGGCCGTTTCTACCGGTGGCTGAGCCGATGCGCACCGGCGGCATGAACGTCATCTGCCTGGCCATCGTCACCGATACCACTGCCGTGCACGTGGCGGCCAGCGGCAACCGCTTCGAGGCCTTCCGTACGCCGGAGCCCGGCGAGTTGTATCAGCTCGGCCTGACCGAGTTTGCGCGTGCCCAGCGCTTGATCGACAAAGAGCAACTGCGTGTGGTGACAGATGCCGCATCGCTGGCAGCCATGGGCACACAGGGCCCGAGCGTCATCATCGCGTCAGAGGGGGCGGACTTTCTGGAGGGCCGCATCGAGCGTGTGGACGAGGCCTACACACAGCATCGTCTGCGGCATCTACAGCTCACGCACTACCGCGTGAACGAGCTGGGTGACATCCAGACCGAGCCGCCTGTGCATGGCGGTCTGACTGACTTTGGCGCGGAAGTCGTACGACGCTGCAATACGCTGGGTATCGTGGTGGACGTGGCGCACGGCACGTATGACCTCGTCAAACGCGCGGCGGCGACCACCACCAAACCGCTAGTGCTGTCACATACGGCGCTCTCCGGATCGCCCAGGGCGCGCAGTCGATTGATCTCGGCCGACCATGCGCGCGCCGTGGCGGACACGGGTGGTGTGATTGGCGTATGGCCCAATGCGGCGGATTTCCCCAGCATCGATGCCATGGCACTGGGCATCAAGCGCATGGCCGATGTGGTGGGCGTGGCGCATGTGGGGCTGGGTACCGACATGCTGGGCTTTATCAAACCGCCGGTGTTCAACAGCTACAAGCAGTTGCCTGCGTTGGCCACGGCGTTGCTGCAAGCGGGCTTCACGCAGGCAGAGGTGGGGCAGATTCTGGGCGGCAACTATCGGCGCGTGTTTGAGGCGACGGTGGGTTGATACGCGCGCAACGAATCAAGAAAGAACAGGGCGGAAGAAGCTGCGTTCGTAGCTGACAATGCAGCCGGTTTCGTCGGCATATTGGAAGGCGGCGATGCAGGCGGGGTCGGTTTTCGACTGCTCTCGATAGACCTCGTATGCCGCGAGGCTCGGGAACGAGAACAATGCCAGCGCGACGTTGTTCGCACCTTCAGAGGGCAGGAAATAGCCGTGGTGCTGGCCGCCAAATTTCTCGACCAGCGGAATCCACATCTTGCCGTAGGTCTCGAACTCAACAAGCCGGGCGGGGTTGATGATGTAGCGGAGGTAGCAGGTGATCATGGGGTGTGCGGGCGAGAGGAGAAAGGCTGTGAGCCTAAATGCCTGCCCGCCGCGTCGTCAATGTCCGTCATTCAGTAGTACCGCAGCTCCGTCGCCTTACCGTGGAACACCTTGTACGAGTAGATGGTGTAGCCCACGATGGTCGGCAGCACGATGGCCACGCCCACCAGCATGAACTCGAGCGATTCCGGTGCGCTGGCAGCCTGCCAGATGTCGAGCCGGTCCACCACCAGGTACGGGAACAGGCTGTAGGCCAGGCCGTTGAACGCCAGCAAGAAAATGGCGCCGGTGCCCACGAAGGGTGCCCAGATCAGGTGTTCATCCCCTTTGGCAATTTGCTGCGGTAGACGGCGCAGCACCCAATCGATCAGGCCGAACAGCACGATCGTCACCAGCGGCACCGGCGCCAGCAGGATGATGTTGGGCAAGGCAAACCATTTGTCGAACACGCGCGTGCTGACCCACGGTGTGGCGAGCGACACTGCCGCCACGCCCAGCGCGGTGAACCACAGGCTGCCGCGCGCCCACTGCACCGCGCGCAACTGCAGCGCGCCTTCGGTCTTCATGATCAGCCACGTGGCACCCAGCAGCAGGTAACCGGCAATCAGCCCGCCCGCCGTGCAGATCGCAAAGATGATGTTGGCGGTGTCGTAGTGGAAACCCGTGATGTACAGCCCCAGCATCAGCCCTTGCGCCGCCGTGGCGATGACGGAGCCTGCATAGAACGCGCGGTTCCACCACGGCTTGTGGTGCGCGCGTGCCTTGACGCGAAAGTCGAACGCCACGCCACGCAGCATCAGCCCGAACAGCATGACGGCGACGGGCAAGTACAGCGCGCCCAGGATCTCGCCATGTGCCGCAGGAAACGCCACCAGCAGCAGGCCGACGCCGAGTACGAGCCAGGTTTCGTTGGCATCCCAGAACGGGCCGATGGAGGCGATCATCGTGTCCTTCTCGGCATCATCGGCACGGCGCAGCAGGATGCCGACGCCCAGGTCGTAGCCGTCCAGCACCACGTAGGCCAGCACGGCAATGCCCATCAGGGCCATGAAGACCACCGGCAGCCAGCCGGCGGGTTGGGAGAGGTCAGGGAGGGTGCTCATGCGTGGCTCGCAACGGGGGCGGAGAGTTGGGGGCTGTGCTTGCCCGGAATGTCGGCGTCAGTCGGGTCGATGGCACCGCCGGCTTTGCGGGCCAGGTAGAACACCACGCCGATATACGAAGCGATGAGGAAGGCGTACAGCGCGAGGTACATCGCCAGCGTCGTGCCGATCATCTGGGCGGGCACGGTGGAGGCCGCCTGCGCGGTGGTCAGTACGCCGTAGACGAGCCACGGCTGCCGGCCAATCTCTGTGACGTACCAGCCGGCGACCACGGCTACCCAGCCGGAGAACGTCATCGCGACGAGGGTGCGCACGAGCCAGCGCGGCAGTTCTCCGTTACGGCGCAGGCGCCATGCACTGACCCATGACACCGCCAGCATCAGCAGCCCCACGCCCACCATCAGGCGGAAGGCAAAGAACACCGGTACCACGGGTGGGTGCTGGTCGAACTGATCCAACCCCTTGACCTCACCATTGAGCGAGTGCGTCAGATACAGCGATGCCAGCTTGGGCACGGCGATCTCGAAGCGGTTGCTGCGCGTGGCAGCATCCGGGATGCCGAACAGCACGGCGGGCACGCCGCGCTCGGTCTGCCAGATGCCTTCCATGGCGGCCAGCTTGGCCGGTTGGTGCTCCAGCGTGTTCAGGCCGTGTGCATCGCCTGCGACGATCTGCAAGGGGATCAACATCGCTGCCAGCACCACGCCCGTCTTGAGGCTGGCACGCACGTCGGCACCGCGGTCATTGCGCAGCCAGCGATAGGCGGAAAGCCCTGCCAGCAGGAACGACACCGTCAGCCCAGAGGCCAGCAGCATGTGCGTGAACCGGTACGGGAACGACGGGTTGAAGATGATCGCCAGCCAGCTTTGCGGATGCGCGCGGCCGTCGATCATCACGTAGCCAGTGGGCGTCTGCATCCACGAGTTGAGCGCGATGATCCAGAACACCGAGATGGTCGTGCCCAGCGCCACCAGGAACGTCGCAAACGTATGGATGCGCTGGCTCACGCGGCCCGTGCCGAACAGCATGATGCCGAGGAAGCTGGCCTCCAGAAAGAACGCGGTCAGCACCTCATACGCCAGCAGCGGCCCCGCAATATTGCCCACCGTGTTCATGTAGCCCGGCCAGTTGGTGCCGAACTGAAAGCTCATCGTCACACCGGACACCACGCCCAGCGCAAAGGTCAGCGCAAAGACCTTCACCCACAGGCGGTACGCGGCCATCCAGGCCTCGTCGCCGGTCTTGCGGTAGCGCAGCTTGAAGAACAGCAGCACCCAAGCAAGCGCGATGCTGATGGTGGGAAAGAGGATGTGGAACGTGATGTTGGCGCCGAACTGGATGCGCGCCAGGGCAACAGGATCAAGTGACATGGTGCTTCTCGGGGCTACTTCGATTTGCCGCCAACCACGACGGCAAGCTTGTTCTTCATTTCCAGCAGCTTGTGCACCTTGGCGCCCATCTTCATGAGCTGCTGCAAGGAGTCGGCATCGAGCTTCTGCACGTCGTCAAACCAGTTGGTCATGAGCGTGATGAGCTGGTACATCTCCTTCATGCGCGCCTGGGCGTGGCGGTCATCCGGGTCTGTGGGGGATTCGAGCATCACGTCGCGCAGCAGCGAAAGCGTGGGGTCGATCTCGCGCTTGCGGCGCTCTTCAGCCAGCGTGCGGAAGATGGTCCAGATGTCGTCGGGGGCCGAGAAGTATTCGCGCCGGTCGCCAGGCTTGTGCGAGAGCCGCACCAGCTTCCACGACTCCAGCTCCTTCAGCCCGATGCTCACGTTCGAGCGCGAGAAGCCCAGCGCCTCGGCAATCTCGTCGGCGTTGATCGGTTCGCGTGCCGCATAGAGCAGCGCATAGATCTGCCCAACCGTGCGGTTGATGCCCCAGCGGCTGCCCATCTCGCCGAAATGCAAGACGAAGCGCTGTTTCAAGGGAGAAAGTTGCATGGTTTTGATCTTTCTCAATTTTCAGGAATTTCTGAAAGTTTAGTCGTCTTGTGCGTTTGCACAATGCGGCGCGCTGTCGCGGCTGTCCGGTCTCAAAGTCAATGGCATCCGTCTCACCGTTGACGGTCCAGCGTCTCAGAGTTTCTTGAGAAAGAGGGTATGGAGGGCATTAACGAGCATGCCATTCCTGTGACGTCAATCGGAGGGGAGATGGGTTGCGCTCGAGGTGAATCGAAAACAACAATGCCGACATGCTCCCACCTATGACACGCGATCTGCGCGCCGCGAACGCGAACTCCCGTCGCGAACTGCTCAAGGTCGTCATTGCGACATCGCTTGTCACGTGTCTCGAGTTGTTCGACTTCACGGTGTTCAGCTACTTCGCGGTGATGATCGGTGACCAGTTTTTTCCGGCCACCGATCCGATGACGTCGCTGTTGCTTGCGGTCGGCACCTTCGGTGTTGGCTTCTTCATGCGGCCACTTGGTGCCATGGTGATCGGCGCCTATGCAGACCGGGTCGGCCGCCGCGCGGCCATGACGATCACCATCTGGCTGACGGCCGCAGGGACGGCCGCAATCGCCGTATGTCCACCCTTTGCGGCGATTGGCGTGGCGGCACCATGCATCATCCTCGTCGGTCGCTTGCTGCAAGGCTTTGCCGCCGGGGGCGAGGTGGGGGCGGCCGTGACCTTCGCAATGGAAGCCGGGCCGCCATCACAACGCGGGATTCTGGTCAGCTGGCAATACGCCAGTCAGGCTGCGGCTGCGTTGTTCGGTGCGTTGCTGGGCACACTGCTCACGAGCACGATGTCGCCGGCGAGCCTGACGCAGTGGGGTTGGCGCATTCCCTTCCTGATTGGATTGCTGATTGTGCCGGCGGGTCTCTACCTGCGGCGTCAGCTGGTCGATAGCCCGGCTCGTGGTGCTTCCGGTCGCAGCACCTCCCTCCCGATCGTCGAGCTGTGCCGGGAGCACGGTGGAACGCTCGTGCTGGCCACGTTGACGAAGATCTGGAGCACAGTGCCGGTCTACGCCGTCATCACCTTCATGCCGAGTTACGTGACGCGCGTGTTGCACATGCCGGCCATCATCGGGTTCTTGTCGTCCACGCTGTCGACGTTGCTGCTGGTCGTGGTGTCGCCGCTGTCGGGCCTGCTGGCGGACCGGTTGCCGCGCCGCAAGCCGTTGGTACTTATTACGTCGGGGGCGACGGCGCTGCTTGCGTATCCGGTTTTCGCGATGATGGCGCACGCTAAAGGGCCGCTGACCGTGTTGTTCGGGACGGCCGTCATTAGCGTGTTGTTGGCGCTGGGCACCAGCATCGGCGCATTGCTTGTTCTCGAAGCGTTTCCGGCACGCGTGCGCGCCAGCGGCTTTGCGATTTCGCATGCGCTGGGTGTCACGCTGTTTGGTGGCACCGCGCAATTCATCATCACCGGGCTGATCAAATGGACGGGCGATCCAGTATCCGCAGCCTGGTATGTGGCGCCCGCATGCCTGGTGAGTTTCTTGGCGGTGCTCGCGTTCAAGGAGCGCCGCGCAGTAGCCTGAAACCGATGGCCTGAAACCGCGACGTCTTACGCGCTGATTGCAACCTGCGCGCTGTGCGACACCCTGGGCCGCGCGTAGAACGTCTTGCCCGTCAGTGCCCGGAAGTCTTGCGGCGCCATGTCATAGGCACGGCGGAACGCGCGCGTGAAATCGGACGAGCTCTTGAAACCCAACCCGAACGCGATGTCCGTCACGGTCAGGTCGGGGCGCTGGACCAACTCATCTGCCGCCTCCCGCAACCGCAGGTGGCGGATGTACGCGCCCAGACCGCCCTCGTGCTGAAACAGACGATACAGCGTCTGGCGAGGCAGCTGCAGTGCTTGCAACACGGTTTCCGGCGAGAGGTCTTCCTGGCGCAGATGCATCTGGATGTACCGCCGCACCCGACCGAACATGGCGGCCCGTGCCGCAGCGCGGGCATTGCCGCTCAGTTGGGCTTGCTTGCCGAATGCAGAGACGAGGAGTTGCGTGCTCGCATGAATGGCGCTGCCCGCGGCGTGTGCACTCATGTCTGGAATGTCACGGCTCAGCGCCGTCACGTGCTCGACGATCAGTTGCGTGAGCGGCGTCGTGTTCTCGATCAAGCGACCGTGGATCGCCTCAGGGTCGGGAAACGTTTCTCCCACGAGTGCGCCCGGCACAAAGATGGTGGCGACCCGGCAGGCGCTGCGCTGCATGCGCACGGGCTGACCCATGTGCAGGGCGAGGATGCTGCCGGCAGCCAGCGTGTTGTCGCGCGATGAGGACGAGCGCACAGCAACATCGTTGACACCGCCTTCCAGGAACACATGGAAAGCGTAATCGCGGATGGAATCAGTCGAAATGCGCGCAAGCGAACGGTCCAGCAGCATCGCATCGGACCGGCAATCGGTGAACGTCGCATCACCGACCTTGTAGCGATCGATGGCGGCGTGAAACGGCTTCTCCAGATCAGCGCGTGATGGCAGAACGTCGATGATGTGGCCGACCCGCTCTCGCCATGCCATTAGAGGCTTCTGATGCGTCTGCTTGCACGCATCGAAATGGCTGTAAACGATAGAGGGTTCACACGGCGAGCGAGCGTCAGCCGTGAGCGCGCAAGGTTCCATGCAAGAGAGTCCCGCCCCGTGAGTATTCTGTGCTGTGGTACAGCTTATGAACTGCTTATTGTGGTGATGACTGTAGCGAAGAAATTGCGCGCAGCGCGGCACTCCCCCCTAAAGGGTGAGGCTCGGGCCCAACACCTTGCCTGCAAAGTGACGGCGCCGTGGTTTTATGGGGCTTGGCGGCGCCTGGCGAGGGTCAATGGCCCGTGGCTTCTAGGTGAAGCGCTCCCGTTTGGCGTGGCCGTGCTGGAGCAACGGTGCGTATTCGTGGAGTTCGCGGGGCGCGATGTCGAACGCGCGACGGAAGGCACGCGTAAAGCTCGATGCATCGTTGAAGCCCAGCCCCGAGGCAACGTCTTGTATGCCCCGCTGCGGAAAGCGCACCAGTTCGTCGGCGGCCATCCGTAGCCTGCGACTGCGGATATATGCGGCCAGGCCGCCATCGTGTTCGAAGATGCGGTACACGCTTGCGCGCGAGAAATGCAGCGATGCCAACACGCTTTCCGGCGACAGGTTCGGATCACGCAGATTGCTCTCAACATGCCGCCGCACTTTTCCGTAGACAGCAGCGCGCACCGCCGCACGGGCGTTGCCTGCCAGGCCCGCCTGCTGGCCGTAGGCCGCCAGGATCAACTCCACCGCGGTGAGAAAGGCCTGCTGCGCGGCCTCCTTGCTCAGCCCAACGATCTGCTGCCTGAGCGCCACGACATGCTCAATCAGCAAGCGCGTCAGCGGGGTGGTGGCGTGCACCCAGCGGCCATGCAGCGAAGCCGCATCGGGGAATGACTGTTCCACCAGCGCACGCGGCACAAAAAGAAGAAGGAGTCGCCCCTCAAAGCTGCGGATGGTGCACGGTTGATCCATGTCCAGCGCGAGGATGCTTGGCACGCGCGGGATATGCGCGGCGTCAGCGCGCGGCTTGCCACCCTGAAATTGCGACGGCGGCCCTGCCAGGAAGATGCTGAACGTGACATCACGAACGCTCTCGGTCGAGACCCGACCCAACGATCGCACGGCCAGATTGGGGCCGGTGTGAAAGTCGAAGAGGCTGAGATTGTCGATCGTGTAGCGTGACAGCGATGCGTTGAACGTATCGTCGGCCTGCTTTGATGGTGGCCGTATGTCATAGACCGGGCTCATCCGCTCTTGCCAAGCCAAAAAGCTTTGGCGGGCGTCGCCTTGCACGCTGAAATCGCTGTGCACGATGCCGGGTGCGAGCGTTGGTGGCGCTGGCGGCAACAACAGGCGACTGAGCGTTGGCGCAGTGTGGAGGGCGTCGTCGTTCAATGCGGTGCTCATCGCGGATCACTGTGCGCAAGCGACGATTCGCACGGCGAGCGAACGTCAACCGTGAACGCGCAATGTGCCATGCAAGAGAGTCCCCGCCCCGTGAGTATTTTGTGGTGGTGCTGTTATGAACGGCGTCTTATGGCTGGGACTGTAGCGAAGAAAACACCTGCAATCACGCGCGACGGCGCACTCCCCTACAAAAGGGTGAGACACAAGACCAACACCTCGCGTGCGGAGTGGCGTCGGCTAACAGCGTTGCGCCAGCACGTCCTCGATCAGCCCGGTGACGGCTTTCAGGACGCGGTCGCGCGGCAAGCTCTGGTAGCGCACTGCAATGGTGCGTGCCGCGTCACGGTATTGCGGATTGGCCAAGGCATCGTGAAGCACCTGGCCGAAGCGGCTCTCCACATAGGCGGGCAGGATCCCCAGGCCAGCGCCCGTTGCGGCCACACGCTCGGTCACCATCAATTGCTCGATATGCAGCGGCAGCAGCAACATCGGCACGCCGGCCAGCAGGCAGTTCAATGCCGTGCCATGGCCTGCGTGGGTGATGGCCAGCGTGCAGCCGGCCAGCAAGGGCGCCATTTGCACAGGCCGCCGGAATAGCCGCAGGCGGCGGTGGCGGCTCGCCAGTTCGTCGCTGATATCGGGAATGACGGCAATCACCTCGGCGCCGGACGCCTCCAGCGCCGTCAGCACGGTCCCCAGCCAGGGCTGCGTGTGCAGATACACGAAGACGTGCGGCTTGTTGGGCTGCTGCCATTGCACGCGTTCGCCGGTATCTGGCTCGGGCACTGGCCCCAGGAAGGTGGTGCCGGGCGGCCGCGATGCTGCGTAGTGGTCCAGCTCCGGCAGCGTCAGTAGCCGCGTGTGGTCTGCGGTGAGCAATGTCGTCAGCGCCTGCGGCTGGTCGAACAACGCCTGGATGGTGCGCTCCACTGCCGCCTGCGTTTGCGCGCGCGCCTCGGCGTGGTCCGCTTCCCATGGGCGGAAGCACGGCGCCGGAGACAGGGTAGGGGGGATGGTGAAGCCGGTGCCGACCTGGACGCTGCGAATGCCTGCCCGCTTGGCCGCCAGCAAGGCAAGCGGCGCGTGCTCGATCACCACGAGATCCGGTTCGAGCGCGGCGTACATGTGTTGCCAGGCCTGCACCATGCCGCCCAGCAGATCGGGTTGCGTGGCGCCATAGGTGGCAAGAATATCGACGTAGGTCGCAATCTCGCGGCCCAGCGGCGTGATGTCTGCGGGGGCGGGGCAGGCAAACCAGCGGATGCCATGGGGCGCCAGATAGCGCTGGGCCAGGGCCATCGGTTTGAGCCCGAACATCACCTCATGGCCGTTTGCCTGCAGCGCCAGGGCAATCGGGAGCAGGCGCCACAGGTGCCCGTGGTTCTCACCCAGCTCCCACGCAAAAACGATCCGGCTCATGCACGGTCCTGGTGCGCGGTGTTGTGGGCCCGAGGGTGCATGCGAGGCATTCCTGTGCAGCGTGTGGTGTTGAGGTAGCGCAGGGATCTTATAGAAATTTCCAAATCGCGCGGAACTTTCCAAAAACTGAGACGCACGGTCAAGACCACCCCCAAAAAAATCGCCACTATCGAGTCCGACACAGTTGTGTCAGCAGTCCGGGGGGAGTTGGTAGCGGCTCAGGGCTGTCGGTCAAACGCTCGCTTGCGGCATCCGATGCCGCATCAGAACAGAGCCTGCCGGCAGGTTTGCCTGATCCAAGAACGTAGCAGCAGAGGCGCGCAGAAGATAACAGCGCCATTTGCCAGAACGTACCGGATTGCGAAACGGGGAAGTCGTTCGACGCAAGCAAACCGCACCGTGTTGAGGCGCAGGGGAAACCGACAGGCAGACCTTGAGCCTCAACACGTGTGCTGGGGCGCGGCTCGGATTGGCCGTTCAACCGCCTATCTCAGGTACAAAAACAATGGCTCAACGCAATCAGTTTCCTAAACAGAGCACCTTGACGCTGGCAATCGCGGCCGCGCTCTCCAGCATGGCCCCGGCCATCGCTGCGGCCGATACGACTGTCAGCACCGCGATCACCACCCAGCAGTTCTGGGGCGCCGGCAACTACACGGTAACCAGCAGCGGCAGCGTTTCGAGCGCCAGCACTGCGCTGATGACCGATGGCACGCTGGGCACGCTCAGCAACAGCGGCACGATCCGCGGGACCAATGTCGGGATCGGCTCTTACGGCGGCTCGATCGATACGTTGAACAACGCAGCCGGCGGCGTCATCAGTGCGATCGGCCAGGCGGGGAGCAACGGTATGAACGGCGGCATCATGATGCCGCCTGGTACGCCGCCTGGTACGCCGCCAATGCCCATGCCCGGCGGGCCAGGGAGTGGGGGCGGAAACGCGTTTGGCCTGGCGGCAAGCAACATCACGACGCTGAACAATAACGGCACGATCATGGGCGTCGGCGGTACCGGCGGCGCTGGCGGTTCTGGCGTG
Source organism: Ralstonia insidiosa (assembly GCF_008801405.1). NCBI lineage: Bacteria > Pseudomonadati > Pseudomonadota > Betaproteobacteria > Burkholderiales > Burkholderiaceae > Ralstonia > Ralstonia insidiosa. Next base: position 95,693 of record NZ_VZPV01000002.1, on the reverse strand, counting down.
CCCAGCGGTGTAGGCGGCGCAGGCGGTAGCGGCACGGGCCTGATCAACAGCGCGCTGATCACGACGCTGAACAACGGCGGCACCATCCTTGGCCAGGGCGGCAACGGCGGCATTGGCGGCATTGGCGGAATCGGCGGTCAGGGCGGCACCGGCTTCGGTATTGAGAACCAAGGGACCATCGTCACGCTCAGCAACACCGGCGCCATCAATGGGTTTGGTGGCGTTGGCGGGGGTACGGGCAGCGTCGCTGCAGGCTATGGCATCACTAACGGAGGTGCGATCACTACGCTGAACAACGCAGCGAGTGGCGTCATCCAAGGTGGTGTGGCGGCCATCGTCAACAGTGCCGCGATCGGTACGTTGACGAACAGCGGCACCATCAACGGCAGTGCGTTGGGGATCAATGGTTCCGGCGGCACGATTACCGCGTTGAACAACAACGCTGGCGGTACCATCACTGGCGGCAATACCGGCATTGCCAACAACGGCACCATCGGTGCGCTGACCAACAGCGGGACCATTAGTGGTACTGGTACCAACTCCGTTGGCATCACAAGCTACGGCGGTACGATCAGCGCGTTGACCAACAACGCGAGCGGCGTCATTAGCGGTAGCGTCACAGGTATCAACAACTTCGGCACGATCCAGACGCTGAGCAACAGCGGCACCATTCTTGGCCTCCCCTCGGGTACCGGTCAGCAGAATGCCGGCGTTTTCAACGGCGGCTCGATCGGCACGCTCACCAATAGCGGCAGCATTAGCGGCGGCGGCGTTGGTATCACCAACCAAGGAACGATCAACTCGCTGACCAACAACGGTGTGATCAGCGGTCGCGTGCCAGGGCTTTACAACACCAGCATGATCGGCACGCTGGTCAACCGCGGAACGATCAGCGGTGGCACCGTGGGCACCATGCCATTTGTCGCCGGCATTCTCAGCGCCGGGTCGATCGGCGCGGTGGATAACAGCGGCACCATCACGGGCGCTGGCAATGCCATCGTCAACGGCGGGTCGATTGGCACGATCACCAACTCAGGCGTGATCGCCGGCAATATTACGAACCAGAGCCCTCAAGCCCTGACCATCAATGGTGGAGCGGGCTCGACATTCGGCACGCTGACCGGCTTTGGCGGAACGATCGGCACGATCACCAGCTCTGGCACGAACGTTGTATTCGGCTCGGGCAACCTGGTGTTGAACGACAACATTGGTGCCGCGCCCACCAACATACTCAGCGTTGGCCCAGCCGTGGCCGCTCCCACCGGTCAGGTGGCCGTGAGCAACACGGGCGCAGTCCTGCAGGTCAACAACGCGATCAACATTCTTGGCACCTACAACCAGAGCGCGGCCGGTACGCTGCAGATCGGCGTGAACACCGGTGCGATCGCCAACGGCGCCCTCACGGGCGACCGCGGCTATGGCCGACTGATTGTCTCGGGCGCGGTGAACCTTGCCGCGGGCTCGGCCGTTTCGTTTGCGCAGGTCAACCCGTATCCGTTTGCGGCTGGCCAGCGTTACGTGATCGTCGATGCGTCGAGCACCGGCACCAACTACAACGAAGGCACGCTCCGGTATTCGATCCGCGGTTACAACAGTGTCCTGACCGGTGCGAACGTCACGGCCAATGGCCGTAGCGACCTGGTGGTGACCGTGGTCAGCGCAGCTCTGATCCCGACCACGAGCCCTTCGCCGGCACCTGCCCCGGCACCGGCTCCCGCGCCTGCCCCGGCTCCCACCCCGCCGGCGACCGTGCCGAACGCCCAAGCGGCGCTCACAGGCCTGTCCCAGTACACGGGCATCAGCGATCCGGGCCTGCTGAACCTGTACAACGCCTCGATGGCGCTGAACCTGGGCAGCAGCGACGCGGCCAACCGCGCCGGCAAGCAACTGAACCCGGTGTCGCAGGGCTCGACCGCCCAGGCTGCACTGGCACCGACGCTGGATGTGCTCAACATCATCTCCACGCATGCGGACAGCGTGCGCCTTGCCCAGGCCGGTGGCCTGAGCGGTGTCTCGACCGGTGAAGCCGGTCCGGCATGGGGCGTGTGGGGTCAGGCATTCGGCGGCCACGCACACCAGGGCCAACGTGATCAGGTGGATGGCTACAGCGCCAACTTCGGCGGCCTGCTGTTCGGCGTCGATCACGCGGTCAACGACGCGTGGCGTGCGGGCGGTGTGTTCAGCTACAGCAACGCCAAGATCAGCAACACGGGCGACACCGACGGCAACTCGACGCGTGTGAACTCGTTCGGCCTGATGGGCTACGCCAGCTACACGGGCAGCCCGTGGTACGCAAACCTGTCGGCGGGTGCCGTGCAGCAGCACTACGACACCACCCGCGCCGTCAACTTTGCCGGCTTCTCGGGCAATGCCGACGGTAGCTTCAGCGGCACGCAGTATGTGGCCCGCGCGGAAGCCGGCTATCCGTTTGCGACCGCCGTTGCCACGGTCACGCCGCTGGCCAGCCTGACGTATGGCTACCTGCGTCAGAACGGCTACACCGAATCGGGCGGCAATGGTGCAGCGCTGTCGGTGGGTGCGTCGCACACGACGTCGGTCACCAGCGACATCGGCGTGAAGTTCTCGCGTGAGCTGGCAACCTCGTACGGCACGCTCGTGCCGGAACTGCAGGTGGCATGGCGTCATGAGTACAACAACACGCGTACGCAGACGCAAGCCAGCTTCGCGGCAGACCCGACGGGTCAGACCAGCTTCACGTCGCTGGGTGCCAGCCCGGTGAACGACTCGGCGGTGCTCTCGGCCGGCGTCAAGCTGCTGCGGGCAAACAACCTGAGCATCAGCGCGCGTTACTCGCTGCAAGTGGGTAGTGGGTATGTATCGCATGCCGGCAGCCTGCAACTGCGCCAGCTGTTCTAACGTCTTGAAGTGATGTGCCAATGGCGCGCCTCCCGAAAGGGGGAGCGCGCTCATTGCTTTATGGGGGGCGGTCAACCAGACTCCCGCAGGCGGTCCGATCGGACTGGTTTTTCCCCATTTGATTCATTGGAGCCACGCATGTCGAGCGCGCTCAATTCCGACCCAATCAGCATTCCCGAAGCGCTCAACCGTGCGTATGCACACTGGAACGCAGGCCAGGCAGCCGAAGCCGAAATCTATTGCCAGCGTGTGCTGGCCGCGTGGCCGGGGCAGGCCGATGCCTTGCACCTGCTCGGGCTCATGGCGCATGCCTATGGCAACCTGGATCTGGCCATTGCGCACGTGCGTCAGGCTTGCATGGCCCCACGCGCACCCGCCATCTATTCCAGCAACCTGGCGGAGATGTATCGCCAGAGGGGCATGCTGGCCGAGGGTCAGGAAGCGGCCGAGCGTGCGGTGGCGTTGGACTCATCGCTGGTTCCGGGCTGGAGCAATCTCGGCATCCTGCTGCAGGAAGCGGGCAAGCTTGAGCAAAGCCTCGCATGCCTGGAACGGGTGGTGGCGCTCACGCCCGATGCACCGGAAGCGCACAACAATCTGGCCAATACGTACAGGCGTCTGGACAGGCTAGGCCAGGCCGAGCAGCACTACCGCCAGGCGTTGGCGCTGAATCCGCACTATGCCGAGGCGCACAGCAATCTCGCTTTCCTGCTGACTGCGCACGGGCAGTACGACCAGGCCGCCGCAGAGGCGCGCCTGGCCATCGAACTCAGCCCGCATCTGATTGATGCCTACCTGAACCTGGCCGATGCGGAGGCGACGCGCCATCGGCATGCCGCGGCGCTGCAGGCGTTGGATGCGTTGCAGTCGTTTGCACCACAGCATCCCGCCGGACTCGTCGCCCGGGCGACGGCGTTGAAGCAACTGGAGCGCCTGGACGCTGCGCTCGCGTGCGCACAGCAGGCCGTGACCCTGGCGCCGCGCAGTGCCGAAGCCCATCACGCGCTGGCGCAGGTGCTGCAGGGGCTGGGTCAAACCGACCAGGCGCTCGCGCATTTCGAGCAGGCTGCAACGTTGCCCGGCACAGTGGCGGAAGAGGCATTGGTCGGGTGCGCCATGCTCCTGATGGAGTCAGGCCAGAAAGAGGCCGCTCGGGCGGCGTTCGATCGGGCGCTGTCGATGTTCCCCGGTTCTGTACGGGTGCTGACGGCGCGCGCCGAAGCCAAGACATTCCAGGCTGGTGATTCGGATGTCGACGCCATCGAGGCCTGGCTCGCCAGCGAGGCACCGAAGCCATTGAGCGAACGCATCACAGCGCATTTCGCGCTTGGCAAGGCCTACCTCGACCTGCAGGATGCGCCGCGCGCCTTCGCGCACCTGCATACCGCAAACCAGCAGAAGCGCTCGACGTTCGGTTACGACGCCAAGGCGACCCGGCAATGGATGCAGCGCATCGCTGAAGTCTTCACTGCCGAGCGGATGGCGCACTTGGCGGGCGCCGGCGCGCAGTCTGATCTGCCGGTCTTCATCGTCGGGATGCCGCGCTCGGGCACTACGCTGATCGAGCAAATTCTGTCGTCGCACTCGCAGGTCACGGGCGCGGGCGAGCTTTCGACGCTGCGTCTGGTGGTGGAGGGTGCCGGGCCGTTCCCCGATATTGGGCAGGCGTTGACGGCAGCGGGCGCGCAACACCTGGGCCGCGCCTACCTGGACCGTATCGAACCGCTGGCACAAGGTCGGCAACGCCTGATCGACAAGATGCCGGGCAATTTCATGTATGCGGGGTTGATTCCGCTGATCCTGCCCGGTGCGCGCATCATCCATTGCCGGCGTAATCCGGTGGATACGTGCCTGTCGTGCTACACCAAGCAATTCGGCGGTGAGCAGCCGTTCTCCTACGATCTGGCGGAGCTTGGCGAGTTCTATACCGACTATCAGAAGCTGATGGCCCACTGGGCCCAAGTCCTGCCGGCCGATCGCTTCATCGAAGTGGACTATGAGCACGTGGTGGATGACTTGGAGGGCGAGGCGCGGCGCCTGGTCAGCTTCCTCGGCCTGCCCTGGGAAGACGCCTGCCTGCAGTTCCACGCAAACGACCGCGTGGTGCGCACCGCCAGCGTCAACCAGGTACGCCAGCCGATCTACACCACGTCCAAGGGGCGCTGGCAGAAGCACGCAAGCCACCTCGGCCCGCTGCTCGCTGCACTCGGGATCAGCGCGCCATGAACATGAATACGGTTGATGTCGCGACGGTCGAGCGCCAAGGCCGTGCGCTGCTGGTCGATGGGCGCTTGACCGAAGCGGAGGCGTTCGTACGTCCGTTTCTGGCGTCCGGCACGGGGCCGCTGGTGTTGTGGCAGTTGCTGGCCGACGCGATTCGCCCGCAAGGCAAGATTGCCGAGACACAGTCCATCCAGGAGATGCTGGTTGCCAACATGCCCGGCAATCTCACCGCACGCTTCAACCTGGCGGAAACGCTGCTGCTGCAAGGCAACTTTGAGCGCGGCTGGCGCGAGTATCACCACCGCTACGGCATGCCGCACACGGCAGCGATCGAGCGCAAGGTCCAGCGCCCGCGTTGGACTGGTCAGCCCATCCGCGGCAAGACGCTGTTGATCCACGATGAGCAGGGTTACGGCGATACCTTCCAGTTCCTGCGCATGGTGCGCTGGGCGAAGGAGCGCGGCGGCGCGCGCGTCATCCTGGAGGTGAACGCGGAGAGCGCATCGCTGGCCAGCCGCTGCAGCGGTTTCGATGCGCTGACCGTGCGCGGCAACCTGCCGCCCGCGTTTGACGTGCATTGCGAGCTGATGAGCCTTCCCATGGTGATGGGCCTGAAGCTCACAGACTTGCTTGGCACAACACCGTATTTGTCGGCAGACCCGCAGCGTGTAGCCAAGTGGCAGGCACGTCTGGCCGGTTTGCCGCGCCCACTGGTGGCGCTGGTGTGGGCCGGGCGCCCCACGCACGTCAATGACGCCAACCGTTCGATGAGGCTGGTAGACCTCGCACCACTGTGCCGACCCGATGTCACCTTCCTCTCCATCCAGAAAGGGCCGGCTGCCCAGCAGGCCGCATCGCCGCCGCCGGGTATGGCGATGGTGTCGCTCAGCGACGAGATCCAGGATTTTGAGGACACCGCTGCCATCCTCGCCGTGGCCGATCTGCTGATCTCGGTGGATTCGTCGCCGGTGCATCTGGCCGGTGCGCTGGGCCGCCCTGCGTGGGTGATGCTGCCGTTCGTGCCGGACTGGCGTTGGTTGCTCGGCCGCAGCGATACGCCGTGGTACCCGAGCGTGCGCCTGTTCCGCCAACCGTCTCGTGGCGATTGGGGCAGCGTCATGGGTGACATGGCGCAGGCGTTGGCCCAGCTTGCCGGCGGGCAAGGATGATGCGCGCACAGAAACCGCTCTTCCGGCTGCTGTTGCTCGTGTTTTGCGTCCTACTGTCTGCGTGCGCGACGCTCGACCGCAACGCGCACGCAGACGCATTGGCGGCACCGTTCCAATTGCATCGAGAGCTGGTGAAAACCGACCACTTCGTCCTGACGGCATTCGCGCGCATCACGCGCCCAGACCAGCCCCTCACCATCTATATCGAAGGAGATGGGCTGGCGTGGATCTCCCGCGTCGAACCGTCTGCTGACCCGACACCGCGCCATGCCACTGCGCTTGCCCTGGCAGCCGCGGACCCGTCACCGAACGTGGTGTACCTCGCGCGCCCATGCCAATTCACACCCATGGCGCTGAACCCGCAATGCGGTGTGCCGTACTGGACTGGCAAGCGCTTCGCGCCGGAAGTGGTGGCAACGATGAATGAGGCGGTAGGCCATTTCGGTGCGAAGTTGCCGGGCCAGCCCGTTCACCTTGTCGGTTATTCCGGAGGCGGAGCGATCGCCGTGCTGGTTGCTGCATACCGTACCGACGTCGCGTCCATCCGTACCGTGGCGGGCAATCTGGATATCGAGTTCATCAACCGTCGGCACGCGGTCTCGGCGATGCCGGAATCCATGAATCCGATCGACGTGGCATCACGCGTGGCAACGGTTCCGCAAGTGCATTTCAGCGGTGCGGAAGACACTGTGGTGCCGCTGGAAGTGGCGCAACGTTTCGTGCGGGCCGTTGGCGGCCGCTGCGCGCAAGCCGACACCGTGCTGGGCCTTGCCCACGACGGCGACTGGGCTGGGCAATGGCCCGCGCTACTGGCACTCACACCGATCTGCAAAACACGCTCAGGGGCATGACATGCAACGGATTCCTTCCACGCTTTGGCTGACTGGGCTGAGCGGCGCCGGCAAGACGACGCTCGCGCTGGCGTTGGCGGAATCGCTCACCGCTCAGGGCGTGCCTTGCCGCGTGCTCGATGGCGATGTCGTGCGCAAGCAGCTCTGCCCCGACCTCGGTTTCTCCAGGGAAGACCGCAGCGAGAATGTCCGCCGCGTCGCGCAATGGTGCGCGCAGATCAACAACACCGGTACGTGGGCCATTGCCGCGTTGATCTCGCCTTACCGCAAAGACCGGGATAGCGCTCGACAGATCGTCGGCGCATCACGTTTTTTCGAGGTGCACATGGCGACGCCGCTCTCGGTGTGCGAAGCGCGTGATCCGAAGGGGCTATACAAGCGCGCACGCGCTGGGGCAATCACCAACTTCACCGGCATCAGCGATGCCTATGAGCCCCCACAGGCCCCGGCGCTTTCGTTTGATACCGGCTGCGAGTCGACGGAATCCTGTGTTGCGGCAACGTTGGCGTTGCTGAGGGGCACGGACGAGATGTTGCCGGCAACGATACGAGGCAACTGCTGATGGCGACGGACGTGCGGATTCCGGCGCGTTTGGTGATGTGGGAGCGCGCTCGCACCGCCAAGCGATCCCAGTGATCATCGCGCGCCTGGAAACAGAATTCCGCGGGTGATTCGGCGCTGCCGGCGGACGGCTACGTGACCGGGAGCGCGTGGCGAGCAGGGGTTCATACGAGCCCGGAAGAACGCGTCGACAAGCTGGGCACACGATCCAGCGCTGGATGCGCACCTACCTGAAGTCCGGCTGTGAACCCTAGTTCTCTGATTTCAAAGGGGGTGGGAGGCCGACAGCGGAACCCCTTGAGGCGAACTTCACGGCAGGTCTCAGACCGGATGGCAAGCCTTCCGTCTACCCGCGTTTCTTAGGGCTCTTGCATGTGAGATTTTTTGCTAAGCAAACGTATGGCTTTTTATATTGACCAGGCAATTTCAGGGTGAAAATCCATGAATTAACCAATATGAGTGATTATCAAAAGTGATCCGTTGGAATAATCGAGCGAACTTCCTTGGCAGGGCAAATGACGATCTTCTCCTTGCGTTCGCCGTTGTCGTGGATGATGGCGGTAAAAAACAAAATTCCTTTTCGTATAAGGGTTCTTTGCCAGTCTGATTTGTCACGTTGGATCTGTGGCGATGTACCTGGCCTCCATAAAGAAAAATCATTCTCATCTAAAGGCGTCTCGGGGAGTTCGGCCTATTTATATCTAATACCCCACTAACGAGGGGTGATTTTTCTATTAATAAGTGCGGATTCCTGCCGAAAACCCGTTTGTAAAACAAATCAGCAAGGAGAGGCCCCGCCATGCGTGTCAACGAACCGGTTACCCAGCGCGAATACGAGTTCCCCGACAACGCCACGCTCATGTCGACCACCGACACACAGAGCTACATCGCCTACGCGAACGCGGCGTTTGTCGAAGTCAGTGGTTTCTCCAGAGAGGAGATCGAGGGCCAGCCGCACAACATGGTGCGTCACCCGGACATGCCGCCGGAGGCCTTTGGCGACATGTGGGCCACGCTTAAAGCTGGCCAGCCCTGGACGGCGCTGGTCAAGAACCGCCGCAAGAATGGCGACCACTATTGGGTGCGGGCCAATGCCACGCCAGTGGTGCGCAATGGTCAGCCGACGGGCTACATGTCGGTGCGCACCAAGCCCTCGCGCGAGGAGATTGCCGCTGCCGAGGCGCTGTACAAGGATTTCCGCACCGGCCAGGCCGGCAGCCGCAAGTTCCACAAGGGCTTGATCGTGCGGACAGGGTGGATGGCCTGGCGCTCGGTGTTCCAGGTCATGCCCGTGCGCTGGCGCATTCGGCTCACGTTTCTCACCTTGTTGCCGACGCTGCTGGCCGCGGCGTGGGCGTTCGGCTTGTCTGGCACGGCGCTTGGCGGTTTTGCTGTGGCATTGCTCGCGGCGCTGATGCTGGGCGCCTGGTCATTGAAGGTGCAGATCGCTACGCCGCTGGAAAAGCTGCAGGAGCACGCCCTGAGCGTGGCTTCGGGCGAGAGCCGCAAAGTCGCTATCGCCGACCGCACGGACGAGATCGGCATGACGTTGCGCTCCATCAGCCAGCTCGGGCTGATGTTCCGCTGGCTGATCGACGACGTGGCCGAGCAGGTGGTCAACGTGCAATCGGCCAGCCAGGAGATTGCCAAGGGCAACGGCGACATCAACATCCGCACGGAACAGGCCGCCGCCAGCCTGGAGGAAACTTCCAGCTCGATGACGCAGATGACCGCCACGGTGGCCAGCAACGCAGAAACGGCCGGGCAGGCCAACACGCTATCCAGCGTTGCCACACAGGCTGCGCTCAACGGTGGCCGTGCCATGGAAGAGGTGGTGGCGACGATGGGCGCGATTTCGCAGAGCGCCAAGCAGATCGCCGACATCATCGGCGTGATCGACAGCATTGCGTTTCAGACGAATATCCTGGCGCTCAATGCGGCCGTGGAAGCAGCGCGCGCCGGCGAGCAGGGCCGCGGCTTTGCGGTGGTGGCGGGCGAGGTGCGCGCGCTCGCACAACGCAGCGCCGGCGCTGCCAAGGAGATCAAGGAGCTGATCGGCACCAGCGTTGACAAGGTGGAGTCCGGCTCGCGGCTGGTCGACCAGGCCGGCAAGACCATGGAAGACATCGTCGATCAGGTCAAAAAGGTGTCGTCCATGATCGCCGACATCAGCCTGGCCACCGCGCAGCAGACCGAAGGCATCACGCAGGTCAGCCAGGCCGTCAACCATCTGGATCAGGTCACGCAGGAAAACGCCACGCTGGTCGGGCAGAGCGCGTCAGCGGCAGAAGGCCTGCGCATTCAGGCTACGCGCCTGGTGGAGGCCGTGAACGTGTTCCGCTGAGCTGCTCGCCTGTGCGTGCGAGGGCTGTTGTGCGCCATCGGCAATTGCAAAAACCACGAAATCGCCACATGGCGAATGTGTGGTCTTCGCCTACTATGCCTATGCAGCAACACCCCTTAAAACGCACATCCTCAGGAGTGGAAACATGGCCTCACACGGTTTGATTGCCTGGTTGATCATTGGCGCACTGGCTGGTTGGCTGGCCGGGCTGCTGGTCAAGGGCGGCGGCTTCGGCATCTTTGTCGACATCGTGGTCGGCATCGTCGGCGCATTCATCGGCGGTTGGCTGGCGGGGGTGCTGGGCATCTCGCTGGGCGGCGGCTGGATCGGCTCGATCATCACGGCAGTGATTGGTGCGGTGATCCTGCTGTTCATCCTCCGGCTCATCAAACGCGCGTAGCGGCACCGTGCGGCCAGCGCCTCCGGCGCAGGCCTGGCCGCAATGCAGCAGTCCCCATCCCCTCCAAACCGCCGGATTCCACAACCCACCCCATCACCTAGACTGGTTGGTACAAGACAGCCAAGCCGCGCCAAAAGCGCCGGCGCGGTAGGCGTACGTCACAAGCGAGACCACCATGTCTGACCAGCCCGCTCCACCGCTAGAACTCTACGAAGGGTTCGAGATTCATGTGCTGCCCAGCCCAATCCGGGCCAACGGGGTCGATAGCACGCGCTACACCTACACCGGCTACGTCTGCCACCCCGGCGCCAACCCAGCACAGCCCGGCCACGTTGTGCCGTTCCATGCCGATGGCGACGACAGCTTCCGCAGCCCGGAAGCGGCAATGGAGGAAGCGGTGCTCGTCGCGCGCAGCATTGTCGACGGCACGCATCCGGATTTGTCTGTGCTGTCGCTGGTTACGCACGGGTACTGATCTCGTCATTCGCTTCGCCCCGTGTGGCTTCGGCGCCAGCATGTGACGCGCCGATGGCCTTCCATTGGCGCGTGCCGCGTTTGCCGTGCCGCACCATAACGAACCGCCTTCGCACCGAAACCGTGCTTTGCGCTGCCCGCGCGCGAGGCACGGCAACTGTGCGCATCTGCTGTAAACCGCAATAGATCAAGGGTTTCCGGTGCTGGCACACCTGTTGCGTAGCACCATTGCGCGTGTCAATGGCGATCCGCGCTCTTCGTGGTGAAGGCCCTGGTGCTCAGGGTCATTTGGACAACGGCGTCCCAGAACCCGGCAAGTGCTGCCCGGTTCTCGGGCGCCTTTCTTTTTTTTTGGAACTGGGATTCGACATGACCGCCAATGCCACTCGGGCCACCCGAATCGATCTGTTCAGCCTGCGCACGCCGCAGATGCGCGCCTTTCATTTGACGTGGCTCGCGTTCTTCGTGTGCTTCTATGCGTGGTTCGCCTGTGCGCCGCTCATGCCAGTGCTCAAGGGCGAGTTTCATCTCACACCCGGACAGATCGCCAACATCAACATCGCCGCGGTGGCGGTGACGATCCTGGTGCGCTTGATTGTCGGCCCGCTGTGCGACCGCTTCGGCCCGCGCAAGACCTATACCGGGTTGCTGGTGCTGGGGGCCATCCCCGTGCTGGGCGTGGCAACGGCACAGAGCTACGAAGCGTTCCTGTTCTTCCGCCTGGCGATTGGCGCGATTGGCGCGAGCTTCGTCATCACGCAGTACCACACGTCGGTGATGTTCGCGCCCAACGTGGTGGGCACCGCCAACGCGGCAGCAGCCGGCTGGGGCAATGCGGGTGGTGGCGTGGCGCAGGGCACGATGCCACTGCTGCTGACCGCCATCGTGATGCTGGGCGTGACGCAGAGCCTGGGTTGGCGCCTTGCCATGGTGGTGCCGGGCGTGGCCATGCTGATCGTCGCGGCGCTGTACTGGCGCTATACGCAAGACTGCCCGGAGGGCAACTTCGCAGAACTGCGCGTCGCCGGCAAGGCCATCGAGGGCAGCAAGAAGGGTGGCTGGGGCAGCTTCATCACCGCCGCCAGCAACTACCGCGTGTGGCTGCTGTTCGTCACCTACGGTGCGTGCTTTGGCGTGGAGATCTTCATCCACAACATTGCCGCCATTTACTACGTTGATCACTTTGGTCTGTCGCTGTCGGCTGCCGGCATGGCCGCCGCGAGTTTCGGCCTGCTGGCACTGTTTGCCCGCGCACTGGGCGGCATCGTGTCGGACCGCATGGCCGCCAAGCGCGGGTTGGATGCGCGCACCCAGCTGCTGTGCTTGCTGATGCTGGGCGAGGGCCTGGGCCTGTTCGGCTTTGCCCACGCCGGTAGCGTGACGGTCGCCATTCTGGCGATGCTCGGTTTCGGCTTGTTCACCCACATGGCCTGCGGTGCGACGTACGCGCTGGTGCCCTTCATCGACCGCCGTGCGCTGGGCGGCGTGGCCGGCATCATCGGCGCGGGCGGCAACGCTGGCGCGGTGGCGGCAGGCTTCCTGCTCAAGGGCATGGCCGACACGCAGGCCACGCTGTCCATCCTTGGCGTGCTGGTCGCACTGTCGGCCATCTGCGCCATCGCCGTGCGCTTCTCGGCAGAACACAAGGCGCGTGAACAAGCGCTGTACGACAACACGCTGGCCGCCGCCAACGCCTGACAAGGAACATCACCATGACCATGAAGATCGTCGTCATCGGCCACGGAATGGTGGGCCACAAGTTTCTGGAAAGCCTGCTGCACGCGCCCGGTCACCACCTGCAAGTGACGGTGCTGTGCGAAGAGCCGCGCCCGGCGTATGACCGCGTGCACCTGTCGGAATTTTTCGCTGGCAAGACGGCGGAAGACCTTTCGCTGGTCGCCCCGGGCTTCTTCGACCGCGACGACGTGGTGCTCAAGCTCAACGCGCGCGCCACCGCCATCGACACCACGGCCAAAACGGTGACGGCCTCCACCGGCGAGGTGCTGCCGTACGACAAGCTGGTGATCGCCTCCGGCTCGTCGCCGTTCGTGCCACCGGTGCCGGGCAAGGACCGCAAGGACTGCTTCGTCTACCGCACCATCGAAGACCTCGAAGCGATGGCCGAATGCGGCCAGCGCGCCAAGACCGGCGTGGTGATCGGTGGCGGCCTGCTGGGCCTGGAATGCGCCAAAGCCCTGCGCGACATGCACTTGCAAACGCACGTGGTCGAGTTTGCCGGCCGCCTGATGGCCATGCAGGTGGATGATGGCGGCGGCCGTATGCTGCGCCGGAAGATCGAAGACCTGGGCGTGACCGTCCACACGCAAAAGAACACGGTGGAGATCGTCGATGGGGAAGCGGGTACGCACCGTCTCAACTTTGCCGATGGCACGCACCTGGAAGCGGACATGGTCGTCTTCTCCGCCGGCATCCGCCCGCGTGACGAACTGGCACGCGCCTGCGGCCTGCAAGTGGGCGAGCGCGGCGGCATCGTGATCGATTCCGAATGCCGCACCTCGGCACCGGACGTGTACGCGATTGGCGAATGCGCGCTGTGGGGCGGCAAGGTCTATGGCCTGGTGGCGCCCGGCTACGAGATGGCACGCATCACCGCCAAACAGATTCTGGCCGCCGATGACGCGACCGAGTTCAACGGTGCCGACATGAGCACCAAGCTCAAGCTGATGGGCGTGGACGTGGCCAGCCTGGGCGATGCGCAAGGCACCACGCCGGGCAGCCGCAGCGTGCAGTTCACTGACGAGCGCAAGCAGATCTACAAGAAGCTGGTGGTGTCGGAAGACGGCAAGTACCTGCTGGGCGGCGTGCTAGTGGGCGATGCAGCCGAATACGGCACGCTGCTCCAGATGATGCTCAACCGCATTGAACTGCCCGAGGCGCCGGAATTCCTGATCCTGCCGCAAGCCGATGGCAATGCTCGCCCGGCGCTCGGCGTGGATGCACTGCCGGACAGCGCACAGATCTGCTCGTGCAACGACGTGTCGAAGGGCGCGCTGTGCCAGGCCGTGTGCGCAGGCGCCACCACCGTCGGCGCGTTGAAGGACGCCACTAAGGCCGGCACCTCGTGCGGCGGCTGCGTGCCGCTGATGACGCAGGTGATGAAGGCTGAGATGAAGAAGCAGGGCCTGGCCGTCAACAATCACATCTGCGAGCACTTCCCGTATTCGCGTCAGGAGCTATATCACCTGGTGCGCGTGGGGCGCATTCAGTCGTTCGATGCGCTGCTGGAAGCGCACGGCCACGGCATGGGCTGCGACATCTGCAAGCCGGCCGTGGCCAGCATTCTGGCTTCGTGCTGGAACGACTTCGTGCTGAAGAAGGAGCACGCCGGCCTGCAGGATTCCAACGATTACTTCCTCGCCAACATCCAGAAGGACGGCACGTACTCCGTCGTGCCGCGCATGCCGGGCGGTGAGGTGACGGCAGACGGCCTGATCGCCGTGGGCCAGGTCGCCAAGAAGTACGGCTTGTACACCAAGATCACCGGCGGCCAGCGCGTGGATCTGTTCGGCGCGCGGCTGGAGCAGTTGCCGCTGATCTGGGAAGAGCTGATCGCGGCCGGCTTCGAGTCGGGTCATGCGTACGGCAAATCGCTGCGCACGGTGAAGTCGTGCGTGGGTTCCACGTGGTGCCGTTACGGCGTGGGCGATTCGGTGGGCTTTGCGATTGCGCTGGAGAACCGCTACAAGGGGCTTCGCTCGCCGCACAAGATAAAATTTGGCGTATCGGGCTGCACGCGCGAATGCGCCGAGGCGCAAGGCAAGGACGTCGGCATCATCGCCACCGAAAAGGGCTGGAACCTGTACGTGTGCGGCAACGGCGGCATGAAGCCTCGCCATGCCGAACTGCTGGCAGCAGACCTCGATCAAGAAACGCTCATCAAGTACGTCGACCGCTTCCTGATGTTCTACGTACGCACCGCCGACCGCCTGCAACGCACCAGCACGTGGCGCGACAACCTCGAAGGCGGCCTGGACTACCTGAAGGACGTGGTCATCAACGACAAGCTGGGCATCGTGGCCGAGCTGGAAGCCGAGATGCAGCACGTGGTCGACACCTACCAGGACGAATGGAAGACCGCCGTGACGAATCCGGACGTGCGTAAGCGCTTCCGCCACTTCGTCAACAGCGACGCGAAGGATGCGAACGTCGTCTTCGTGGAGGAGCGCGGGCAGATCCGCCCCGCCACGGTGGATGAGCGCACGAAGACACGCCCCGTGCGCATTCCTGTTGTTGCTGAAGCCGCTTGAGAGAGGAGCCCATCATGCAAGCACCTCGCTGGACCCCTGTTTGCTCGCTGGACGACATCGTGCCCAACACCGGCGTGTGTGCGCTGGTGGAGGGCGAGCAAGTCGCCGTGTTCCACGTTGCGGGCGGCGCTCCGCAGCCGGTCTACGCCATCGGCAACTACGACCCGAATTCCGATGCCGCCGTGCTCTCGCGCGGGTTGGTCGGCAACTTGGGTGAACGCATCGTCGTGGCCTCGCCAATCTACAAGCAGCACTTTGACCTAGCGACGGGGGAGTGCCTGGAAGCGCCGGCCAACTCGGTGCACGCGTACGCGACGAAGGTGGAAGACGGACGTATCTGGGTGGCTGTATGAATGCCCGGACCGCGCGCCCCAAGCTCGTCGTCATCGGCAACGGCATGGCCGGCATGCGCACGGTCGAAGAGCTGCTCAAGCTGGCGCCGGACCTGTACGACATCACCGTGTTTGGCGAAGAGCCGCACGGCAACTACAACCGCATCCTGCTCTCGCCGGTGCTTGCAGGTGAGAAGCAAGTCGACGACATCATGCTCAACACGCGCGAGTGGTATGTGCAGAACCACATCACGCTGCACGCGGGCGACCCGGTGGTGAGTATCGACCGCCCGCGCCGCACGCTGCGCTCGCGCGACGGCGTGGAAATGCAGTACGACCGCCTCCTGATCGCCACCGGCTCACGGCCGTTCATCCTGCCGGTACCGGGGCACCTGCTGCCGGGTGTCATCGCCTTCCGCGACATCCAAGACGTGGAGACGATGCTGGAAGCCGCGCGCAACCATCGACATGCAGTCGTCATCGGCGGCGGCCTGCTCGGCCTGGAGGCCGCCAACGGCCTGATGCGCCAGGGCATGGACGTGACGGTCGTCCACCTGTCCGACACGCTGATGGAGCGCCAGCTCGACAAGCCCGCCGCGCTGTTGCTGCAGAAAGCACTGGAGGCCAAAGGCCTGCGCTTCCTGCTCGGCGCCCACACGGCCGAATTGCTCGGCACCGATCGTGTGACAGCCGTGCGCTTCAAAGACAGCACGCAAATCCCCGCCGACCTCGTCGTCATGACCGCCGGCGTACGCCCGAACATCGAACTCGCCAAGGCCGCCGGCCTGCACTGCGAACGCGCCATCATCGTTGACGACACGCTGCAAACATACGACCCCCGCATCTACGCAGTAGGCGAATGCGTGCAGCACCGCAGCGCAACGTTCGGCCTCGTCGCCCCCATCTGGGACCAAGCCCGCGTATGCGCCGCGCACCTCGCAGGCGCTGGCCACCGCCGCTACATCCAACAGGCCACAGCGACTAAGCTGAAAGTCACGGGAGTCGACCTGTATTCCGCGGGCGACTTCATCGGCGGCGAAGGCACCGAAGACATCGTCCTGCGCGACCCGCGCCGCGGCGTCTACAAGCGCCTCGTCCTGAAAGACGACCGCGTAGTCGGCGCAGTGCTGTACGGCGATGTGGCCGACGGCCCGTGGTACTTCGACCTGATCCAACGCCAGACCCCCATCACCCCAATCCGCCAACGACTGCTATTCGGCCGCGCCCTGTGCGAAGCGGAGGCCGCTTAGTGAGAGAGGCAAGACACGAAACCGGCGACACCCTTGCATACAGACGGTGTGGCCGTTGATGCCCTAGATGGCGCCTTGAATTTTCGTAAGCGGGCGGAAAAAGGAAGGAGGCCTGTTTGAGCGAAGCGAGTTTGCCTCCTTCCCCGCCCGGTTACGAAAATTCAAGGGATGGGTCGCCATCTCGGGCGCGCCTTTCTTTGCTTACTTTCTTTGGCAAGACAAAGAAAGTGAGTCAGCCCCGGCAGGGGATGAAACCAGGGATGCACCACAAACGCAAAGCAATACAGAGATGACGATCACAACCATCCCCATCCACCCAGTAACGAACGCCGTGCGCACCACCTGCCCCTACTGCGGCGTAGGCTGCGGCGTGCTCGCAACCCCGCAAGCAGATGGCAGCGTCAGCATCCAAGGCGACCCAACCCACCCCGCCAACGCAGGCCGCCTATGCGTAAAAGGCTCCGCACTAGGCGAAACCGTCAGCCTAGAAGGCCGCCTGCTCCACCCAGCCATGCGCAAGCGCTCGCATGACCTGAACGCACCCATTGCCCCACTGCAACGCGTGTCATGGGATACCGCCCTCAACACCGTCGCCCAAGGCTTCCGCCGCATCATCGACCAACACGGCCCCGACGCCGTCGCCCTCTACGTCTCCGGCCAACTGCTGACCGAGGATTATTACGTCGCCAACAAGCTGATGAAGGGCTTCATCGGCACGGCCAACATCGACACCAACTCACGCCTCTGCATGTCGTCCGCCGTGGCCGGGCACAAGCGCGCGTTTGGCGAAGACCTTGTGCCCGTCTGCTACGACGATCTGGAAGCGGCAGACCTGATCGTGCTAGTCGGCTCCAACACCGCCTGGTGCCACCCCATCCTGTTCCAGCGCATCGTGCGCGCCAAGGAAGCACGGCCCGAGATGAAGGTGGTGGTGGTCGACCCCCGCCACACCGCCACGTGCGAACTGGCGGATCTGCACCTGCCCATCAAGCCCGGTACGGATGTTCGGCTGTTCAACGGCCTGCTGTCATTCCTCTCGCGACGCGGCGTGGTGGACCGCAACTTCGTCACGCTGCACACCAACGGCCCCGACGCTGCACTGCAAGCCGCCGGCACCGAGAGCGAAGACGTTGAAGCCGTCGCCAAGGCCTGCAAACTCAAGCTCGACGATCTGCTCACGTTCTACAGCTGGTTTGCCAACACAGAACGGACCATCACGGCATTTTCGATGGGCGTCAATCAATCCAGCGCGGGCACCGACAAGGTCAACAGCATCATCAACTGCCATCTGCTGACCGGCCGTATAGGGCGTGCGGGCATGGGGCCGTTCTCGATTACCGGCCAGCCGAATGCGATGGGCGGGCGCGAGGTGGGCGGCCTCGCTAACATGCTGGCCGCGCACATGGAGCTGAACGAGCCTGCGCATCGTGACTTGGTGCAGACGTTCTGGAACGCGCCCCGCATGGCCGACAAGGTGGGCCTGAAGGCGGTCGACCTGTTCAACGCCATTGAAGACGGGCGCGTAAAGGCCGTGTGGATCATCGGCACCAACCCCGTGGTCAGCCTGCCCGATGCCGACCAGGCGCGCCGTGCGCTGGCCAAGTGCGAACTGGTTGTCGCCTCTGACATCGTGGAAGCCACCGATACCACCGTGCTGGCCGACATCGTGCTGCCCGCGCTCGGCTGGGGCGAGAAAGACGGCACGGTGACGAACTCCGAGCGCCGCATCTCGCGCCAGCGCGCCTTCCTGCCAGCGCCCGGCGAGGCGCGTGCCGACTGGGACATCATTGCCGACGTTGCCCGCCGCATGGGCTACGACGGCTTCGACTTCAAGAGCCCGCACGATGTGTTCGACGAACACGCACGCCTGTCCGCGTACGCCAACGATGCAAGCGGTGTACGCCGTGCCTTCCACCTTGGCGGCTTGACCGGGCTCGACGCCGATGCGTACGACAGCATGGTGCCGACACAATGGCCGGTGACGCTTTCCGGTAGCAGCGAGGCGCGCCTCTTCAGCGATGGCCGTTTCGCTTATGCCGATGGTCGCGCGCGCTTCGTACCCACGTCGGCCCGCGCACCAGCGCATGCGGCGGATGGCGAGTACCCGCTCATCCTCAACACCGGCCGCGTGCGCGACCAGTGGCACACCATGACACGCACCGGCCGCGCGCCCAAGCTGGCGGACCACGTGCCCGAACCGTTTGTCGATCTGCACCCGCACGACGCGCTGCTGGCCGGCGTGCGCGAGGGCAACCTGGCGCGCGTGTCCTCGCGTTGGGGCAGTGTGGTGGCACGCGTGCGCATGACGGGCGGCATTGCGCGCGGCAGCGTGTTCGTACCGATCCACTGGAACGGCCAGTTCGCCTCCGATGCGCGCGTCGGTGCGGTCGTCAATCCGGAGGTCGATCCCGTTTCCGGCGAACCCGAGTTCAAGCACACGCCGGTGATGGTGGAGCCGTTTGACGTGGCATGGCATGGCTTTGTGCTCTCGCGCCGCGGGCTGGATACCGATGACGCAACGTGGTGGACGCGCATCCAGGGCAAACAATTCGTGCGGTATGAACTGGCCGGCCGCCAGCCACTCGGTAACTTGCATGACTGGGCGCGCAAGCTGCTCAGCGTGGATGACCCGCATGCCGACTGGCTCGAATACGAAGACGCCACGGCGCGCGTCTATCGCGCGGTGCATGTGGTGGACGACCGTATCGAAGCCTGTGTGTTTCTCTCGCCGCGGCCGGACCTGCCATCGCGCAACTGGCTGGCGGGCCTCTTTGCGCAGGAGAACCTGGAAGATCTCGACCGGGCAAGCGTACTGCTCGGCCAACCGATCGAAGCCGGCGCGGATGTGGGCCCGACCGTGTGCTCGTGCTTTGGCGTTGGCCGCAACACCATCTGCGATGCCATCCGCACTCAGGGGCTGAGCTCAACCGGCGAAATCACGGCCTGCCTGAAAGCCGGCGGCAATTGCGGCTCCTGCGTGCCGGAGCTCAAGCGGCTGTTGGTGGAGGCGCGTGTGCTGACGGAAGAGGCGGCGTGATGTCACGGCAGCAAGATGTGTCATCGAAAAGATGGGACGGCAACCGCAGCCCTTTTTTCGATGCCGGTACCGCATCGGGGCAACGCCTTATCATCTCGTCTGGTCGAGTCCCGGATACGTTCGCCAATGCATAGTCAAAAGATCAGATTTTTTCGCTCACGCATCCCAGCCTTTGAGTGCATCCCCGGCTGTCATGATTGCTGTGGCCCGGTGACCACCTCAACGGAAGAGATGTCGAGGCTTCCCGTCAAGAGCGATGCCGAACACGAAGCGGCATTGGCAAACCTGAGTTGCCCGCATCTTGATGCCAAGGGATGCAGTGTGTATCTGGAACGCCCCTTGATCTGCCGCTTGTTTGGGACGACACCGAGGCTTGCTTGTCCAAATGGAAAGCGGCCGGACCAGATGATCGATCCGGACGTTGAACAGCAGATTCAGCGCTTCTTTGTCGAAACACGTCACGTACTGGTCTGAGAACGTGAGCCAGTTCTAACGGCCTCACGCAATAGAATGCGCGGATGGACGCCTTCGACCCCCTCCTTGATACCGACCTGACATTCCCTGTAGACGCCGCCGACGGCGCGCCCATGGTGCTGGAGTCGGGCCACATTGTGTCGCTCCAATTCGATGAATCCGCGATACAGAGCCTCATGTTCCGTAACGCGCCCAACAAGCTGGTGCTCGGCTATACCCGCACGATGATGAGCTTTTTGCTCCTGCAGCCGGCGCCGGCTCGGATCTCGATCATCGGCTTGGGCGGCGGATCGCTGGCCAAATATTGCTACCACCATCTTCCCGACACCCACGTCGCGGCCATTGAGATTGATCCGGCAGTGATCGCCCTGCGCGATGCATTCCAGATTCCGCCGGATGACGGCCGCTTCGAAGTGATCTGCGCCGATGGCGTGGAATACGTCAAAGGCCGGGAAGCGCACCCGGATGTCATTTTGGTGGACGGCTTCCTGGCGTGCGGCATGCCCGCGCAACTTGGCACGGCGGACTTCTATGCGGCGTGTCGCGCGCGGCTTGCTGACAACGGTGTGCTGGTCGCCAATTTTCTGGAAACAGACCCCGATATTCCCTTCTACCTGGACGAAGTGCGTTCGGTGTTTGGCGAGTCATTCTCCATCTGGCTTTCCGAGGATGGTGGCAACTACACGCTGGTGGCCTGGAAAGGGAAGCTTCCCTCGTCAAACACGTTGCTCACGCGTGCCCGGAGTCTGGAAGCAGAGCACGTGCTGGACTTGTGCTCGGCAGCGCGTCACCTGAAGCAGCGCGAGCGGCCCGTGTTGGATCGCAGGTCTTGGCAAGCGCGGGTGAACTGACCGGCTGGCTGACGAGAGCGGAGTCAGCCGGATCGATTGCGATCTCATGCCCCATGTGTGGGCTACCAACAAGGCTTGGATTCCGGGATTCCTTTGCTCGCTGGGGGCAGGGGTGGGGCTTGTCGATACTTTCCACCCGGATAATATTGATTCTCAATTAAACCCGGGTAGAATACGTTCCTGTTGAAATTCGCAGCAGGAGCACATTCCCATGGATGCCACAGCAATCCACGCGTGCACGGCCTTTGCCGGCACCCGACGCCTGGCCGGCGGGCCCGTCCGTGATGTCGCCCTAGCGGTCAAAGCGCACCTCGACGCGCACCCCGACTCCCAAGTTCTCGTCTTCGACAACGCAACCGCGCAGCCCGTGGAACTCGACCTGCGCGGCACACTGGATGACGTGCTCGCGCGACTCGATCGCACGAGGTCGACCGCGCCAGCGCTCGCTGATACGGAGTGCCGCCCGCGCGGCCCCGGCCGTCCCAAACTTGGCGTGATTGCCCGGGAGGTGACGCTATTACCGCGTCACTGGGACTGGCTGGCCGCGCAGCCAGGCGGGGCGTCCGTCACCTTGCGCAAGCTGGTGGAAGACGCGCGCCGCGCGACCGAAGGCGCAGACCGTCGCCGCGCTGCACAGGAGGCGGCCTACCGCTTCATGGCGGCCATGGCCGGCAATGCCGCAGGCTTTGAAGAGGCCACGCGCGCGTTGTTCGCAGGCGATGCCGGTGCATTCCAATCCCTTACCCAAACGTGGCCTGCCGACGTGCGCGACTTCGCGCATAAGCTGGCGCGCGCCGCGTTCGATACCCACTCACAAGAAGAGGCGGCTGCATGACGGCACCTTCCGCAGTACCGACACCCCGCCCGCTGTGGCGGACCTTCGTGGCCTTTCTCGGGCCGCTGATTCTGGCCAACATCCTGCAATCGTTGTCGGGCACGCTCAATAACGTGTACGTCGGGCACATGCTGGGTGTGAAGGCACTGGCAGCGGTGTCGGCGTTCTTCCCGATCCTGTTTTTCTTCATCGCTTTCATCATCGGGCTGGGTTCGGGCGCGGCGGTGCTGATTGGCCAAGCGTGGGGCGCCAAGAAGCCGGAGGCGATGAAGACCGTGGCGGGCACCACGCTGTCGGTGGGTTTTGCCGTGGGCTTGGCCGTGGCGCTGCTGGGGGGCCCGTTCGCGCACGCGCTGCTCGGCTGGCTCGGCACGCCAGCCGACATCTTGCAAGACGCCACGCTCTACGCCAGCGTCATGCTCTACGCCATGCCGGGCTTGTTCGTCTACCTGCTGGCCACGGCGATGATGCGGGGTGTGGGCGACACGCGCACGCCGTTGCGTACGCTGGCGCTGTCCACGTCGATTGGCCTGGTGCTGACGCCAACGTTTATTCGCGGCTGGTTTGGTTTGCCGCAGCTGGGTGTGGCCAGCGGTGCTGTGGCAACCATCATCTCGTTCACGATCGCGTTGGTGTGGCTGGCGTTCTTCCTGCGCCGCCGCAACCATCCGCTCGCGCCGGATGCGGTACTGGCGCGGCATCTGTGGGTCGATCTTGGTGTGCTCAAAACCGTCCTGAAGATCGGCGTGCCGACGGGCGTTCAGCTTGTGGTGATCTCGATTGCCGAGCTGGCGCTGCTGTCGTTCGTCAACAGCTTCGGCTCGGATGCCACGGCCGCCTACGGCGCCGGCACGCAGATCATCAGCTACGTGCAGTTCCCGGCCATGTCGATCGCCATTACCGCGTCGATCCTGGGCGCCCAGGCCATTGGCTCAGGCAATACGGACCGGCTCGATGCCATCACGCGTACCGGGCTAATGCTCAACGTGGCGATCACCGGGCTGCTGGTGGTGTTGGCGCTGCTGTTCTCGCGCTCGGTGATCGGCTGGTTCACCACCAACACGGAAGTGATGAGCCTGGCCCAGAGCCTGCTGCATATCTCGCTGTGGAGCTCCGTCATCTTTGGTATGGCGAGTGTGTTCTCGGGCGTGATGCGCGCCAGCGGCACGGTGATGGCGCCCACGGCCATCTCCATCGTTGCCATTGCGGCGGTGGAAGTGCCGGTGGCGTGGATGCTGAGCCGGCACATCGGCACCGATGGCATCTGGGCGGCGTATCCCGCTGCGTTCATCGCCATGTTCGTGATGCAGGGGGCGTACTACGGTTTGGTGTGGCGGCGCCGCGCGCAGCGCTTTGGTATTCGCCGCATGGTGTGATGCTGTGCTCGCCGCACCGCGCTATGTTGTGTGTGGCGAGTCTTCCAGCCTGACGGTCAGCATGCCGTCAGCCGTGCTGACCGGAAAATGCTTGAGGCACAGCGCGGCTGTATCGCTCGCAGCCAAATCGAAGTGCAGCCCGTGCGCCGGACATTGCAGCCACGTGCCTTCCAGCTTTCCACCGGCCAGCGATGCCCCTTGATGCGGGCATGTGTTGTCGATGGCGTAGACCGTGCCATCGATGTTGAACAGCACGACGCTGCGGCCCTCTACGAACACCAGCCTGCGCTGACCCGGCGGTAGCTCCGTCGCGGGAATCGAAACAGCGCGTGGCATGTCGCTCTCCGGTTCAGCGCAAGGCATCGATGAGGGCATGCGCTTCCGGCCACGGCCCAAATCCGGCTGCCGGGTTCAGGTGCCCAACATCCCCCAGATCGACCAGCCGGCTGCCCCAGTCGGCGGCCATGCCCGCGATGCGCTCGTACGATGCCAGCGGGTCGTTGCGGCTGGCCGCGACGATGCTCGGGAACGGTAACGGACGACGTGGGCAGGGTAGCCAGCCGTTCTTCTGCAACACGTCGTGTGTGGGATAGCCCGCCGGCAGCGGTGTATCCAGATCAGCCGGCGTGGCAAGCAGCGCACCATGAATGCTGCGTGCGTGACGCTGCGCCCAATGCACGGTGATCATCACACCTGCGCTGTGTGCCACCAGAATCACGGGCCCATCGATGGCCGAGACCGCTTTGTCCAACGCCGCCACGCGCGCCGCGCAACTGAGTTTGTCGGCCTCCAGCGGCGGCACCGAGTCTGCCCGGTATCCCTTGGCCTGGAGCGCGGCTTGCAGCAGTGTCTGCCAGTGATCGGGCACATGGTCTCGCAGGCCGGGCACCATGAGGATCGTCGGAGTGGTGTGAGTTTGCATCGCCAGAAAACGTAGGGTGAGAAAAAAAAAACGAGGAGGTCGCCCTCCTCGAATGCCGACCGGGGAGACGGCGGCAACCGCCTCCCGTGGTGTAGGTCGTTCAGAACTTGTGACGGATGCCCACAGCCGCGCCGATCATGCTGGTCTTGCCGGTGGCCAAGCCGTAACCGG
Organism: Ralstonia insidiosa; assembly: GCF_008801405.1. Taxonomy (NCBI): domain Bacteria; kingdom Pseudomonadati; phylum Pseudomonadota; class Betaproteobacteria; order Burkholderiales; family Burkholderiaceae; genus Ralstonia; species Ralstonia insidiosa. The sequence goes on along the minus strand of NZ_VZPV01000002.1, from coordinate 71,278 downwards.
TGGCGTTCAGATCCACCGAGGCCTGGTCCAGAGCCAGCCCTGCGTTGCGGGCGTAGGCCGTGGTCAGGTACAGGTCGGTGCGCTTGGAAAGGGTGTAGTCGGCAATGAACGCGACTTGCCACGGATTGGCCTGCGTGGAGGGCGCGCTGTTGATGGTCTTGATCTTCTGGTACGAGTATTCGAGCGAGAGCGTCAGCGCGTTGGTCGCCTGGTAGTTCACGCCGGCCCAGTAGTAGTCATCACGCAGCGCCACGCTGCCGTTGGCGTTCTTGTTCTGGCCCCACCGGTAGCCGCCCATGACCTTGATGACATCGCCGAACAGGTAGCTGCCGGCCAGCGCGGCCTTGCGCACAGTGCCCGAGCTGAAGGCGCCGCCGCCCAGTGCCACGCTCGGGTTGTATTGGTCGTAGGCCAGCGTGGCGCCCAGCGGGCCAGCGGAGTACGCCACACCCGCACCGTAGCCGCTGTCGCGCCGGGGTTGGCCGGGTACCTCGCCATTGCCGCCGCCCGTGGGGTTGGCGCTGGGCGCGCCGGTGCCAAATGACCAGTGCACCTGTGCGGTGACGGGGCCAAAGGTGCCGGTATACATGGCAGTGTTGTCCGAGCGGAAATTGACGCCAGTCTGCACGGCCGCCGGTTCATATTGCGTGGAATACGCCATCGGCTCGAAGTTGGCGAGCAACTGGAACAGCGTGGTGTACTGGCGCCCGAACGTGAACTGCCCCACCGTGCTGCTCTTCAGCCCCACGTAAGCCTGGCGGCCGAACAGGCGGCCCCCTTGCTGCGATTGCCCGGTGTCGCTCGCAAAGCCGCTCTCCAGCACGAACAGCGCACTCAGGCCGCCGCCCAGGTCTTCCACCCCGCGCATGCCCCAGCGCGAGCCCGACAGGCCACCGCTCTGCATCGACACGCGATTGCCCGAACTGCCCGGGGTGGCGCCGGGCAAGTTCGTCGCATATTCGATGTTGGTGTCCACCACGCCATACAGCGTGACGCCGGATTGTGCGCTGGCTGCGCCCGCGCAGGCCAGCAGCGCAAAGGGGGCGATGTGTTTCTTCTTCATGTTGCAGGGTCTCCTCTTGGTGTGGTCGCCGCCGGGTGCGTTGGGTGTACCAAGCGCCCCGGAGGTCGTTAGAACGGCTTGCTGCCGATGATCCCGGCGCGCTCCATCTTCCGGTGGCACGGCGGGTAATCCATGACCGCGTAGTGTTGCGTGGCGGTGTTGTCCCAGATGGCCACGCTGTTCGGCTTCCAGCGCCAGCGCACCTGGTATTCGGGGATGTACGCCTGGCTGATCAGGTAGCGCAGCAGCTCTGAAGCGCCGTTGGTGGCGTCCTGCCCATAGCGCACGCGTGCAGGCGTGTGGTAGTTCGTGAAGTGCGTGGTGAAGCCGTTCACGTACAGCACCTTCTCGCCGGTCTCGGGGTGGGTGCGCACCACCGGGTGTTCCGGATCGGGATACTGCGCTTTGAGCGCGAGGCGCTTCTCGATCGGCATGACCGCACCAAAGCTCGCTTCGATGCTGTGGCGCGCGCGCAGGTCGGCAATCTCGCGCTTCACGTTATCCGGCAGCTTGTCGTAGGCCAGCGCCATGTTGGCCCACATGGTGTCGCCGCCCACGGGTGGGCATTCCACACAACGCAGCACGGCGCCAAACTGCGGTGCCTCACGCCATGTCGTGTCGGAGTGCCAGCAATTTTCGTAGCGGTCGTTCGGGTGATCGGGCGTCTTGTAGATGCGCACGAGGCCAGGGTGTTCCGGATCGCTGCCGGCGACGGGGTGGTCCTCCAGATCGCCAAAGCGGCGGGCAAAGGCGACGTGCTGCGCGCGGCTTAAATCCTGATCGCGCAGGAAGACCACGCGGTGCTTGAGCAGCGCGGTGCGGATCTCATTGAACAAGCCGTGGTCTTCAATGGCATCGGCCAGTTGCACGCCGATGAGTTCTGCGCCCAGCGCGTTGGTCAGTTGTTCGACTCGCATGGCGGTGCCTCAGATGACGAAGACCGACGAGCCGGTCGTCTTGCGTGCTTCCAGATCGCGGTGGGCCTGCACGGCGTCTTGCAATGCGTAGCGCTGGTGGATTTCGATGCGGATGCGGCCGGCGGCGACGTGGTCGAACAGTTCGCCGGCAAGCGCCGCTTTCTCCGCTGGATCAGCGATGTAATCCGCCAGCGCCGGACGCGTCATGTACAGCGAGCCCTTCATCGCCAGTAGTTGCGGATTGAACGGCGGGATCGGGCCCGAGGCCGTGCCCACGCACACCATGAGCCCGCGCCGCTTGAGCGAATCGAGCGACGCATCAAAGGTGGCCTTGCCCACGCTGTCAAACACCACGTTGACGCCCACGCCGTCGGTCAGCTCGCGCACGCGCTTGGCGACGTCTTCATGTGTGTAGTTGATGACGTGGTCACAGCCATGTGCGCGGGCGATGTCCGCCTTGGCTTCGCTCGACACCGTGCCGATCACCGTCAGCCCGAGCAGCTTGGCCCACTGCGAAACGATCAGCCCCACGCCCCCTGCAGCCGCGTGCAGCAGCACCGTATCGCCCTTGGCAAACGGATAGATGCGACGCAGCAGGTAGGCCGAGGTCAGGCCGCGCATGGTCATGGCGGCGGCGGTTTCGCAGGCGATGGCATCGGGCAGCTTGATGAGCGGTGCGGCGGGGATCAGGCGCTCGGTGCTGTAGGCGCCCAGCGTGTTGACGAAGCCGGTGTAGGTCACGCGGTCGCCCACGGCGACGTTGGTCACGTCATCACCCACGGCCTCGACAATGCCTGCCGCTTCAACACCCATGCCGGCGGGCAACGGCACCGGATACAGGCCAGAGCGGAAGTAGGTATCGGCAAAGTTCAGGCCGACGGCCTCGTGGCGCAGGCGGACCTGGCCGGGGCCAGGGCGGCCGACTTCGACGGTCTCGCAGCGCAAGACTTCGGGGCCGCCGGTTTCGTGGAAGCGGACTGCTGTTGCCATGTGTGTCTCCTGGTGTTTCTCAGATGTTTTTGGGTGCGCGCCGCCTGCGCGGCTCGCTGGGCGAGCCGCGGTCAAAGCGGAGAGGGGATGGAGGTGCCTCGGGAGGCGACGCGCGGTTAAGTCGGGCTAGGTGCTCATGCAGAGGCAACCGCAGAGGGGCTGAGGGCCGGCGCTGCATCCACTTGCACGCTGGCCACGCGTTGCAGTTCGGCCTCGTAGCTGCGCGCAGCCAGCAAGAAGCAGCCAGCCGCCGCCACACCGAAGATCGGCATGACAGCCAGTGCGGTCTGCAGGCCCCACGCGTCGGACATGGCGCCACCCACGAACGGGCCGATCGCCAGGCCGAACAGGTTCTGGAACAGCGAGAGCACCGCAGCCCCTGTGGAGCGAACACCCGGGTGGACCACGTCGAACACCACGCTGGAGGCTGGCGCCACCGTGCACGTCATCAGGAAGCCACCGAAGGCGATCAGCAGGAATTGCTGGTTGGCCGGCATGGTCGTGCCGAAAGCCGTCATGAACACAAGCAGCGTCACGATGGCCAGCACCGCCACGGCAATCAGCCGGTTGCGCTGACGGCGTGCCGCCACCAGGTCGGCCACCACGCCCCACACGAAGGCCCCTAGCGCGCCGCACAGCACCACCAGCGCTGCCTGCATGGCTGCACGGTCCGTCGGTGTGCCGTGGTAGCGGTTCAGATAACTCGGCAACCACGACCAGATGGTCGACACGACGATCAGCTGGAAGGCCGCGCCCAGGCAGGTCCACCACAGCGTGCGTGAAGTGGTGAGTGCTCCAGCCACGCGTTGCAGGAGCGTGCCAGCCGACTGCCGAGCCTGCGCCGCACCGGGTGCCATCGCCACTGTCTTGTAGTCCGGCACAAACACGTAGAGCAGTGCCAGCAGCAACCCCGGCACGCCCACCACGCCAAAGGCTGCCTGCCAGCCCCAGCGCGCCGCGATCACACCGCCGAGCAATACACCCAGCACCGAGCCCACGGATGCTGCCGCAAAGAAGGCGCCCATCAACGTGGCACGCAGGCGCTTGGGAAAGAGGCTGGCGATGAGCGCCGCGCCCACCGAGCCATAGCCCGTTTCGCCCACGCCCACCATGGCCCGCGCCGCAAAGAGCTGCGCATAGTTGCGCGTGAACATGCAGGAGATCGTCGCCAAGCTCCACACCGTCGCCATGACGACGATGCTTTTGACGCGGCTGAAGCGGTCGGCCAGCAGTGCCACCGGCAGCCCGCCCACCGCCACCACGATGGAGATGACAGACACCAGCGCACCCAACTGCTTGTCCGACAGCGACCACGCCGTCTTCAGATGCGGGAACAGCGACACGATGACTTGCCGGTCGATGTAGTCGAACAGCATCAGTGCAAAAGTCATCGCAAACGCAAACCACGCCTGGGGTCGGCTGACGAGGTAGCCGTCGTGGTCACCTGTGTGCTGGTCGGCAGCATGCAGATTCATGGTTGTCTCCGAGTGGCGGCGCTTGCGTTGAGCGCCGCCTGTGTTGGGCCCGGTGAAAGTGCGACTTGTAGTTTAGGCCGCGCGCAGCGGCAGGTTCTTCACATTCGGCGCGCGGTTGGGGGCCATGCCATTCTTGGCCAGCGTTTCCTCGGCACTGTCGTACCAGGTGCCGATGCGGTAGATCTGGCGCGCCTCCTTGCCACTGGCGATTTCGCGGCCGAGTTCCCTTGCCACGCGCACGCATTGCTCGATCTGCTGCACCGAGGTCATGCGGTTGCCGTGCTGGTCGATGATGGTGTCTTCAATGCCGCAGCGCGGATGCAGGCCCATTGCCATGGCCATCATGTTGAACGGCAGCACGTTCTTGAGCAGCGACTCCGCCGTCAGCGTGCAGCCGTCCGGCGCGCGGTGGATGAAGTTGAAGAAGTTGAACGGGTTGGGGCCGTCAAAGCCGCCGCCAATGCCGATCCACGTGAGGTTGAGCGGGCCCTTGTAGAGGCCCTTGCGCACCAGGCGCTCCAGCGTTTCCATCGCGTGGATGCCGGTGAGCTGGAAGTGCGGCTGCACGCCGGCCGCCTGCAGGCGGCGCAGGTGTTCTTCCAGCCATTGCGGGCCGGCCGGCACGGTCATCTCGCGGTAGGCCTGCTGCAGCGCGGGGTGTGACAGGGAGGTGCCTTCCAGATATTCCGGATACAGCAGCTCCATGATGTTCATCTGCGTGGTGTTGATGGCCACGGTCACCTGATCGGGCGTTGGCGTCAGGTCGGCCAGCATGTGGCGCGTGTCGTCCGACAGCCACTTGGCGGCCTGGCCCTCGTCTTCCGGCGCAAACGAAATCGAGCCGCCCACCTGGATGATCATGTCCGGCACCGCAGCGCGCACGCCGGCAATCAGCTCGTTGAATTTCGACAGCCGCTTGGAGCCCTTGCCGTCCAGCTCGCGCACATGCAGGTGCAGCACGGTGGCACCGGCGTTGTAGCAATCCACGGCTTTCTGCACCTGTTCTTCCATCGTGACGGGAATGTCTTCCGGAAAATCTTCCGGCATCCATTCCGGGCCGTACGGTGCCGCGGTAATCACGACCTTGTCCTGGTTCTCGGGGTGCAGCGAATCATCGAGGAATTGCACGGTGTGTCTCCTGTAGGGGATGTCTCTGGTGGACTCCACTATAGGGAGACGGTAGGGTTGTATTTCTCATTTGGCGCCAAGTTTTTCTCTTTGTGCGCCATTCCGTGTAAACACCAAGAGGGCCCACGCGGCCCCTGATACTGGCGGACATCCATGGAGACAATGGTGCGCGCCCGGTCGCTGAACGGCTATTTTCAGGTCGTGCGGCGGCTCGGCTTCAACCCGCAGGAGGCGTTGCGGCAGGTGGGGCTCGACCCCGCCAAGCTGGCCGACACGGAACAGCTCGTGCCCGTGGTGGCGATCTGCCAGTTGATGGAGCTCACGGCGGCCAGTGCGCCATGCCCGACACTCGGCCTGCAGATGGCCGAGGCGCGGCAGGAGCTGGACTTTGGCGTGCTCGGCCTGCTGCTGGGTCACAAACGCACCCTGCGCGAGGCATTGCAGGCCATCATCCAGTACCGCCATCTCATGAACGAGGCACTGGCGGTCTATCTGGAATCCGATGGCGACATGGTGGTCATCCGCGAGGAGATCATCACCGAGACGCCCGTGCCACTGCGTCAGGCCAACGAGTTGGCCGTGGGTGTGCTGGCTCGCATTTGCAGTGCGCTGCTGGGCACGCATTGGAAGCCGCGCGGCATCCACTTCACGCACGCAGCCCCGGCGGATGTCAGCCTGCACCGGCGCGTGTTCGGTTGCCCGATCGTGTTTGACAGCGATTTCAACGGCATCGTCTGCGTGGCGGCCGATCTGGAGACGCCCAACCCAGCCGCCGACCCGGCACTCGTGCGTTATGCAGAAAGCCTGGCCGAGCCGCTCAACGTGTCGGGGCCGGATGCGGTGGTGCAGGAAGTGCGGCGCGCGGTGTATCTGCTGTTGCCGCTGGAGCGTGCCTCGGTGGAGCAGGTGGCCGAGCACCTTCACCTGAGCGCACGCACCTTGCAGCGGCAGTTGGAGTCTGCCGGCGCCACGTTCTCCGAACTGGTGGAGGAGGTGCGCCACAACCTGGCCGTCCGCTACATGGCCAACCCGAGTTACCGGATCGGCCGCGTGGCGGCGCTGCTGGGGTACACGCGGCAGGCATCATTCACGCGCTGGTTCGTCGCCCACTTCGGCATGACGCCGCGTGCATGGCGCGATGCGCAGACGCCATAGCGTCAGGCTGGGTTGAGCGCGGCATCGGCGTCATCCGGGCTCGGCTGACGCGCGAGCCGGACTGCTGGCGACTGGAGAATGCACAACAACTGCAGCGCAAAGCCGGCCAGCGCCATCAGCAGGCACGCACCCATACCCGCCTGCGCCGCCAGCCATGCCGCCAATGCAGCACCCACCGGCCGTGCACCGTACGACATCACGTTCACCGCCGACACGCGTGCCAATAGCGCGGGCGGTGTGACCGTCTGGCGCAGCGTGGTCGTGCTGACCACCCACAGGATCGGCCCACACCCCAGCATGAAGAACCCCGCATGGGCGAGCGCCGGCCACGGCTGCCAGAGCGTCGCTGCCAGCAACGCACCGCCGGCCAGCCCGCACACCGGGCCGGTTGCCACTACATGGCCAAAGCGCCAGCGCGCCAGGATGCGTGCAGCGAACAGTGCGCCAATCACCATGCCCGCACCGTACATCCCGAGCGTGAGCCCGATGGCCTGCGCCGACAGCCCAAGCCGGTGCGCCGCATACGGCACGAATACGGCGAGCACCATGAAAAAGGACATCGTGAAGAGACACTGCGTGATGAACACCGGCCGCAGCAGCGGGTGACGGAACACGAAGCGCGCACCCTCGGCGATGTCGCGCAGCGGATGCGTCGCATGCCGTGCTGCAGCTGCAGCTGCGGGTGAGGGTACGCCCGTCAGCAGCGCCACTGCACCAACGGATAGCGCAGCGGCCAGCACGAAGGCCGTCATGGCACCGGTCCAGCCGATCAGCGCGCCACCGATGGCCGGGCCACAGGCAAACGCCACGGTGCGCGCCAGTTCGATGCGCCCGTTGGCACGCGAGAGCATCGCCGGTGGCACGAGCGATGGCACCAACGCCGGTGCCGCCACACTGAACACCACCGTGCCGCAGACTGCCACAAAGCCCAGCACCACCAGCGCCGTCAGACTCAGTTGGCCAGCGAGCAGCAACCCTGCCACCCCGAACAGTGCCGCTGCACGCACCGCTTCTGCCCCGGCCATCAACGTGCGTTTGGGCCAACGGTCCGCCAGCATGCCGATGGGAATGGCAAACAGCACGAACGGCAGCGTGAGCGCCACCTGCAGCCAGCTCGCTGTACTGGCATCGGCATGCAGGGTGAGCACCGCCACCATCGGCATGGCGGCCAGCGCGATCTGCTCGGCGGATTGCGCGGCGAGGTTGGAACCCGCCAGCCGGTTGAAGCCGGCAGTTAGGCGGTCGATCGATGAATCAAGGGGGGCGGGCATCGCACGTCTCCTAGTCCTGAAAGTGCTGGGCTTCAGGTTAGGGAGGGCGCTGCGTTGTGGCGCTCCGCTTCTTGCGGGTGAATTCGAAGCGCGACTACAGGATCGGCGCGAACAGCTTGGCGACGTGCATGATCACGCGGCGCATCGGGTGGGCGCGCTCGTATTCGTCACGGCCGATGCGGGTGGCTTCGGCAAAATCAGCGTCGAGCATGTGTGCAACGTCGCTGGCGAAGCGGCGGTCGGCGGTCATGACCATCACCTCGAAATTCAGGCGGAACGAGCGGTTGTCCAGGTTGGCACTGCCCACGGCGGCCGCGTCGTCGTCGATCAGCACGACTTTCTGGTGCAGGAAGCCGGGCAGGTAGCGGTAGATTTTCACGCCCGCGCGGATGGCCTGGTGTGCGTACAGCGTCGAGGCCAGGAACACCACGCGGTGGTCTGGCCGCGAGGGGATTAGGATGCGCACATCCACCCCGCGCAGCACGGCCAGACGCAGCGCGGCAAACACGGCCTCATCGGGAATGAAATACGGTGTGGTGATCCACAGCCGCTTGCGCGCCGACTGGATGGCCTCCATGAAGAACAGAGAGCAGGTCTCCTGCTTGTCGGCCGGGCCGCTGGCGACCACCTGGCAGACCATGTCTTCCACCGGACGCTGTTCGGGCACGATCAGTTGCGGCACTTCCTTCGCGGCCCAATACCAGTCTTCGGCAAAGGTGAGCTGCAGGTCCATCACCGCCGCTCCAACGATCTCGATATGGGTATCGCGCCACGGCGAGAGTGGCGGCTTTTCGCCCAGGTACTCGTTGCCGACGTTGTGCCCCCCCACATAGGCGCGCTCGCCATCCACCACCACCAGCTTGCGGTGATTGCGGAAGTTGAGCTGGAAGCGGTTGACGAAGCCCCCGTGCGTGGCAAATGGCTTGGCATGGATGCCGCCCTCGATCAGGCGCTGCACGTAGTGGCGGGGCAGGGCATGGCAGCCGATGCTGTCGAACAGGAAGTACACGCGCACGCCGGCGCGGGCGCGCTCGAGCATCAGCTCCGCCAGACGGCGGCCAAGCGTGTCGTCATGCACGATGAAGAACTGCACGATCAGCACGCGGCGCGCCTGGGCCATGGCGGCAAAGATGGCCTCGAAGGTTTCGGCGCCGTTCACCAGCAGGCGCACGCGGTTGCGCGACAGGCAAGGCATGCCGGTCAGGCGCGGTAGGGCCTGCATGCTGGCGTGCTGCGGCTCGACCACACTGGATTCATGGTCGCGCAGGCTGCGCCAATCGTCCGAGAGGGTGATCTCACGCAGGCGGGCATTGTGGAAGCGGCGGGCATCCACGTAGCCGGCAAAGGTGCTGCGCCCGAAGATCAAGTAGGGGATCAGCGTGAACTCAGGCAGCGTGACCAGCGAGATCGCCCAGGCGATGGCCCCCTGCGAGGTGCGCACGGTGAGCACCGCATGGATGGCCGCGAGCACGCCCACGCTGTGGACGAGGAAGAGGAATGTGGCAAAAAACGCGGTGGTACTGGTCGGCATTGAGGTGGGAGAAGAAGGCTCGGCCCGGCACACGACGATGTGCGCATTTTGACATGCCCCGGGTGGCGTCGGACAAACACGGATACAGTGGCGCCGTATGGCTGGCGTAGGCTCACCAGGCACGCGGGCGTGGCACGCCGCATGCTGATGTGCAGAGGCCGTCTTGTCGACCAACGGTAGCAAAAGAACACCATCGAACATGCAAGGGCCCCCGCAGATTCCATCGTGCACGACTCGCCGCGCGTGGCTGGCTTTGTTTGCGTGGGTGGCTGCGCTGTGGCTGGCGGGCTGCGCCAGCCTGCCTGAGCATGTCGATCGGCCCGTCAGCAACGCGCTGCCCAATGCCGAATCGGCCACCACGCTCGGGCGTCTGGCGCAGGCTGCGGCGCCGTCGGCGGATGTGTCCGGCTTCCGGCTGATCCCCTCCGGGGAGGAAGCCTATGCCACCTTGCTCACGCTGGCTGACCGTGCAGAGCGCACGCTGGATCTGCAGTACTTCATCATCGCGAGCGACAACGCCGTGCGCGAGCTGATGCGCCACGTGCGGGCGGCCGCCGAGCGCGGTGTGCGTGTGCGCATGCTGGTCGATGACCTCCACAGCGATGGGCGCGACCTCGCCTTCCTCAAGTTTTCGTCGCACAAGAACATCGATGTGCGGCTGTTCAACCCGTTTCCGGGCGGCCGCATGTCGAACCTGACGCGCTACCTGAGCGGCGTGGCCGAGTTCCGCCGCGTCAACCGGCGCATGCACAACAAGGCGTTCATCGCCGACAACGCGTTGGCCGTCACGGGCGGCCGTAACCTTGGCGCGGAGTATTTCACGCAGGACCAGACCACCAATTTCGTCGACCTGGATGTGCTGGCAGCCGGGCCAGCGGTGCGGCAATTGTCGGCCGCGTTTGATGCGTACTGGAACAGCGAATTCGCCTATCCCGTAGAGGCGCTGGCGCCCGAACCGAGCACTGCACACCCGCCCGAGCCGAAAGAAGGCAACTATCCACCGCCGGTGACGATGCCGGATCAGCCCGCCGCGCCGCCACAACACATTGAGGTGCCCACACAGCCCATCGACATGGATGCCGCACCCGGCCCGCAGGGGCCTGTCTCCACGCTGGCGGGTCAGCCACCGGCGCAGACGGACGCATTGCCCTTGCGCCCGGCCACACGCGACTGGTTCCTGGCGGATCAGATTGCCCGCAACCGCCTACGACTCGAATGGGCACCGGCAAGGGTGACGGTCGATCGCCCGGTCAAGGTGTCCGGCGAAGACGTTACCGCCGGCGAGGAGCGCGTCGCCCGAACCCTAATGCACGAGGTTGACCAGGCCCAGCGCGAGGTGATCCTGATCTCGCCGTATTTCGTGCCGGGTGTGCGTGGCATGGCGGTGGCCAAGGGCCTGCAGGAGCGCGGCGTGCACTTGCGCGTGCTGACCAACTCGCTGGCCGCGACCGACGCGCCCATCGTGCACGTCGGCTACGCCAAATACCGCAGTGCGTTGTTGGACGATGGTGTCGAGCTTTATGAATTGCGTCCGACGCTGGGTGATCGACCGAAGATGTTCGGCACGTTCCGATCGTCGCAGGCGAGCTTGCACGTGAAGTCGGTCATTGTTGACCGCAGTACGCTCTTTGTGGGGTCGATGAACGTGGACCCGCGTTCGGTCGGGCTCAATACGGAAACGGGGCTGATCATCCATAGCCCGGTCCTGTCGCAGGCGGTGGCGCGGTTGTTCGACGCGGCGACCCGAAGTAGCGCCTACCACGTGACCCAGGTGGATGGCCGCCTGCGCTGGACCACCTACGAGAACGACCAGGAGATCGTGACCGACCACGAGCCGGACGTGAGCCTGGGCCGGCGCATGTGGATTCAGATGCTCGCGCCGTTCACGCCGGAAGAACTGCTGTAGGCAGCGTGTAGGGCGCAAAAAAAGCGCCACGATGTGTGGCGCTTTTTTGCAGCATCTTTCAAGTCTGGCTGGGTAATCGCCCCGGCCAATCCTGCATTACATCTTCTGCTTGGTGTTGTCGGCAGCGCTTTCCAGCTTCTGGCCACCCGACTGGATGTCCTTGCCCACGCCAGCCATCGTGTTGCAACCGGCCAGGAAAGCGCAGCCCAGGGCCACCAGTGCAATCAGTTTCTTCATCTTGATCCCCTTGTGAGTAGTGCGGCCTACCGCGCAATCCTGCACGGTTTCCAGTGATTGCCCACCCATCCGGTGGAGCAACCCGCATTTTAGTGCCACCCCGCACACGGAGGGTGCGTCAGGCGCATCTTTTTGACAGTCTTTCGTATCACTTGCGGCGTATCCCGGACATTCGTGGGGAAGGTCTCTACTTCCGCCGCCCCCTGCCGTTAGGACATTTCAGGAGTGAAACGGGTGCCAGATAACCGGTGTTTCGAAGCCGGAAAAAAGAGCACAAGACAGCGCCTGACGGCCAACCATACGGGGGAATACATATGTGGAAGTGGATGGATACGAGCATTCGGACGCGATTGACGATGCTGGTTGCGGTGTTTGCCGTGATGATCGCGGTGGTGGGGTTTGCGGGCATCTCCACCGGCCGGGCGACGAATGACGACCTGCGTGCCGTGTACCTGGAAGACGCCAAGGGGCTCGACCTGTTGGCCAAGGACACCATCAACCTGCTGTGGGCACGCATTCACCTGACCAATTTTGATTCGGTGTCGTCGCCGGAAGAGCTGAAAAAGCTGCTGGCCGATGCGCACACGATGGTCAACACGGCCAACGACGCGTGGGCCGAGTTCATGAAGTTGCCGATTCCCGACGCCGATCGCGCCCAGTTGCAAGCCGCCGACGCCGCGCGCACCAAGTTCGTGAAGACGGCGTTGGAGCCCGCCATTGCGGCGCTCGAGCGCAGCGACCTGACGACCTACCGCGAGCTGAATACGACCCAGGTACCGAAGCTGTTTGTCGACTACGACACGGCGCTGGGGCCGCTGGTTGGGGCGCGCTTCAAGTACGGCAAGACGCGCTTTGACAACTCGCAGTCGCGCTACACCATGAGCATCTGGATTGCGGGGGGCCTGCTGGCTGCAGCCCTGGTGCTGTCGGTGGTGGCGCGTAGTGTGCTGGGCCGCACTGTGGTGCGTCCGCTGGAGCGTGCCATCCAGGTGTTCGAGCGCATGGCCTCGGGTGACCTGGCCACGCGCATGGAAGGGCAGACTTCTGCCGGCCGTCGCGATGAAACCGCGCGCCTTATGCATGCCGTTGCCTCGATGCAGACGAGTCTGCAACAGATCATCGGCCAGGTGCGCACGGGCTCGGACTCGATTGCCAGCGCCACCAAGCAGATCGCCGCCGGCAATGCGGACCTGTCGCAGCGCACGGAGCAGCAGGCCAGCTCGCTGGAGGAAACCGCCTCCAGCATGGAAGAGCTGACCAGCATCGTGAAGCAGAACGCCGACAACGCCCGTCAGGCCAGCACGCTAGCAGTCAATGCGTCGGACATCGCCGTCAAGGGTGGTGAGGTGGTGGGCCGCGTCATCGAGACAATGACGGGCATCAACGACAGCAGCAAGAAGATTGCCGACATCATTGGCGTGATCGAGGGCATCGCCTTCCAGACCAACATCCTGGCGCTGAACGCGGCAGTGGAAGCCGCCCGCGCCGGCGAGCAGGGCCGTGGATTTGCCGTGGTGGCCGGCGAAGTGCGCAGCCTCGCGCAGCGCAGCGCCACGGCGGCCAAGGAGATCAAGGAGTTGATCGGCGACTCGGTTGGCCGCGTGCAAAACGGTTCGACCCTGGTGGCCGAGGCCGGCACGGTGATCGAGGAAGTGGTGGTGGCCGTCAAGCGCGTGACGGACATCATGGGCGAGATTTCTTCCGCATCGGAAGAGCAGAGCAGCGGCATCGAACAGGTCAACCAGGCTGTCACGCAGATGGATCAGGTGACCCAGCAGAACGCTGCGCTTGTGGAGCAGGCGGCTGCCGCTGCAGAGTCGCTGGAGGAGCAGGCGGAGGCGCTGCGCAGCGCCGTTGCGGTCTTCCGCACGAACCACGCTTGAATGCCGCGCGCCTCAACGGTGCGCTTCAGCCTTCAACAACAACGCCCTTCCGTTTGCGCGGAAGGGCGTTTGTTTTTGCGGTGGTGCCTTAATACGCCTTAAGGCATCAGATCGCGCGCGCGCTCGGCAATCACACCTTGCGTATCGTCGATCCAGCGTGCAGGAAACGGTTGTGACAGCAGGTAGCCCTGGAGCACGTCGCAACGGCAGGCACGCAGCGCTTGGAGCTGCGCCGCCGTTTCCACGCGTGTGGCGGTAACGGGCACACCGGCAGCATGGGCGGCAGCTACAAGCTCTTGCAACGCGCCATCGTGGTGGGCATCGGCCACCGCACTGACGACGCCCCGGTCGAGCTTGACCTGATCGGGGCGGAAGGTTTCCAGGCACGCCAGGCTGTGTGCCGTCGCCCCAAAGTCTTCCACGGCCACGCGCGCACCGCACGCATGTAGCGCGTCGATGGCCTGACGCGCTGCGCCGTTGACACGCAGCAGCGTGTGCTCCGACACCTCGAACACCAGCCGTGTCGTTGGCACCGCATGGCGTGCAGCAATGTCGAGCACGATGTTGCTCAACTGCGGGTCAAGCAATTGCGCCACCGACAGGTTGACCGCCGCATGCACGCTGGACTGATGCCGCTGGCCACCACGACCTGACCGCTCGGATTCTTCGCGTTGCAAGCCGGCGAGCATCTGCGCGGCATTGTCGAGCACCCAGCGGCCGACCTCGCGGATGTCACCGGTCTGCTCCAGGATCGGCAGGAAATCGGCCGGCGCCACGCCGCCCAGTTCAGGTGATATCCAGCGCAGGAGAAATTCGTAGCCGACGATCCTGCCATCGGCCAGGCTCAACTGCGGTTGCAGGTTCAGGCTGAACTGGCGGCGTGCCAACGCGTGGCGTAGCTGCGCCGCCAGGCGCGGATGTTCGGCGGCGGGGTCGGTTGTCTGGTCTGTCGCAGCTGCGCCGTCGGCACGCGGCGGCATTGCGGCAGGAGCGTACAGTGCGGGGCTTTGCTCGCCGCCGTGCTGCACGTGATAGAGCGCGCGGTCTGCCTGCTCGATCAGCCGTGCGGCGTCCGTGGGTGTGCTCTCGAACAGCGTCATGCCGATGCTGCACGAGCAGACCAGCTCGTACCCTTGCGCAATGAACGGCCGCGTGAGCGCTGCGGAGATACGTCGTGCGAGATCGTGTACGGCTTGCGCGGAGGCAAATTCAGCCGAGGCAATGGCAAAGGTTTCGTGGCCCACGCGCCCGACGATCGGGGCGTTGCCATCGGTATCGGGCGTGCACAGCGCCTTGAGACGCGCCGCACATTCAACGATGACCGCGCGTGCCGCAAGGGGCCCCAGCGTGTTGGTCGCCTCGGCAAAATGATCCAGTCCAATCAGCAGCAATGCGCCGCTCGCAGGCGCGGCGTTGGGCCGTGCGGCGTGTGGCATCGCTGCCAACAGTTGGACGAATCGCTCTCGGTCCGGCAACTCGGAGGTGGGATCCAGACCCGATGGCGCGACAGATGTTGCGCGACTCATAAATAGGGATCGTCTTGCAAATGCCTTTGAAACGGAAATGCACGGGTTTGCCCATGCCGTCAATTGTGCAACGTTGTTACGGCAAACCGTTGGGCATCATAAGCCCAAACCCGGCGCGGGTGGCCGACTCCCGGTAGGTTTTCGCAGGAATCACATGCGCCGTTTTTATAAATTTAGCGTTAATTAATTCAGATAAAAGTGAAATTGACATCCGTCTTGCTGCTTTCTTGGGCGCGCGTTTTCGCTGTCGCGGCAGGCATGCGCCCGGCTTACACCATGCGCTGACCACCCCACAGCAATTGCTCGTAGATGAAGCACTGCAACAGCATTTTTTGCGCCGCGACCAACTCGATGAATTCCACGCCGTATTGATAGGTGTTGGGCAAATCGGCGGGCTTCTCGCTGCGAATGAGTGTTGCGGCCACCAGCTCTGAATGGTAGTCGCGCGTCTTCACCCGAAATCGCAGGCGCGCTGGCGCACCGCTGACTTCCAGCCGATGTGCAGAGCGGAATGACGCCCCTGTCGTGCTGATATCGGAGATATGAATCATGCGCGGCGGCTCGCCGCTCACCAGCATCTTGCCGACCACGTTGGTGCGTACGCGCAGCGATTTGCGCAACGTGCGGTTCTTGATCCGCCGCGGCGGTGACAGCACGACGTATTCAAAGGGGATGCGGCACACCGCCATCACCGTGCATTCGAAACTGGCGATGCCCTCGCCCGAGAACGCGTGGATCTCCAGCAGTTCGTCCTTGACGGGCATGACTGCGCGGCCGCTGTCGGTCGGCATGGTGATGAGCAGGTGGCGCTGCGGGCTGTAGCCCATCACGCGCGCCGCGCCCTTGCTTTGCCCAGCGCCTGCTGTCAGGCGTACGGTGAGCATGCCACCTGGGCGCAGGCCCAGCAGCTCCATGGCGATGTTGCGCTCTCCGTCGGGGTCCTCACCTCCCATGTCGGGGAACAGCGAGTTCGGGAACTGCGTGTTGGCAAAAGCGGGCGCCGGCTGCGGCGAGCCATCCGCCTGACGATGCGGACGATGCAGCGTGAACAGCAGGTCGATCTCCTCCGGTGAGTGGATGACGTCGCCTTTGGGTACGAGCAGTTGCCCGTCGGCGTCCAGCATCGGCCACGGCAGGGGGATTGCAAGCGGAATGTCGAGAGGTTGAAGTTCAAGCATGGCAATGGCGCACCCGCACCCGCGCGGGTCCCACGACTTTATACGGCCAAATGTCACGCAACTTTAAGCGCAAAGCGCACTTGGCGTCGCTTTCGGGGCGAGTGGGTGCAGGCGTTGTGCGCATCGTTGCCACGATTCGGCGCAGACTCGTGCAGATGGGGGTGTCGCCCTGGCGGGCGTCAGTCGTCAGTCGCTGGGGCAGCGTGCGCGATGTTGCGACTTGGCGTGGTGGTGTTTCTGGCACTGGGGCGCAATGCCACCATCATGGCAATCGGCTTGGCACGCGGGCCGTAGTCTCTCATGGCGCAGATGTTTGCCTCGGCCGTCACCACCGTCGTCAATTTTCTGGTGCACCGACACCGGACCTTTCGGGATGCCGCGGCCGTGGGCAGGTCGCCCCGGCCGTCACCGTCATCAGTGCCGCCTGGCGACGCTGCGTAGGCTCGGGAGGCTGTCGGTGGTGAATGTGACTTCGCCGATGCTGTCGGCGGGTGGCGTTGGGCCATCGTCGCGCAGGCGCTCGACCACGAGATGCACATCGATGATGTCGGCTACGCCCGCGGCCTCTAGCGAGACAAGTGCGGCAAGCTGCGCAATGGCAAACGTATCCGCAAGCAGCGGTGTGGCATCGTGCAGATCGCCAGCAACGCGTGTGGGTTGAGCGACGTCCGCTGCATGTGCGGGGTGCTGCGCCGCATCGCGCGCACGATAGGCGAAGTACGCATCGGCAAAGTGCACGCGGTGTGCGTCAAATACACGCACGGCCGCGGTGAGGGCATCGTCGATCCAGACCGGATCGATGGGCTCGGTGCCTTCAGACCCTTCGGGCAGGCCCGCCAGCTTCAAGGCGTAGCGGTGCGTTTGCGTGCCGGGGGCGACAAAACTCAATTCCATACAACCTCCCACTTGCCGCGCACGCCGTCTGGACGCGCATCGGCTCGCCGTGTTCACTCGCCCCCCGAAGCGATCTTCAAGAATAGTAATGGAGTGCGCTCCCTTTTTGCGCGACCTCGTTCTTCTGGATGATCGCCTAAGGCTTGTCTGCAAGTGGAGACATCCACAATGTGGAGAAGCCTGCGCGTATATCAGGCAAACGATTGCGGCGCGCGTGGCATCCTTTCGACCTAACCAAACGGTTAGCTGCTCTGCGACAGGCCCCGGGTGTACAGTTGTCGGATGTCCGGCGTCGCCGGGCGGCTGTCGACAAACGACAGCGACAAACGCTGACGGGAATGACGCGGGGCGCGTTTCCTTCGCGTCGACTTCGAGTACGAGGGGGCCAGAGTGAGCGCATGGTCCATGTCCCCTCGCGGGAAGGGATTGCCCCGTTAACCAGCGGCTTCTATAGTCCGCCTCGATTCGCGCGCACGCAATGCGCGCGGACCGGTCTGCCAGCCACCGCCGGCGTTGCAGACCACGAGACCGGTTACGGGGATCACGCCGGCCGCCACCGCACCCGCCCGACGCAATGCATGCGTTGTTGAGCACTCTGGGGCGGGACGGCCGTTATCACATCAGCCACCCCCGGACTGCCGCATTCGCGAAAATGCATCGCCATGCTTGAGGACCACCACTTGTACAAGGCTGCGATCGAACATTCGCCGATAGGGATTGGCCTGTGCGCGCCGGAGGGTCGCTTCCTCGACGTGAACCGTGCGCTGTGCGCGCTGACAGGCCATGAGGCGCAGACGCTGCGCACGCGCGGTCTGTTCGATCTCTGCCACCCCGATCACACCGAGCGCGCGCGCGATAGCGTTGAAGCGCTGCTCTCCGGCCAGCGCGAAGCGCTGTCGATGGAAACCCGCTTCGTGCGCCAGGACGGCAGTACCGTGTGGGTACAGGCCGATCTTGCGCTCGCACACGAGGACAGCGGTGCGAGCACAGGCAAGCATCTCATCGTGCAGGTGCAGGACGTGACTGCGCGGCGCCTGGCGCTCGAGTCATTGCGTGCTTCGGAGCAGCGCCTGTCTTATGTGCTCGATGGCGCCGGCCTTGGCACCTTCGATTGGTCGACGCGGGCGCGGCACGTGTCCTTCAACCGCCGCACGGCTGACATGCTCGGCTACGATCCCGAGGATCTGCCCAACGATCCCGACGCATGGTTCTCCATGGTGCATCCGCAGGATGCCGCGCTGAGTGCTCGGCGCATCTATCGTCATCTGCGCGGTGATGTCGAGAGCTTTGAGGTTGAGCAGCGCATGCGCGGAAGCCACGGGCAGTGGATCTGGATTGCCGCGCGCGGCCGGGTGACCGAGCGCGACGCACGCGGCATGGCCACGCGCGTGAGCGGCACGCTGCTCGACGTGACCAAGCGCCGTGCCATGCTTGACCAGGCGCATCACCTTGCGCTGCATGATCCGTTGACCGATTTGCCCAACGCACGCCTGTTGCGCGACCGGTTGTTTGTCGCCATTCAAGCGGCACGTCGTGCGCGCGGCCAGGTGGCCGTTGTCTTTATCGACCTGGATCGCTTCAAGCCCGTTAACGACGAGTATGGTCACGGCGTGGGCGACCTCGTTCTCAAGGCCACCGCCATGCGCTTGCGCAGCGGCTTGCGTGCGTCCGACACGGTTGCCCGACTGGGTGGCGACGAGTTTGTCGCCATCCTCACGCATTGCGCCACGCGCGACGATGTGGAGCAGACGCTCGAGCGCCTGATCAATGAACTGCAGGCGCCGTTCCGCGTGGAAGGCCATGTGCTGTCGATGGGCGTGAGTGCCGGTGTGGCGCTGTACCCAGCCGACGGCCACGACGCCCACACGCTGATCCGCAATGCCGACGCCGCCATGTACGAGGTCAAGCGTGCCGGCGGTAACGGTTTTGGCTTCCATGCCTCGCTCAACTACGAGCGCTTGATGGGCATGCGATCGCGCGACCGCGACCACGATCTCGACGGCGAAGCTGACGCGCGCTGATCTGCCGTCAATCCAGCGCGCAAAAACAAAACGGCCCGCCGCAAGGGCAGGCCGCTTTCACCAAGTGCCGGGGCGGGCATAAGCCCGCTCACACCACTCAGAACGTGTAGCGCAGGTACAGCTCGTTCAGGTCTGTACCCGGGTTCGGGCGCTTGATCGACGCGTTCGAGAGGTGCTCGAAGCGGTAGCCGACCTGGAATTGCTGCTTGCTGCCGAAGGCCACGCCCACGCCGATCATGTCGGAGAACTGGAAGGCCGTGCTGAAGTTGTGCTCGTCCGACGTGCGGGTGTGCGACAGCAGACGCGGGCCGACGCCAGCCTCGATGAACGGCACCCAGGAGCTGCCACGCTTTTCAATGCGGAACAGCGGCGTCACGCCAAATTCAGTCAGGTTCTGACGGTTGGTGCCCTTCGTCGAACGCCATTGGCCCAGTGCCACTTCCCAGTCCAGGTTCACGAACCAGCCTTCCGGGTTGCCCCAGTGGAAGCCCGAATCGAAATCCAGATCCACGCCGTACTTCTCGATGCCATGGCGATTGTCCTTGCCGTAGATGACGCGCACGGACGGATCGGCCTGGGCGGGCAGGGCGGCGAACAGCGATGCGGCGCCAAGTGCGGCAGCCATCAGCTTGGCGGAGCGGGGAAGTGTCGATCGGGTCATCAGAGAGAGCGGCAGAAGCAGTTGTGCAGCGCGCGATTACGGCAACGGCAGCGGCCGGCCACGCGCGCAGCGGACATGGCGGCAGATAAACGGATAGCCGAGACGGCGACGTGGTTGACGCAATGTGCGCGCCCGAGGCAATCAGACTAGGCCGAAAAATTCCGTCGATTATAGGGCGAATGACCGCACCGCGTGCGGCCGCCTATGCACAAGGCAGTGTTGCCGGCGACGAAATGTCAGTCGCCGGCAACACCGGGGGAGGGCGTGGGGTTATTGCGCAGTGGGTGCGGAAGCCGGCTGCAGCGCGGCTTGGCCGACGACTGGCACCTCGCCGTGCCAGCCGCCGCCCAGTGCCTTGACCAGCAGCACCGCCGCCGAATACTGCTTGCCCTGCAGGGTAAGCAGCGTGCGCTCGGCGTTGTAGGCAGTCCCTTGCGCGGTGATCACGTCGAGGAAGCTGACGGTGCCCGCGCGGTAACGGTTGAGATAGAGCTGCGCGGCCTCTTGCGCGGCCTTGACCGCATCGGCTTGCACGTCGAATTCCTTGGTCTGCCAGCGCAGGGCTGCCAGGTTGTCTTCAACGTCCTGGAAAGCGCCGAGCACGGTTTGGCGGTACGTAGCCACCGAGCCGTCATAGGCAGCACCCGCCTTATCCAGGGCGGCCGATCGTGCACCACCATCGAACAGCGTCGCGGCCAATGTCGGGCCGATCGACCAGATGCGGCTGGGCAGCGTCGCCAGGTGCGTGAGCGTGTTGGCCGCAAGGCCAGTCGAAGCACCCAGCGTGAGGGTCGGGAAGAAGGCCGCCTTGGCGACGCCGATTTGCGCGTTGGCGGCGGCCATGCGGCGCTCGGCAGCGGCCACGTCGGGGCGGCGCTCCAGCACGGCAGACGGAATCTCCAGCGGAATCGCCGGCAGCGCCGGCAGTTCATACACGTTGGTCGCCTTTGACGGCGCCAGCGAAAACGCTGCCGGCGGCTTGCCGATCAGCACCGCAATCGCATGTTCGAGCTGGGCGCGTGTGACTTCGGTGTCCAGGAGCAGCGCTTGCGCCTGCTTGAGCTGCGTTTGCGCGGTCAGCACGTCAGAGCGCTGCGCCACGCCCACGGCGTACTGGTTTTCCGTGAGCTTCAGGAAACGCGCATAGTCGGCCACCGTGCGCTGTAGGACCGCCTTCTGCGTATCCGTGACCCGCAATTGAAAATAATCCTGCGCCAGCGTTGCCTGTGCCGAGAGCAGGGCGGCGGACAGGTCTCCCGCGCTGGCTTGCGCGCTGGCCTTGTTGGATTCAACGTTGCGGCGGATGCTGCCCCACAGGTCCAGCTCCCAGCTTGCGTTGAGCGACAGGCTTTGTGAGTTCTGCAGGCTTGGGTTGCCGACCGACAGGCTGCCGTCCGGGTTGACGGTGGTGCGCACCGAGCGGCTGCGCGTGGCCGAGGCACTTGCGCCCAAGGTCGGGAAGAACGATGCCTGCGCCGATTGCACCAGCGCCTGCGCCTGGCGGTATTGTGCATCCGCCACCGCGATGTTCTGGTTGGCCGCGGCCACCTGTTCTTCCAGCGCGTTCAGTTGCGGGTCGTTGAAGATCTCCCACCACTTGCCGCGGGCAATGGCGTCGCTCGGGTTGGCGACCTTCCAGTCGCCGGCTTCCTTGTACTGCTGCGGCACCTCGGTGTCGGGGCGCTTGTAGTCGGGGCCGACCGCGCAGGCGCTCAGCAGTGCGCAGGCAGCCAGCGCCGTCGCGCTCAGCAACGTGCGCGGCAGCAGGCGGGGTGTGCGGTGGGCTTGATGGCCTCTTTTCATCATGTCGAGCTTCCTTGCGAACCCAAAGAGGGCAACGGTGTGTCTTTCGTGCGGCCGGCGCGGCGCAGGCGCAGGCGGTCCAGCGCCAGGTAGACCACCGGCGTGGTGTAGAGCGTCAGGATCTGGCTGACCAGCAGGCCGCCGACGATGGAGATACCCAGCGGCGTGCGCAGTTCGGCACCGTCGCCGCGGCCGAGCGCGAGGGGCAGGGCGCCCAGCAGTGCGGCCATCGTCGTCATCAGAATTGGCCGGAAGCGCAGCACGCAGGCGTGGAAGATCGCATCCGCCGGGCTCATGCCCTGGCTGCGCTCAGCCTCCAGCGCAAAGTCGATCATCATGATCGCGTTCTTCTTGACGATGCCAATCAGCAGGATCACGCCGATCAGCGCGATGATCGAAAAGTCCGTATCGGTAATGATCAGTGCCAGCAGCGCCCCCACGCCCGCTGACGGCAGCGTCGACAGGATCGTGATCGGGTGCACGTAGCTCTCGTACAGAATGCCCAGCACGATATAGATGGTGATCAGCGCAAACAGGATCAGCACCGGCTGGCTGGAGAGCGAATCCTGAAACGCCTTGGCGGTGCCCTGGAAACTGCCGTGCACGGAGGACGGCACGCCGATGCGGTTCATCGTGTCCTGGATCTCCTGCGTGGCGGTGGACAGTGACGCCCCGGGTGCCAGGTTGAACGAGATCGTGCTGGCCGCAAACTGCCCTTGGTGGTTGACCGCCAGCGCCGTGTTGGTCGGCTCGTAGTGCGAGAAGGTGGACAGCGGCACCTGCGCACCGGACGACGTGATGACGTAGATGTCGCGCAGGCCCTCGGGGTTTTGCCAGTACTGCGGCGCGGCTTCCATCACCACCCGGTACTGGTTGAGCGGGTTGTAGATGGTGGACACCTGGCGCTGACCGAACGCGTCGTTCAGCGCGTTGTCGATATCGGCCGGATTGATGCCGAGCGCCTTGGCCTTGTCGCGGTCGATCACGAGCGTGGTCTGCAGGCCCTTGTCCTGCGTATCGGTGTTGACGTCCGTCAGCGACTTGGCCTGCATGAGCGCCTGCTTGATCTTCGGATCCCAGGTGCGCAGTTCGTCCAGGTCATCGGCTTGCAGCGTGTACTGGTATTGCGCATTGCTGGCGCGGCCACCCACGCGAATGTCCTGCACCGACTGCAGGAACAGCGTGGCACCGGGCTCCTGCGCAAGCTTGCCGCGCAACCGGTTGATGACCTGATCGGCCGACAACTTGCGCTCGGCCAGCGGCTTGAGCTGCAGGAACATCTGCCCGGTGTTGCGCTGGCTGCCGCCCGTGAAGCCCACCACGTTCTCCACGGCAGGGTCTTGCCGGACGATGGTGATGAAGTCCGTCAGCTTGGTGCGCATTGCCTGGAACGAGATCGCCTGGTCAGCCTGGATGAACCCGATCACGCGCCCCGTGTCCTGCTGCGGGAAGAAGCCCTTCGGCACGATGATGTACAGGTAGACGTTCAGGCAGACGGTGGCAGCCAGGATCAGCAGCGTGAGCCAGCTATGGCGCAGCGCCCAGGCCAGCGAGTTGCGGTAGAGGTCGAGCAGGAAGGTGAAGAAGCCTTCGGTCTTGCGGTGGAACCAGCCATATTCCTCTTCGTTGGCGGGCTTGAGCAGCCGTGCACACATCATCGGTGTGGTGGTGAGCGAGACCACCAGCGACACCAGAATGGCCACCGACAGCGTGACCGCAAACTCGCGGAACAGCCGGCCGACAATGCCGCCCATCAGCAGCAGCGGAATGAACACGGCAATCAGCGAGAAGCTCATCGACACGACCGTGAAGCCGACCTCGCGTGCGCCTTTGAGCGCTGCCTGCATGGGCCGCATGCCGTTTTCGATGTGGCGCGAGACGTTCTCCAGCACCACGATGGCGTCATCGACCACGAAGCCGGTCGCCACCGTCAGCGCCATGAGTGACAGGTTGTCGAGGCTGTAGCCGCACAGGTACATCACCCCGAACGTGCCGATGAGCGATACCGGCACGGCCACACTGGGGATGAGCGTGGCCCGCACGTTACGCAAGAACAGAAACACCACCATGATCACCAGCGCAATGGACAGCACAAGCGTGCGCTCCACGTCCTTGAGCGAAGCGCGGATGGTGGGGGTGCGGTCCATCATCACATCCAGGTTGATCTGGGCGGGAATGGTGTTGCGCAGGTAGGGCAGCGTCTCGTTGATGGCGTCGACGGTGTCGATGATGTTGGCGCCCGGCTGCCGGCTGATGATCAGCAGCACTGAGGCCTTGCCGTTGGCCGAGCCGTAGTTGCGGATGTCCTGCACGCCATCGGTGACTTCTGCCACGTCGGACAGCCGTACCGGGGCGCCTTTGTTGTAGGCGATGATCAGCGGCTTGTATTCGGCAGCTTTCTTGGCCTGATCATTGGCAAAGATCGTCCACACGCGATCGCCGGATTCCACCATGCCCTTGGGCCGGTTGGCGTTGGTGGAGGTGATGATGGTGCGCACGGTCTCCATCGAGATGCCGTACTTGTTCAATGCCGTCGGGTTCAGCTCCACACGCACCGCTGGCAGCGACGCGCCGCCGATGGTCACCTGGCCCACACCCGAGATCTGCGACAGCTTCTGCGCCAGGATGCTCGATGCCGCGTCGTACAGCTCGCCGCGCGACATGGTGTCTGACGTCATCCCGAGAATCATGATCGGCGCGTCAGCCGGGTTGACCTTGCGGTACGTCGGGTTGCTCGGCAGACCAGACGGCAGCAGGCTGCGCGACGCGTTGATGGCGGCCTGCACATCGCGCGCCGCGCCGTCGATGTCACGTGAAAGATCGAACTGCAGCGTGATGCGTGACGAGCCCAGCGAGCTGGACGATGTCATCTCCGTAATGCCGGCGATGCGGCCGAGCGAACGTTCCAGCGGCGTTGCCACGGTGGCGGCCATGGTCTCGGGGCTGGCGCCGGGCAGCGAGGCACTGACCGAGATGGTCGGAAAATCCACCTGCGGTAGCGGCGATACCGGCAGCAACCGGAATGCCGCCATGCCCGCCAGCGCCACACCAATGGTCAGCAGTGCCGTGGCAACCGGCCGCGCGATGAAGGTGGCGGATAGGTTCATGACTGGCCGCCCGGTTGATCGGCGTCCGGTGCGTTGTGGCCGCCGCGCGCATTGCGCCCAGCGCGGCGCTCACGCCAACCGCGCAGGCGCTCGCCCAGGCCGTCAAACGCCAGATAGATGACCGGCGTTGTGAACAGCGTCAGCACCTGGCTGAACAGCAGGCCACCCACCATGGTGATGCCCAGCGGCTGACGCAGCTCCGAGCCCACGCCCGAGCCGAGCATCAGCGGCAGTGCGCCAAGCAGGGCTGCCATGGTCGTCATCAGAATCGGGCGGAAGCGCAGCAGACAGGCCTGGTAGATCGCGTCGCGCGGCTTCATCCCTTGCTCGCGCTCGGCCTCCAGCGCGAAGTCGATCATCATGATCGCGTTCTTCTTGACGATACCGATCAGCAGGATGATCCCGATGATCCCGATGATGCCCATGTCCTTGCCGGCAATCAGCAAGGACAGCAGCGCACCCACGCCGGCCGAGGGCAACGTCGACAGAATCGTCACCGGGTGGATCGTGCTTTCGTACAGCACACCCAGCACGATGTACATCGTGATGATGGCGGCCAGGATCAGCCAAAGCTGGTTCGACAGGGCAGCCTGGAATGCCAGGGCCGCGCCCTGGAAGCTGGTTGCCATGCTGAGCGGCAGGCCGATTTCCTGCTCGACGGCCTTGATGGTCTCCACCGCCGCGCCCAGTGATGCACCCGGCGCCACGTTGAACGAGATGGTGGCCGACGGGAACTGGCCCTGGTGGTTGATGACCAGCGAGCCCGGTTGCTCGATCACCGTGGCAAAGGCCCCCAGTGGCACCTGTTGCACGGGCGATCCGTTGCTGGATGGCACATGCAGGTCATACAGCGATTGCGGGCCGGCGTGCATGCCGGGGTCGTTCTCCAGCACCACGCGGTACTGGTTCGACTGCGTGAAGATGGTCGACACCAGGCGTTGGCCATAGGCGCTGTACAGCGCGCTATCGACCGCCGCCATCGTGATGCCGTACACCGCTGCCTTGTCGCGGTCCACCTGCACATAGGCGCGTAGGCCGTTGTCCTGCAGGTCGCTTGCCACGTCGCGCAGCTCGTGGGTCTGCTTCAGGCGCTCGACCAGCTTGGGCACCCATTTCGACAGGTTGGCAGGGTCCGGGTCTTCCACCGTGAACTGGTACTGCGTGCGGCTGACGCGGTCTTCAATCGTCAGATCCTGCACCGGCTGCATGTACAGCGAGATACCGGCCACCTTGGCCAGCTCGGGCTGCAGGCGCTGGATGATCTCGCTCGCATCGGCGTCGCGCTGGTCCTTCGGCTTGAGGTTGATCAGCATGCGGCCGCTGTTGAGCGTGGTGTTCGTGCCATCCACGCCAATGAACGACGACAGGCTCTCCACCGCCGGGTCTTTCAGCACTACCTCGGCCAGCTTCTGCTGGCGCTCGGCCATGGCCGAGAACGAGATCGACTGCGACGCATCCGAAATACCCTGGATCACGCCCGTGTCCTGCACCGGGAAGAAGCCCTTGGGCACTACTACATACAGCACGCCCGTCAGCACCAGCGTACCGATCGCCACCAGCAGCGTGCTCTTCTGGCGGTCGAGCACCCACTGCAGCATGCGGCCGTAGTGCGCAATCACGTTGTCGAAAAATGCACCGGCGGCGTGGTAGAAGCGGCTCTGCTCAGCCTCGGGAATATGCTTGAGCAAGCGCGCGCACATCATCGGCGTGAGCGTGAGCGACACCACGGCCGAAATCAAAATCGACACCGCCAGCGTGATAGCGAACTCGCGGAACAGCCGCCCGACTACGTCGCCCATGAACAGCAGCGGAATCAGCACGGCAATCAGCGAGAAGGTGAGCGAGATGATGGTGAAGCCGATCTGCTTGGAGCCCTTGAGCGCGGCCTCCATGGGCGGATCGCCGTCTTCAATGTAGCGGGCGATGTTCTCAATCACGACGATGGCGTCATCCACCACGAAACCGGTGGCGATGGTCAGCGCCATCAGCGTCAGGTTGTTGATCGAGAACCCGGCCATGTACATCACGCCAAAGGTGCCCACCAGCGACAGCGGTACTGCCGCGGCCGGAATCAAGGTGGCCGGCACATTGCGCAGGAACAGGAAGATCACCATCACCACCAGCGCCACGGCCAGGATCAGCTCGTGCTGCACATCGGTGACGGAGGCGCGGATGGTGGTGGTGCGGTCGGTCAGCACGGCCACGTCCACGTTGCCGGGCAGGGTGTCCTTCAACTGCGGCAGCAGTGCCTTGGCGCGGTCCACGACCTCGATCACGTTGGCGCCCGGCTGGCGCTGCACGTTCAGGATGATGGCGGGCGTGGCGTTGGCCCAGGCGGCCAGCTTGCTGTTCTCGGCCCCGTCGATGATCTGCGCCACATCCGACAGGCGGATGGGCGCGCCGTTCTTGTAGGCGACGATCATCTTGCTGTACTCGGCGGCCGACTTGAGCTGGTCGTTGGCATCAATCGTGGACGCGCGCATCGGGCCGTCAAAGCTGCCCTTGGCGCCGTTCACGTTAGCCGTGCCGATGGAAGTGCGGATGTCGTCAATCGACAGCCCCAGCGCCGCCAGTGCCGACGTGTTGGCCTGGATGCGCACCGCCGGCCGTTGCCCGCCGCTGATGCTCACCAGGCCGATACCCGGCAGCTGCGACAGCTTTT
This sequence comes from Ralstonia insidiosa, assembly GCF_008801405.1. Taxonomy (NCBI): domain Bacteria; kingdom Pseudomonadati; phylum Pseudomonadota; class Betaproteobacteria; order Burkholderiales; family Burkholderiaceae; genus Ralstonia; species Ralstonia insidiosa. Next base: position 43,870 of record NZ_VZPV01000002.1, on the reverse strand, counting down.
GTGCGATGCGCGTGTCGACCAGGTCTTCCAGCTTGGGCAACGGCATCGTGTTGGAGGTGATCGCCAGCGTCAGGATCGGCGCGTCGGCCGGGTTGACCTTGCTGTAGATCGGTGGCATCGGCAGGTCGGTCGGCAGCAGGTTGCCGGCCGCATTGATGGCCGCCTGCACTTCCTGCTCACCAATGTCGAGCGAGAGCGACAGATCAAACTGCAGCGTGATGACCGAGGCGCCGCCCGAACTGGATGACGTCATCTGCTTCAGACCCGGCATCTGGCCGAACTGCCGCTCCAATGGCGCGGTGATGGCCGACGTCATCACGTCCGGGCTCGCGCCCGGGTACAGCGTCGTCACCTGGATGGTCGGGTAGTCGACCTCAGGCAGCGCGGAGAGCGGCAGCATCCGGTACGCCACCAGGCCCGACAGCAGGATAGCGACCATCAGCAGGGTGGTCGCCACGGGCCGGAGGATGAAAATTCGTGAGGGATTCATGCCAGCTCAAACAGAAGACTTCGTCAGGCGAGTGCGCGAGGCACGGCTTACTGCTTGGCGGCAGGCGCGCTTGCCGCAGGCGCGGATGCACCACCCTGGCCGCGGTGGTGGCGTTGACCCTGCCCACCCTGGCGGCCCTGGCCCGCAGCGGGCGCGCTTGCCGCGTTGGCCGCACCGGGCTGGATCACTTCCACCGGTGCGCCGTCGCGCAGCTTGTCGGCGCCGTCAATGACCACGCGCTCGCCGGGTTGCAGGCCAGAGGTGATCGAGACGCGCTCGCCTTCGGTCACGCCCAGCTTGACCACGCGCAGCGTCACGTTGCTGTCCTGGCCCACGATGTAGACGAACGTGCCTTGCGTGCCGCGCTGGATGGCGGCGCCCGGCACGATCACCTGGTCGTGCAACGTATCCACGCGCATGCGTACGTTCACAAACTGGTTGGGGAACAGCGCAGCGTTCTGGTTCGGGAACTGCGCGCGCAGCTTGACCGTGCCCGTGGTGTTGTCGATGGTGTTGTCCACCGTCATGAGTACGCCGTGTGCAAGCACCGTGGTCTGTGCGCGGTCCCAGGCATCCACCGGCAGCTTGTCACCGGACTGCAGGCGCGGCATGACCTTGGGCAGGCTGTCTTCGGGGATGGAGTAGATGACCGTCATCGGGTCGATCTGCGTGATGACGACAATGCCGTTGGTGTCCGACGCATGCACGATGTTGCCCGGGTCCACCTGGCGCAGGCCCACGCGGCCCGACACTGGCGCAGTAATACGTGTGTACGAGAGTTGCACGCGGGCGTTGTCGACGTTGCCCTGGTCCAGCTTGACCGTGCCTTCATACTGGCGCACCAGCGAGGCCTGGGTGTCGACCTGTTGCTTGGCGATGGAGTCCTGCGCAGCCAAGGTCTGGTAACGCTGCAGGTCGAGCTTGGCGTTCTGCAACAGGGCCTGATCGCGGGCAAGCTGGCCCTGTGCCTGCAGCAGTTGCGCCTGGTAAGTGGCCGGGTCGATTTCAGCCAGCAGGTCGCCGGCCTTCACGTTCTGCCCCTCGGTAAAGTGGATGCGCACAAGCTGGCCGTCCACACGGCTCTTGACGGTCACGTTGACCACGGGCGTCACGTTGCCCAATGCCGAGATCACCACATTGATATCGCCCTTGGCGGCGGTGGCCACCATCACGGGCATCGGCTTGTTGGCCATGGCTGCGCCGCGTCCGCCTGGGCCACCTCGGCCCGCGCCGCCAGGGCCGCCGGCGTTGCGATGCGTTGCGTGCCAGACCGCGTAGCCGATCAACACCACAATGACGAGCACCACCCAGATGCCCCAGCGGCGGCGCTTGCCACCTTCGCGCGGAGGCGGCAGCAGCGTCGGCGAGACTCCATCGCGCATCTCTTGCGTGCCGTGCTCCGCATTTTTGTGGCCGGCGTTCTTATTGTTGCCGCGTTCAGGGTCCATCGCCTCGGACATGTCGTGCTTCCTGGTTGGATCAATATGGGGATGAGCGCACATGATACCCGGCGCTTATTCCAGTCAGACCGCAGCTTAAAGGCATCGTCTTTGCGCAGAATTAGTCGCGCAGCGGGTTGTATTACGTCAGATTACAAACCCGTTCTGCTGTTACCGCGAGAAACAATATGACGTCAATGCATAGACGCTTCGCGCGCGTGACAATCGTTATCATGAGCACACTTTCAAGCGCCTCCCCCAGACATGAGCGGCACCAAGATCCTGGTCGTCGATGACGACGTCGAACTGCGCGACCTGCTGCGCGAATACCTGACCCAGCAGGGCTTTGCCGTGTCCGTCATGCACGACGGTGATGGCCTGGCCGCCCGGCTCGAGCGCGAGCGCCCAGCACTTGTGGTGCTTGACCTGATGATGCCCAAGGTGGATGGCCTGTCGGCCCTGCGTGACCTGCGCGCCCGCAACGACGACGTGCCGGTTATCCTGCTCACCGCCCGCAGCGATGAGATCGACCGCATCATCGGCCTGGAGATCGGCGCGGATGATTACCTGGGCAAGCCGTTCTCGCCGCGTGAGTTGTTGGCGCGTATCAACGCCGTGCTGCGCCGCCGCCAGGCGGTGCCGGCCTCCGCCCCGGAAGACCGCGACAGCTTTGCATTCGGCCCGTTCAAGCTCAATTTCCGCATGCGCACGCTGTTTCGCGGCGATCGCGCGCTGTCCATCAGCGACACCGAGTTTGCGCTGCTCAAGCTGCTGATTGCGCATGCCATGCAGGTGCTGACGCGCGAGCACATCGTCGAATTGATGTATGGCCCGGGCAGCGGTGTGTCCGACCGCGGGATCGACGTGCAGATCTGGCGCCTGCGCCGCGTGCTGGATGAGGATGCCCAGCGCCCGCGCTACATCCAGACCGTGCGCGGCCGCGGCTACACCTTTGTGCCGGACGAGCGGGAAGAGCAGGAAGTGCGCGATGAAGTTCAAGGCTAGATTCGATACGCCGCGGTTTGACACCCTTTTTGGCCGGTTGGCCGGGCTGATCGTGGTGGTGCTGGTGCTGAGCCATTTTTCGTGGCTTGGCGTGCTGCGCTCCGAACGGCGCGAGCGGCAGTACCAGGCGTCGGTCGACCAGATGGCGTTCCAGTTGCAAGCCTTCCAGGCGGTGATGGATGGCCACCTGCGCGCCAAGTTGCCTGACTTGGTGATCGAAACCAATGAGGCGCCGGCCGGTGATGCACTGTCGGCATCGGACAAATCCGCCGAGCTTGCGCGCCAGCTTGCCCGCCGCCTGCCGGCCGGCACGGAACTCCGGCTGGAAGCGGCGGCGACTCCCCGGGTGTTTGTGCGTTTTCCGCAGCGCGACAAATGGATCGCAATGCCGCTCGTGTGGGTGCATGCGCCGCCGACCATCTCGGCCGTGGTGCCCGGGATCATGGTGGTGCTGGCGATTGCCATTGCGTTCTCGTTGTTTGCGGCTTGGCAGATCCAGCGCCCGGTGCGCGCGCTGGCCGAGGCTGCCGGTGCGCTGGCACGGCGCCGCTATGTGGCGCCGCTCAAGGAGCGCGGCCCGTACGAGCTGCGCCAGTTGACCGATCAGTTCAACCACATGGCCGCCGACCTGTCCGCCGCGGACGAAGAGCGCAACACCATGCTGGCTGGCATTGCGCATGATCTGAAAACACCGCTCTCACGCCTGCGCCTGCGTGCCGAGATGCTGGCAGACCAAAAGGCGGGCGCAGGCATCGAGCGCGATGTCGAATCCATGTCGGCCATCGTCGAGCAGTTTCTCGCCTATGCACAGAGCGGTGACAGCGAGGCGCGCGAGGTGACGGTCGATCGCCACCTGCGTGGGCTGGTGCAGCCGTTTGCGGAGCAGGGCAAGCATGTCGCGCTGGATTTGCACGCCGGGGATCGCTTCCGCCTCAAGCCGACGCACCTGGAGCGCATCGTCGTCAATCTGCTCGACAACGCGTTTGCTTACGGCGCGGCGCCCGTCAACGTCTGCACGGCATCGGATGAGCATGGCTTTACGTTGACAGTGGAAGACCACGGCGCGGGCATCCCCACGGCCGATATTGATCGGGTGATGCGCCCGTTCGTCCGCCTGGACCCGGCGCGCGGCGGCAATGCGCACTGCGGGCTGGGCCTGGCGATTGTCGATCGGCTGGTGCGGCATCTTGGCGGCGACCTGTCGATCGGGCCGGCTGCGAGCGATGCGCCGACGCCGGGTTTTCGCGTCACCATGCGGTTTCCCGTGCCGGCTGTGGCGGCCTGACCGTCTGACCGCCTGACATAGGGGCCGGCGGTTTCGTACGCTATCCTTAGGCGGTCAAGCACGCTGGTTGCGTGCGCAGCACTGGAACCTCGGGAGGAAACGCATGGATCGCGCAGTCTGTCTCGCCACGGTTGTTGAGGATGCTGGCCAAGGCCGCCGCGCTGCCGTTGTTGCCGCGTTGATGCTGGCAACGGGGCTGGCGGCCTGCTCGTCGCCGATGCCGCCCTGGCAGCCGCCGCGCACGACCATCCAGCCGGCGCCGCCGCCCATGTCGTCCCCTGTTTCGCAGCCGCCGGTTGCGCGGCCTTCACCGGTGGTACCGGCCACGCCGCCTGCTGGCACAGCAACCGAGCCGCCGCGCTCCAATGTCGGCATGGCCAATCCTGCTTCGGAATACTGCCTGCAGCGTGGTGGGCAGCTTGAGTTTTCCACCCGCGCCAACGGCACCGAAGTCGGCACCTGTGTGAGCCCTGGTGGAGATGAGTGCGAGGAGTGGGCGTTCCTGCGCGGCAGTTGCACGTGGTAAGACGCCGCGCACCATGAAAAAGGGCCGCATCTGCGGCCCTTTGCTTTTGCGTTCGCGAGGTGTCGCGCGAGCTTACCGGCGCGCCACCACCACCTTGTCGGCGGATTCGGCCACCAGGCGCATCGGTACGCCAGCGGCTTGCAACTTCTGCCACGTCATGCGACGCATGAAGGCGTAAGCGGGCGGGCCGTCGGTCCAGCGCTGGATCCATTCGTCCGTGGTGGCGACCACCTTGTTTGGCTCCAGGCCGGCGCCCATTTCCAGCTCGTCAAAGCCGGAAACCAGCGTCATCGGGCGGCCCAGGTAATAGATGGCGGTCTGGTCCAGCCACTCGACCGAGTAGAACGGCATCTCGGCGGGAATCGGCCCGACGGCCTGTTGCGTCTTCTCGATGAGGTCGCGTGCGGAGAGCGCATCGCGGAAGATCTCGGTGGCGTTGAGCACCCGGTCCCAGCAGAACAGGGCGGAGAGCGACAGCACGATCACCGCCAGCATGTGCCGCTGCCACCGCAGGGCCAGCAATGCTGCCAGCGTGCCGACGGCCAGCATGGCCATCACGCTGCGCAGCACTGGCATGGCTTGCGCCACCTGCTCGGCCGGCATCTTGGCGCCCGCCTTGGCGCCAATCAGGGGCACCGCAAACCACAGCCCGATGGCGATCAACAGATTCACGCCCAGCGCCCATGCAACGGCGCGGGTTGGCATCTTCTCCAGCGCCAGGGCCAGGATGATCGCCAACGCAGGGAAGGCCGGCACGATGTAGCCCGGCAGCTTGGAGCTTGAGACCGAGAAGAACAGGAAGATCATCGCCGTCCAGGCGATCGACCAGCGCATCAGATCGAACTCCCGCGTGCCGACAAACAGATCGGCCACGCGCCCAATGCGTCTGCCGATGGCCGTGAAGAACAGCGGCGTCCAAGGCAACAGCCCAGCCGCGCCCACCGCGATGAAGTACCACCACTTGCCGCTGCGGTGATGCTCGTTGGTCAGGAAGCGCTGGAAGTGCTCGTGGATGAAGAAGAAGTCGAAAAACTCGGGGTTGCGCTGCTGCACGATCACAAACCACGGCACCGTGGCGACCAAGTACAGCGCCAGGCCCGGCAGCCAATGCATGCGGCGGATCAGTGCCCAGTTGCGCGTCATCAGCAGATAGGCCACGCCAATCAACCCCGGCACCACCAGTCCGATCAATCCCTTGGTAAGCGTGGCGCCGGCCAGCGCCAGCCAGACCACCAGCATCCACCCGAGCTGTCCACCGCGTGATACACCAGGCCGCTGCGCTAGCGCAAAGCCGCACGCGCCCACGGTTAGGAAGAAACCCACGCCCATGTCGAGCGTGATGACCTGACCAAACAGCAGATACAGCAGTGACGACGCGAGGATCGCCGCGCCGGTTGCCGCCGTGCGTCCACCGCGATAGACCGCCAGCGTCCACGCCGTCATCAGGATGCCGCCCAGGCCGAACAGCACCGGCCACAGGCGCGCGCCCCAGGCATTCACGCCGAACGCCTGGAAGGTGGCGGCCGTCGTCCAGTACTGCAGGGGCGGCTTCTCGAAATACTTGAGATCGTTCAGGCGCGGCGTCACCCAATCGCCCGAGACCACCATCTCGCGCGGGATCTCCGCATAGCGGCCTTCATCGGGGCGGAACAGGGTGGAGCGCTGGAACAGGTCGTCCGTCCAGAGCGCCAGGAACACGGCGACGAGCGCAACGACAATCAGCGCCATCCAAGGCGAGCGGCGGGAAGGAGTAATGCGGGATTCCATGCTGGGGTGAACTTCGCGGGCACGGTCGGAAAGGCTAGGATTCTAGTCCATGCCGGGTTAGCGCACGGTTAGCCGCTGGCATATGGCTTGCAATGGCCGAATCCTCCCAATCCCCCAACGCAATTCGCCCCATGAGCAAGACCAAGCTCGACACCTACCTCAACGACCGCCTCGACTGGAATCTGTTGCGCACCTTTCTCGCCATTGCGCGCGAACGCAGCATCAGCCGTGCCGCAACACGCTTGCACCTGACACAGCCTGCTGTGAGCCAGGCGCTCAAGCGGCTGGAAGACCAGCTCGGCCTGCAATTGATCGATCGTCAGGCCAACCCCATCGAGATCACCCGCGCGGGCGAGGAAGTCCGCCTGATTGCCGAAGAGGTCTACGGCACCATCTCGCGCCTGTCGCAGGCCAGTGGCGAGGGTGGGCACGAGATTGCCGGCATGGTGCGTGTGGCCATCGTCAGCGGCTTGGATTTCCCCGACTACGACGCATTCCTCGGGCGCTTCCACCGCGACTATCCGCGCATCGAACTCGAATGCCAAGAAATGCGCAGCGCTGATGTGGTGCGCAGCCTGGAGTTGCGCACGGCCACGCTGGGGCTCTCACCCAAGCGCGCGCTGCCCAAGAAGATCGAGCACCGGCTGTTCTTGCGCCAGCGCTACGCCTTGTTCTGCGGGCAGTACCACCCGCTGTTCGGCAAGACGGATGTGCAGATTGCCGATCTGGCTGGCGAGAAGTTCGTCTCGTTCACCGGCGACAAGATCGGTGATCCGCTCTCGATGCTCACGTTCTTCCGCGACGAGATGGGGCTGACCGGGCCGGTGGTCGGCTCGTCATCGAGCATGTGGGAAGTGCGGCGGTTGATCGTGGCGGGCTTCGGCATCGGCTGCCTGCCCGAGCATGTGGCGCAGGACGACGTGGAGCAGGGGAAACTGCAACGCCTGCCACCCGAAGGTGGCGTGGCAGATGTCGACATGCACCTGCTGTGGATGGCCGACCGCAAGTTCAGTGCGGCGGAAGCGGCGTTCCTGGAAGCGCTGCACCGGTTTATCGATGCGCGCTATCCGGAAACGGCCAACGGTTAGTCAGTCAGTAACCGCGGGAAACGTCGACGACGTTGTCCAGCGGTTCGCCTTTGAGCAGGCGCCGCACGTTCTGCGCGACCTGCAAGCCGATGGTGTCAGCGCTGGCGACCGATGCCATATGCGGCGTGACGATCAGGTTGGGCGCGCGCCAGAGTGGGTCATCCGCCGGCAGCGGCTCGTTGGGGAACACGTCGACGATAGCACCGCCGAGGTGACCGCTTTGCAGTGCTTCCAGCAAATCGGCGGCGACAAGATGTTCGCCACGCCCCACGTGAATCAGCTTGGCCCCCGGCTTGAGCCGCGCGAATGTGCTGGCGTTCAGCAGGCCGCGCGTCGCATCGGTGAGCGGCAGCAGGCAGATCAGGATGTCGGTCCCTTCCAGGAACATCGGCAGACCGGCCCCGCCGCAATACACGCCAACGCCCGGCAGATCACGCGATTGCCGCGCCCAGCCGCGCACGTTGAAGCCGAGCCGATGCAGTTCGGTGGCCACGTGCGAACCGATCTCCCCCAAGCCCATCACGCCGACGGTGCAGGTTGACGGATGTTGCTGTTCCGGCCGGAACCACGTCGCGCTGCGCTGGTTGGCGAGCACGCGGTCCAACTGCCGGTGGAAATGCAGCACGCCCCAGGTGATGAACTCCGCCATGCCGCGCGCGTGCTGCGGATCGACCACGCGGCACAGCGGGATGGCGGGCAACGTCGGATCAACCAAGATGTTGTCGACGCCCGCGGCGATGCTGTGGACGAGGCGCACGCGGGGCATTGCGGCGATGGCGCCTTCCGGTGGGTTCCAGCAGACAGCGACTTCCGCGTCGTGTGCTGCAGGTTCGCCATACATGCACACGTCCAGCTCGGGTGCGGCGCGCAGGATGGCGGGCACCAGGTGCGACATGTCGTAGTCGCGGCTGATGAGGGCGAGGGTGGTCATGCGCATCAGCTCCGATAGTCGGAGCGGGAGGTGTCGATCAGCCGCAGCGCTGCCAGCCATGCGCGGCGTGCGATGACGGGCGATTCCTCGCGGTTGAACTGCGCAGCGGTGCGTTGGCGCACCTCTTCCGGCGGAAAGCGCAGCGGTGTGCCACCGGCCAATGCCTGGATCTGCGCCTGGCAGGCACGTTCGAGAAAGTAGATTTCATGGAACGCATCTGCCGCCGTCGCACCGCCTGCCAGCAGCCCGTGGTTGCGCAGGATCATCGCCTTGTGCTGGCCGAAGTCGTGCACGAGGCGTTCGCGCTCGCCCAGGTCCAGTGCGATGCCCTCGTAGTCGTGATACGCGAGCTTGCCGTAGAACTTCAGCGCGTGTTGACTGATCGGCAGCAGGCCATGTTCTTGCGCGGAGACGGCGATACCCGCCGCCGTATGCGTGTGCACCACGAAGTGCAGATCATCGCGCGCAGCATGGATGGCCGAGTGGATCGTGAAGCCCGCCGCATTGACGGCGTAGTGCTCGGGGTCGGCATTGGCGCGTTCGTCGATGACGTTGCCGTCCAGATCAATCTTGACGAGGTCCGACGCGCGCATCTCGCCGAACAGCACGCCGTAGCGGTTGATGAGGAACGTGGGGCGACCGTTCTCGTCCGGCAGGCGCGCGGTGATGTGCGTGTCGATCATGTCCGTCATGCGGAAATGGTCGATCAGCCGGTACAGCGCGGCGAGGTCGGTGCGGACCTGCCATTCGGCTTCAGAGAACGCCGCCGGGCGGCGTGTGTGCAGCGAAACGGGTTGGGCTTCCATGGGCATGCGTATGGAGGTGGACATCAATTTGTGGCGAGTGCGGCGGCTTCTTCAGGCTGCTTGCCGTCGCGATAGCGGCCCAGGCCGATGATGCCGACGAGCGAGATCGCGGAGAGCACCGTAAAGAACAGCGCCAGCGGCAACCATTCGCCCTTGTAGCGCTCGGCCAGCATCGTGCCGATCAGCGGGGTGGTGCCGCCGGCAATCATCGTGCAGACCTGATAGGCGATCGAGATGCCGGAATAGCGCACGCGCGTCGGAAAGGCCGGCGTCATGAAGCCCGCGATAACGGCATACACCGCCGACAGCGTGACCACCGCCAGCGTGATGCCCGCCACCATCGCCACCGGGTTCTGTGTGCTCACCAGCAGGAACATCGGATACGGCGTGAGCATCGAGATGAAGGCGGCCCACGTCAGGAAATGCGTATCGCCATAGCGTTGTGCCAGCAGCGCCGACACCGGCTGCGACAGCAATTGCAGGATCGTCACGACGAACAGGCAATCGAGAATCAGCGCCTTCGACATGCCCAGGTACGTGGTCACGTACGAAATCATGAAGGTGTTGGTGAAGAAGAAGCCCGCCGAGCCAATCGTGGTGGCCATGGCCGCCAGCACGATCGGGCGCCACGCCGTGCGCAGCACTTCGCCCACCGGGTTCTTGAGCACCTCGTTGTTCTGTTTCATACGCTCGAACTCGGGCGATTCCTTCACGCCCATGCGGATCGCCACGCCCACCAGCAGCAGGATGAAGCTCGCCAGGAACGGCAAGCGCCAGCCCCACGTGACAAAGCTCTCATGGTCGAGCGACGACACCAGCCGGAACGACAGCAGCGACAGGATCAACCCCACCGGGCTGCCCATCTGCGGGAACGAGGCGAAGAACACGCGCTTGGCTTTCGGCGCATGTTCGCTTGCCATCAACACCGCGCCGCCCCATTCGCCGCCCACCGCAATGCCCTGCAGCACGCGCAGCAGCACCAGCAGGATCGGCGCCCAGATACCGATGGTGGCGTAACCGGGCAGCAGGCCGATGCCTGTGGTGGCAATCCCCATCAGAAACATCGTCACCAGTAGCATCTTCTTGCGGCCGATGCGGTCGCCCAGGTGGCCGAACACGGCGCCTGAAAGCGGCCGCGCAATGAAGCCGACAAAGAACGTCGCGAACGACGCCATCGTGCTCAGGAAGTGGTTGCTGCTCGGGAAGAACACCTCGCCCAGCACGAGCGCGGCGGCGGTGGCGTAGGTGTAGTAGTCGTAGAACTCGACAGCGGTGCCGATGAATGCGGCGGTGGCCGCGCGCACGGGCTGGTGCGTCACGGTGGTGGGTTGTGACACTGACATGGGGCGTCCTCCTCTATTGGGCGTGGCCCGCCCCCGCGCCGCCGATGTTCAGGCATCGGTCTGTGCCGCGGAAGCGGGGCGTCGGTCGTCAGCCGACGTCGCCATTTATGCGCATCAACGCAGATGCCGGCAAATTCGCATTTTTGATTCCCCGTATTAGCCGTGCTTATGCCCTTGCGTTGGGCGCTGGCCGCTGTGATTGCGCCATCGCGGTGCGAGTGCTTGGCAGGCCCATGACCTCATGCATGTTTCGCGCCAACGGTATTTGCCTGATTTATATAGCGGATAAACATTCGCAATTTGACGCGTCTTCTCCCGCTGCCAGATAAAGACGCCTGGATGCGCCGAGCCGGTCGGCGTGCATGCGAAGGAAGGGAGACATGCTGAAGGTCAACGGGGCGCGACTGTGGTCGAGCCTGATGGAAATGGCTGAGGTGGGCGGTACACCCAAGGGCGGCGTACGGCGTTTGGCGCTCACTGAAGAGGACGCAGCTGGCCGTGCATTGTTTGCGCGCTGGTGCGAAGACGCTGGCTTGACGCTCAGCACCGACCGCGTCGGCAACCTGTTTGCGCGCCGCGCGGGCAAGTCGGCCAACGCGCGCCCGGTGGCCAGCGGCAGCCACCTTGATACGCAGCCCGAAGGCGGTCGCTTTGATGGCGTTTACGGCGTGTTGGCCGCACTGGAAGTTGTCCGCACGCTCAACGACGCGCGGGTCGAAACCGACAAGCCCATCGAGATCGTCGTGTGGACCAACGAGGAAGGCGCGCGCTTCACGCCGGCCATGCTGGGCTCGGCGGCATTTGCCGGTGTGATGCCGCTCGACCAGGCGCTGACCTCGCGCGATGCGCAGGGCGTTTCAGTTGCCGACGCTTTGGCGGCCACGGGCTACGCAGGCGAACGCGCTATCCCCGGCGAGCCGTTCGATACGTACTTCGAGGCGCATATCGAGCAAGGCCCGATCCTGGAGGAGAACGGCGTGCCGATTGGCGTCGTTACCGGTGGGCAGGCCATCCGCTGGCTCGACGTGCACGTGCAGGGGCAGGCCGCGCACGCCGGCACCACGCCGATGCGCTTTCGCCGCGATGCGCTGTTCGCGGCGGCCGAGATGGCAACTTCGCTGGAAGCGCTGGTCGATGACTTTGCGCCACGTGGCTTGGTCACGGTGGGCGAGATCGGTATTCGTAACGCCTCGCGCAACACCATCGCCGCAGACCTGACCTTTACGGTCGATCTGCGCCATCACGACGACGCCCGTATCGCGGAAATGGAAGCCGCGCTGCGTGGGCGCTTTGCTGAGATTGCAGAGCGCCGTGGCCTGACGGTGAAGATCGACCAGCACTGGGTGAGCCCCGCCACGCCGTTCGACGCCGCCTGCGTGAAGGCCGTGGCCGACGCGGTGCAAGCGCTCGACTACCCGCACCAGCGCATCGTGAGCGGTGCAGGGCATGACGCCATCCACATCGCCAAGCATTGCCCGACGGCGATGATCTTTATCCCGTGCGTGAACGGCCTGAGCCACAACGAAGCCGAAGATGCGCTGCCCGAGGACGTCACGCGCGGCGCCGATGTATTGCTGCATGCCATGTTGGCGCGGGCGAAGTGAGTGGCACATCGCTTTTCCCGACCCGTCAGTAGGGTCGATGCATTGCAACTTGTTGCGGTAGCATGACGCCTGCCGGCAATCCTGCCGGTGCAGTACGTCTTCAGGGCGGGGTGAAATTCCCCACCGGCGGTATGCGGGCAATGTATTCGCGCCCGTGAGCCCGCGAGCGCCTCGCATGCGCCTGCATGCGAGGGTCAGCAGACCCGGTGAGATGCCGGGGCCGACGGTCAGAGTCCGGATGGAAGAAGATGTGCGGAACAATACGCTCCCGCTGCTGGGGCGCGCTTGGCCTTTGCCGGGTGTGCCGCTGCGCGGGCGTGTTTGTCTGCTTGCCCTGGAACGTCTTGTCGCCAATCTCGCGAGGAGCGTTTCCATGTTGTCCACTCAGCAATCCCCCGTAGTTCACCCGCCCGCATTGCCCAACAGCGATGTGATCTTTGACGCCATCGAAGCCCGCTTCGACTCGGCTGACATGCCTGCGCGCATGGCTGCCGCGCTTGATGCCGTGCGGCTTGGCGTGCCCGTTGTCGTGCTCGACGATGCGGACCGCGAAAACGAGGCCGACCTCATCGTTGCCGCCGACAAGCTCACGCAAGCCAGCATGGCGATGCTGATCCGCGAATGCAGCGGCATCGTCTGCCTGTGCCTGACGGCGGAGAAGAGCGCATCGCTCGGCTTGCGCCCCATGGTGGAAGACAACCGCAGCCAGTACGGCACGGCCTTCACCGTGTCGATTGAGGCGCGTACGGGCGTGAGCACCGGCGTGTCGGCGGCCGATCGCATCACGACCATCCGCGCGGCGATTGCGCCGGACGCCGATACGCAATCGGTCGTCAGCCCCGGGCATGTTTTCCCGCTGGTGGCAAAGGAGGGTGGGGTGCTGACGCGGCGCGGTCATACCGAAGGCTCGGTCGACCTAGCGCGTCTGGCGGGTCTGCCGCCGGCTGCGGTGCTATGCGAACTGATGCTGCCCGACGGCACCATGGCGCGCCGTGACGACGCGGTGCGTTTTGCCGATCAGCACAATCTGCCGGTGCTGACCATTGAGGACATCGTCCAGTATCGGGAACAGATGGAGCGCGCGGTCAGTTTTGCTTGATGCGGAAACCGGCCGCGCGGGAGAGGTGACGTTGACTACCGCTTGAGCGCGGCCGCTTCCTTGGCCAGCGCCGTGATGCCTGCCCAGTCGCCGGCAGCGACCTTGTCCTTGGGCACCATCCACGAGCCGCCCACGCACACCACGTTGGGCAGCGCGAGGTAGTTGGGCGCGCTCTGCGGCGTGATGCCGCCCGTGGGGCAGAAGCGCACGTCGCCGAACGGGCCGTGGATCGACTTGAGCATCGGGATGCCGCCCGCCGCTTCCGCCGGGAAGAACTTCAGCGTGGTCAGGCCAAACTCCAAGGCCGTGATCAACTCGGAAGGCGTGGCGATGCCCGGCAGCCAATCGAGGCCGACATCGGCCTGCGCCAGTGCCAGCGCAGCCGTGATACCCGGCGACACGGCAAACACCGCACCGGCTTCTTTTGCCTGCGCAAAGTGCTCCGGCCGCGTGAGCGTGCCGGCACCGACGATGGCGTCGCTGCCCAAATCCTTGGCAACCGCGCTGATCACATCCAGCGCCACCGGCGTGCGCATCGTGATCTCGAACGTGCGGATACCGCCCTCGTACAGCGCGCGGCACACCTTGACGCCTTCATCGACGGATTGGAACTGCAGCACCGGAATGACCGGGCCGGCCAGGACGACGGAATCGATACCCACAACGTTCTCCTAGATCAACTTCACATCAACAGAACAAATTAAACCACCGTCGACAGCGCCAGCGTCAGCAGCAGCGCCACGACCGAGATGATGGTTTCCAGCACCGTCCACGTCTTGAAGGTTTCCGGCACGGTCAGGTTGAAATACTCCTTCACCAGCCAGAAGCCGCCGTCGTTCACGTGCGACAGGATCAGCGAACCGGCGCCGGTGGCCAGCACCATCAGCTCCGGACGGACAGCGGCACCCGAAGCAGCAGCGATGGGGGCGACGATGCCGCAGGCGGTGGTCATGGCCACGGTGGCCGAGCCGGTGGCGATACGGATCATCACGGCCACAACCCAGCCCAGCAGCAGCGGGGACAGGTGTGCATCGGTGGCGACGCCCACGATGGCCTTCGACACGCCCGAGTCACGCAGGATCTGGCCGAAGCCGCCGCCTGCGCCCACCACCAGCGTGATGGTGGCGATCGGGGCCAGACACTCGTTGGTGAACTTGAGGATGGTTTCGCGATTGAAGCCGCGTGCCTTGCCGAAGGTGTAGAAGCTCACGATCGCGGCAATCAGCAGTGCCATGACCGAGTTGCCAGCCAGCTTCAGGATGTCGTTGGCCAGCGTCTTGGGCGTGGCGATCAAGTCAGCCCAGCTGCCGATCAGCATCAGCACCACCGGCAGCAGGATCGTGAACAGCGTGATGCCAAAGCCCGGCAGTTCGCGCTTCTGGTCAGCTTCAACAAACTGCGCGGCCAGCGGGTTGTCTTCGTTCGGCTTGACGTAGCGCGAAACGAGCATCGCCCACAGCGGACCGGCCAGGATGGCGGTCGGCAGGCCGACGATCAGCGCGTACATGATGGTCTTGCCGATGTCCGCCTGGTAAGCCGTCACGGCCAGCAGCGCCGCCGGGTGCGGCGGGATCAGGCCGTGCACGACCGACAGGCCCGCCACCATCGGCAGACCCACCATCAGGATCGGCGTGCCCGTGCGCTTGGCCACGTTGAAGGCAATCGGAATCAGCAGCACGAAACCGACTTCAAAGAACACCGGCAGACCGATGATGAAGGCCACCACCATCATTGCCCAGTGCGCGTTCTTCTCGCCAAAGGCGTTGATGAGCGTTTTGGCGATGCGCTCGGCACCACCGGACTCCGCCATCATCTTGCCGAGCATGGTCCCTAAGCCCACCACCAGCGCAATGTGGCCAAGCGTGTTGCCCACACCAGTTTCGAACGCCTTGACGATACCACCCATAGGCATGCCGACCACCACGCCCAGCGCGAGCGAGACGACGATCAGCGTAACGAACGGGTTCAGTTTCTGAACGGCGATCAGGTAGATCAGCGCGACCACCGCCAACGCGGCGGTTAGCAATAGCGAGTTGCCTTGCATCGGGACCATCGGGTTTCCTCCTCAGGGATATTCACGGCTCTTGTTGTCGTAAGCGCCCCGTCGTGCAGGGCGCTCCTTTTGAAATGCGCTTGTGTTGCGAACTACGGCTTCTCGGGTTACGGCTTCTTATAGGCCACACAATCGACTTCGACCTTGCAGTCGATCACCATGCTCGACACCACGCAGGCACGCGCCGGCGGGTTGGCACCGAAGTACTCCTTGAACACCTTGTTGAACGATTGGAAATCGCGCGGATCATCCAGCCACACGCCGCAGCGCACGACGTGCTCGGGGCCGTAGCCCGCTTCGGCCAGGATGGCCAACACGTTCTTGATGGTCTGGTGCGACTGCTCAACGATGCCGTTGCCGACTACCTCGCCGTTCACCATGGGCGTCTGGCCCGAGACGAACAGCCAGCCGTCAGCGCCGGCCGCGCGGGCAAACGGGAGGTGCTGGCCACCGGTGCCGGTGCCGCCTTCAACGCCAATTCGGGTAATCGTCATCGCTACGTTCCTTTCAAACAGGTACAGAAATTCAGTGGAGTTCAGCGGCGGTGGCCGTCTGCGCACGCGGTCCGCGCTTGAGGAAGCGCCCGGCGCGATTCGGCAGCACAGTGCCTTCGCGGTACGACAGGTGGCCGTTCACCCAAACCGCCGCAATGCCGGCCGCCGGTTGCTGCGGATCGGTAAAGGTGGCGACGTCGCGCACCGTTTCCGGGTCGAACAGCACGAGGTCTGCCCAATAGCCTTCGCGTACGAGGCCGCGTTCGGTCAGGCCGAAGCGCTCGGCGGACTGGCCCGTCATCTTCCGAACGGCCGCTGCCAGCGACAGTAGCTTGCGTTCCCGGCTGTAGTAACCGAGCACGCGCGGGAAGGCGCCCCACAGGCGTGGGTGCGGCTTCGGATCATTCGGCAGGCCGTCCGAGCCGATCACCGTGGCGGGGTGCGTGATGATGCGGTCCAGGTCTTGCGGCGACATGTTGTGGTACACCGCGCCCGCCGGTTGCAGGCGGCGCGCGGCGTCCATCAGGTCGGTGCCCCAGGCGGCGGCAATCTCCTTGAGCGTTTGCCCGGCCATGCCCGGATGCGCTTCCGACCACGTGATGAAGATGTCGAATTCGTCCGTCACCTGCTTCAGGTCCAGCGTGGACGAACTGGCGGTGTACGGGTAGCAGTCGCAGCCCACCGGCTGATAGCGCTGCGCCCCTTCGATGGATTCCAGCACTTCGCCCGCACGGCCCCAGTTGGCAGCGCCCGCACACTTCAGGTGCGAGATCACGATGGGCACGCGCGCATGCTTGCCGACGCGGTAAGCCTCGTCCATCGCATCGAGGATGGCGGCAAATTCCGTGCGCAGGTGCGTGGTGTAGATGGCGCCGGCTTCGGCCAGCGGCTCGGCCAGGCCCATCACCTCTTCGGTGGTGGAGGCGAAGGCGTTGGCGTAGGCCAGGCCGGTAGACAGCCCCAGTGCACCGTTGTCGAGCGCCTCGCGCAGTTGCGCGCGCATGCCTTCCACTTCGTTGGCGGTGGCGGGGCGGTCGAGGCGGTCCAGGTGGTTGTTGCGCAGCGCCGTATGGCCGATCAGCGCCGCCACGTTAACAGCCGGTTGCGCACGTTCGACGGCTTCCACGTACGACGCGAAAGTCGGGTACGCAAACGCGCTGGCGGGCCCCAGCAGGTTCATCGGGTCCGGCGGATCGCCCTTGAGTGTGGCCGGCGATGCGCTGATCCCGCAGTTGCCCACGATGACCGTGGTGATGCCCTGCGACACCTTGGGCAGCATGTCGGGTGTGCGGATCACGTTGGTGTCGTCGTGCGTGTGCACGTCGATGAAGCCGGGGGCGAGCACGCGGCCCTCGCCGGCGATTTCCTCGTCGCCCAGCCACGCGGTGGAATCCGACGTGGCGATGGCAGCGATGCGCCCATCGGTGACGGCCACGTCAAACAGCGTGGCCTCGGGCTCGTGGCCGCTGCCGTCGACGATGCGGACCTGGCGGATGACGGTGTCGTACTGCTGCATATCAGTCTCCGAGCGGCTGACGATTGCCGCCACCGCGATGCGCATCGAGCACGTACTTGATGCGCCGTAAGAGCTCCTTGCTGCGATCGGCCTGCTGCAGCGCGACCTCGGTCGCCAGCAGGTCGATCATCATCATCATGGCGTAGCGCGATGACGATGGCTTGAAGATGAAGTCGGTCTCCATGGCCTGGATCGGCAGCAAGACATCGGCCAGTGCCGCCACCGGCGAACCGATGGCCGTGATGGCGATGACCTTGGCGCCGTATTCGCGCGCGATGGTCACGCTGTCGATCACCTCCGGCACGTGACCGGTCACGGAGAACACGACCACCACGTCGTCGGGGCTGAGCGTGGCCGCGACCATCCGCTGCAGCATCGAATCATGATAGGTGGTGACCGGCCGTCCCAGGCGGGCGAGGCGGTAGCGCATCTCGTCGGCCATGGTGGTCGAGCCGCCGCCCATGCCAAACACGGCGATCATGCGGGCCGCTGCCAATGCGATTGCCGCATTGCGGAACGCCTCGGGCCGCACCAGCGCGCGGTTGGCTTCCAGCACGTTGGTGATGTCGGCCAGGATGCCGTCGGCGCTGGAGGGCGGGCGATCGGCGCCGCCATCCAGAAAGCGCTGGCCGACTGCGGCTGCCTGCGCTAGCTTGAGTTTGAGTTCGCGCACGTCGCGGCAACCCATTGCCTTGGCAAAACGGGTGACGCTGGCTTCGCTTACACCGGCGCGTTCGGCCAGCGTCTGGATGCTGCCGGCAGCGGCTTCGGCAATGTCACCCAGCACCGTCTGCGCGACCTTCTGCTCAGCAGGCCGCAACTCGGCGGCACGCTGAGAGATTCGGGTGACGATGTCCATCGGTTCGCGCATTGGTTCAAGCATGCTGGGCTCCCGGTAGTTGTCCGGATAGCTGCGATCGGAGTGTTTTGGTACTTTGTAACAGGCTGGCCCGGAGAATAATTTCGCCGCTATCATTATGTCAACCCGATGTTTACCCCCAAAGGAACGCGAGTCGATTTCTATGAGTGATACAAAGTATCAAGGAGACACCAACGCCGTCGTCAACCCGCTCGACAAGGGCTTGGGTGCGTTGGAGGCCGCTTGCGCGCCGGAGCAGATTGCTGCCCAGCGCTGGAACGTACTGAACGAAGACCTGAACCTGCCGGCAGCGGTGCTCTCGCAATCGCGCCTGGAACACAACCTGGCCTGGATGCAGCGCTTTGTGGGGGAATACGGTGTCAAGCTGGCACCGCACGGTAAGACGACGATGGCCCCGCGCCTGTTCCAGCGCCAACTGGCGGGCGGCGCGTGGGGTATCACGCTGGCAACGGCGCACCAGACGCGCGTGGCCTACGCACATGGTGTACGTCGCGTATTGATGGCCAACCAACTGGTCGGCAAGCGCAACATGGCGATCCTGGCTGAGCTGCTGGCCGATCCGTCGTTCGAATTTTTCTGTCTGGTAGATGCGGCGGATCAGGTGGATCAACTCGCCGCTTTCTTTGGCAAGGCGGGCCGCCCGATCCAGGTGCTGATCGAGCTGGGCGTGCAGGGCGGCCGTACCGGTGTGCGCGATGAGGCGCAACTGCAATCCGTGCTCGATGCGCTCACGCGGGCCAATGGCGCGGTCAAGCTTGCCGGCGTGGAAGTCTATGAAGGCGTGATCAAGGAAGAGGCCGACATCCGCGCTTTCCTGCAGCGCGCCGTGAAGACCATCGGCGATCTGGCGAAGGCCGGCCGCCTACAACGCACGCCAGCTGTGCTGACCGGCGCCGGCTCGGCCTGGTATGACGTGGTGGCCGAGGAATTTGCCAAGACCGATATCGGCCAGCCGCTGGATGTGGTGCTGCGCCCCGGTTGCTACCTGACGCACGACGTGGGCATCTACCGTGCAGCGCAGGCTCGCATCGACGCCAACAATCCGATCGCGCACAAGATGCGTTCCAGCCTGCTGCCCGCGCTGCAACTGTGGGCCTACGTGCAGTCGGTGCCGGAAGGCGAGCGCGCCATCGTGGCGTTGGGCAAGCGCGATGCGGCGTTCGATGCCGGCCTGCCGCTACCGGTGCTGCATTTCCGCCCGGGTGACAAGGCCCCGTCGGCCACGCCCGCGCACTGGGAGGTGACCGGCATGATGGATCAGCACGCCTACCTGAAGATCGCCCCCGGCGACGACATCAAGGTCGGCGACATGATTGCCTTCGACATCTCGCACCCGTGCCTGACGTTCGATAAGTGGCGCCAGATCCCGGTCATCGACGACACGTACAACGTCGTCGACGTGGTGCAGACGTACTTCTGATCGGGGCGCGCACATGGCAGACATCCTCGCCTATGGCGAAGCGCTGATCGAGTTCAACCAGGCGGATTCCGGCAGCACGTCGTGGAACTTCGGTTTTGGCGGTGATACGTCCAACTTCTGCATTGCTGCGGCACGGCAGGGGGCACGCACCGGCTACATCAGCGCGGTAGGCGGTGACCGCTTTGGTCAGGCGCTGCGTGGGCTGTGGCAAGTGGAGGGCGTCGATCACACGTATGTGCATACCGATGCGCAGGCGCCGACGGGCCTGTACTTCGTCTCGCACGATGCGCGCGGTCATCACTTCGACTACCTGCGCGCGGGTTCCGCCGCCAGCCGTTTCCAGACCGCGCAACTGCCGTTGCAGGCGATTGCTGCGGCCAAGGCGTTCCACCTATCGGGTATCAGCCTGGCGATCAGCGATACGGCTTGTGATGCTGGCTTGGCGGCGATGTCGCATGCGCAGGCGTCAGGCGTGTTGGTGTCGTTCGATACCAATCTGCGCTTGCGCCTGTGGCCGCTGGCTCGCGCCCGTGCGGTGATGCGCGAGGCCATGCGCACGTGCGACCTGTGCCTGCCGAGCTGGGATGACGTGACGGTGCTGCTCGATTGCCATGATCGTGATGGCATCGTCGATACGCTGCTCGGCTGGGGCGTGAAGCTGGTGGCGCTCAAGATGGGTGCGGAAGGCTGCTATGTCGCCACGCCCGAGTCGCGCACGCTGGTGCCGCGGCATACGGTCGATGCTGTGGATGCAACCGGTGCGGGCGATTGCTTTGGTGGTTCGTTTGTTGCGCGCATTGTGGCGGGGGATTCGCCGATTGAAGCCGCGCGCTATGCCAATCTGGCTGCGGCCATTTCGACTACAGGTTATAGCGCTGTTGCGCCGATTCCGCGTGCGGATGCTGTGCGTGCGGCGTTGGCTTTGGGGCAGGCTGCTTAGATTGACGTTGGTGGTGCGCTGGTGTTTCGTCCCCTGCCGGGGCCGACTCACTTTCTTTGTCTTGCCAAAGAAAGTAAGCAAAGAAAGGCGCGCCCGATGCGGCGACAGACTCCTTGAATTTATGTCGCAAGGAGGGGAAGGGGAAAACTCGCTGCGCTCAGACAGTTCCCCTTCCTTTTTCCTCCTTGCAACAGAAATTCAAGGCGCCGCATAGGGCAGGGTACGGCCAAACCGTCTGGTGCCTGTGTTGGCGCTCGTGACTGGCTAAAGAAAAACGCCACTGCGTTGTTTTGCGGTGGCGTTTCCTTTTGGGACTTAGCTTCTTACTTTGTCGGCACCAGATGCACCCGTGATTCCGTGGCAGCCTCCACCGCTTTGCGCGAGTACAGCAGCGGGAAGTACTCGCCCTTGAGCCACATCGGTGCTAGGTCGCGGTAGTGCTGGCTGTCGGGGTTGCCGGATTGTCCGGGCAGGTTGACGGCACGGGAGTTGTCCCAGTTGCCGACATCCACCACCGTGCGGAACGACGGGCCGTTGGTCTGCAGGAAATCGCTCGCGCGATACGTCGACTGGTTGGGCGTGTACGGGCTGCCGCCTTCCGGTGTCGGGCCAACGTTGAGCTTGGCACGCGTGGCCTCGTCGACGATGGCGGCGAACGGGTGGGCGTTCAGGTTGTGGTGCAGCACGCCCCAGTTCCACGCCTGCGGGTTCGGGCCCTGGCGTTTGACCATGTCGGCCCACGCGTCTTTCAGACTGGCGAGCAGCACCGCGTCACGCTTGGCGGCGGCCTGTTGTGGGTCTTCGCCAAACTTGCGTTCGCTGCCTTGCGGGTGTTCCAGCGTGTCGAGCATCACGGCCGTGTCGGGCGCGCCCATCGCATCGGCACTCGCCTTGGGCAGCACCGCATTCTTGAACGCACGGCCCAGGTGGTGAGTGAACCAGACCTCATGCAGCGCAGCCTGCGGAGAATCCGCCAGCATGGTCGCGTTCCAGCCCTTGAAGAGGTTCAGTGCGGCTTGTGTGTCGGCGTCGTTGGACGATAGCGGCGCCAGCAGTGCCATCAGCCGGCGCGCCGGAATCGACACCATGTCGTTCTGCAACCGCATCGAATCTTCAATCGATACCTTGTCGAGCTTGGCCAGCACCTCATCAATGCGTGCGTGGCGCGAGCCGTTGGTCCACTCGAAGCCAAGCTTGCGCTCGCGGTACGGGTAGTCCGCCGGCAGGTTCATTTCGTTGGACGAGGTGAAGTAGCCCGACGTCGGGTTGTAGGTGCTGGGCAGCTGGTCGCCGCGCCAGAAGCCAGCCCACTCATAGCGGCCGTCACCGGGCACGGGTAGCAGGCCGTCCCAGTTCGGGCGGATGGGGGCGAGGCCGCCCGGCACCCAACCGATGTTGCCCTTCGTATCCGCATAGACCTGGTTCTCGGTGGGCGCGCCCCAGTTCAGCATCGATTGCTTGAACTGCGCGAACGTGCGCGCACGCATGTAGCCGACCGAGCCGAAATACGGCGACATGCCAGGCGACAGCCAGGCCGAACGCACGGCATATGCGCGGTGCTTTTCGGCATCGATGTAGATGACGGGGCCGTGGCGCGTGAAGGTCAGGTCGACGGGGCGAGCCTCGCCGTTGCGCACCTTCACGGTTTCGTGCAGCACGGTAAAGGGCTCCCAGCCATCCTTGTAGCGGTATTCGCTGTTGTTGGCCGGGTTCAGCGCGTAGACGTAGAGGTCTTCCTGGTCGATGTTGAAGATGGTCAGGCCAAAGGCGGCGTGCCCGTTATGCCCGATCGACACGGCCGGCAGTGATGGCTCGCCCGCGCCGATGATGTCGAGTGTGGGCGTGCTGATGTGGGCGATGTAGCGCAGGCTCGGTGCGGAGTACGCGCGATGCGGATCATTGGCCATCACGGCGCGGCCGGTGGTGGACTTGCCAGGGGCGATCACCCAGTTGTTGCTGCCCTCCATGGTCTCTTCGAGGTTGATGGCGGCAGCTACACGGGTGCTGTCGATATCGACGCCCTTTAGCGTTTCCGGTGTGAGTTTCACGCCTTGTGTGGCAAGCGAGAAGACCTTGAGCAGATCCTTCGGCAGGCACGGGTCCAGGCCTTCTGGCAACTGGGTTTGCCAGTCGGGTTGCAGGCCAAAGCGGATGGTGTCGTCGGCCAGGCTGGCCTTGCAGGCCACGTTGGCGCGTGCCACTTCCGACTGCAGGTTGCGCGTCAGGCCATGGCTGCGGATGCGCACCACATCTTCCGGCGCCCAGTGTGCGGGCGTGTAGTTCAGCTTGCGGAATTCAAGCGGCATCTGTTCCGGGTGCTTGGCCAGCCAGTCGACATACGCATTGATGCCGGCAACAAAGCGCGTGGCAATGTGCTGTGCATCCGGGCTGTAGTGGTTCCACTCGACCTGCATGTCACCGCGATAAAGGAACAGCCGCGTGGCGCGATCCTGTTCCACATAGGCGGGGCCGAACACTTCAGAGAGTTGCCCCAGGCCGCGGCGGCGCCACAGGTCGATCTGGAACAGCCGATCGCGCGCGGCATTGAAGCCCTGCGCGAAGAAGCCGTCGTCCTCGCTCTTGGCGTAGATGTGCGGCACGCCCCAGCGGTCGATCAGGATGTCGGCGGGTTTGGATAGGCCCGGCACGGCGATGGTCTGCGTGGCGGCTGAGTTGGCCGGTTTGGCCGCATCTCTGGCGATAGCTTGCGCAGACATGCCGAGCGCAATGGCCGACAACACAACGGAAAGCGAACGGATGGGCATGGCGATGCAGTCTCCTCTCTTCGCCCGGAATGCCAGTGCAACCCAAGATGGGGGCAGGATTCAGGCGTTCTTATGGGTACAGCAGACAGCCGTCTGAATGACGCATGGCGGCGGATGGGAAGGGCAAGCTGGCCGATCGGTGAGGCTGGGTGGGAACTGCCAGGGGAGAGATGCCCACCGGCCGGCACAGGCGCCCAGTATGCGGATGCGCGCACACCCGCGCCAATGACTTTTGTTGGGTCAACCATTCCGTCAAGGCATGGCTCCACGCAGGTCAGGCCAGTCGGCTAAACCAACGTCTGCGGGCCGGTCTTGCGACGCACGTTGGCGGCCAGCACGTGGCCCAGTTCACCGGGGAAGATCGGTTTGGTGATGACGGATTGGTAGCCGGCCTCCTTGGCCGCTTTCAATCGGATCGGATCGGCAAATGCGGTGACGGCAATGGCGGGCAGGTCGATCATGCCTTTCGCGCGCACTGCACGCACAAGCTGCATGCCATCCATGCCGGGCATGGCCAGGTCGCTGACCAGCGCATCGAACGGGCAGTCTGCTGCGGCTTGTTCCAGCGCGTCGAGTGCAGCGGGCCCGTTGGACACGGTAACGACCTCGGCGCCGTAGCGCTCGAGCATCAGCGCAATCACGCCGAGCGATTCTGGGTTGTCGTCCACGGCCAGCACGCGCATGCCATCCAGGGTGGGCGCCGACGTGCCGGAAACGAGGCCGGGCGTACGGCCAGTCTGTTCGTCCGGCTGTGCGGCATGCAGCGGCAGCGTGACGGCCATCGTGGTGCCGTGATTGGCCCCGCTGCTGGCCGCGGTAATGCGCCCATGATGCAGTTCGACCAGTTGCTTGGCGATCGACAGCCCCAGTCCCAGGCCACCATGGCGCCGCGTGTTGGACAGGTCTGCCTGCTGGAAGCGGTCAAAGATATGCGGCAGGAAGGCGGGCTCAATGCCGATGCCGGTATCGCGCACCGTGGCCACCACGCCTTCTGGTGCCGGGTGTACCGATAACCGGACGTGTCCACCCTCGGGCGTGAACTTCACGGCGTTGGCCAGCAGGTTCCAGAACACCTGTTTCAGGCGCCCCGCATCGCCTTGCAGCATGGGCACGGGCAGGTATTCCGTGTCGATGCTGATCTGCTTCTGGCGCGCCATCGGCTCGATGGTTTCGCGGGCGCGCTCCAGCACGTCGGCCAGATCGACTTCTCCAATCTCCAGCGGCACCTTGCCCGACAGGATGGCCGACATGTCGAGCAAATCGTCGATCAGGTGGACTTGCGTGCGGGCGCTGCGCTCGATGGCGGCCAGGCCGCGCTTGAACATAGCCTCGTCGTAGGCGCGCATGTTCAGCAGCTGCGCCCAGCCCAGCACGGCATTGAGCGGCGTGCGCAGTTCGTGGCTGACGGTGGCAAGGAAGTCGTCCTTCAGGCGGCTGGCGCGTTCGGCCTCTTCACGGGCGCGCGATTCGGCTTCAAGCAACTGCGCGCGGCGGGCTTCGGCCTGGCGGTGTTCGCTGATGTCGATCACGGCATTGGTCAGGCCGACGATCTCGCCCGTGTCATCACGCAGGGGCATGACGACCACGTCATAAACCACGCGCTGGGTGTGCCGGCGGCGGAAGGCGAATTCCACCCGCGTGGGCGTGCCGTTGGCAATCACGCGCTGGCTCGCTTCTGTCAGGCGCGCGGCGGCACGGCGGCCGAACACTTCGCGCACGGTGCGCCCCATCAGTTGCTCAGGTTTCAGGCCGAGCACGGGGTTGTGCACCCAGGTGAAGTGCATCGTGTTATCGACGTCGTAGAGCGAGATGGGCGAGGCCTGTAGCGCTGCCAGCAGGCGCTGCTGCGACACGCGCTGCAGCGTTTCAGCGCGGGCGCGGCGTTCGGCACCGGCGCGCGCCCGGCGCAACTGTTCGCACAGCAGGCAGATCAGCAGCGCACCCGCCGCAAACACGCTCAACTGCACCGGCGTGAGGTTGACGGGTGGAATTGCTTGCAACTCGACCAATCCGGCAAACAGCAGTGCATACGTGGCAATGGCGACGATGCCGGGCCAGAAGCCGCCATACCAGGCGGCAATCGTCACGACCGGAAACGCCAGATAGAACGGCAGGCGAATGCCCGCGGCCGACTCCAGCATCAAGCGCCCGAGCGTGCCGACCGCGGCCGCGCCGATCGCCACCAGCCAGGCAGATGGCCGGATGGCCGGTGCGACGTTCAGCCCGCTGCCGCTGAATGGCCCGGGATCGGGCACCCGCTCAGTGGGCCCGGATGGGCGTGCGGGGCGCGTGTGGTGCCCGGAGCGCGCAGCGCGTGCGTCCAGCGGGCGAGAGGGAGGGTGCAGGATGAACTTCACGATCCGGCGTGGCAGAACAGAGCGGCCAAAGGTGACTCAGCATATGAATTGGCCGCCGCCGCCGCCATCGGGGTTTCGCTGACATGCCTGCCAGAGGGTGGCCGATTTGGCGCCCGATTCCTGCCCGGGCCAATACTGGCGCGGGTGTGCAGCGTTATCCCCCTGACGAGGGGGGTGTTGGGTGTGGGGGATGCGGGTCGCGCAGGCGGTCTCGATGCGTCAGATCCGGAAACAGGCGCATCCAGATCGCCACCACCAGCAGCGTGCCGAGCGCGCCCATCACCACCGAGGGCACCGGCCCCAGCAGCCCAGCCACCATGCCCGACTCGAACTCGCCCAGCTGGTTGGATGCGCCCACAAAGGCCGAGTTGACTGCACTCACGCGCCCGCGCATCGCATCGGGCGTATCGAGTTGCACCAGCGAGGTCCGGATCACCACGCTGATCATGTCTGACGCGCCCAGCACGACCAGCGCCAGCATCGACAGCGGCAGCCAGCGTGAAACCCCGAACACCAGCGTTGCCAGCCCAAAGACCGCCACGGCAGTGAACATGATCTTGCCCACGCGCTGCTCCAGCGGCCGATGTGCAAGAAAGAGCGCCATCCCGAGTGCGCCCACAGCCGGCGCAGAGCGCAGCAGCCCCAGCCCCCACGCCTGGGTGCCCAGGATGTCGCGCGCATAGATCGGCAGCAGTGCCGTTGCGCCCCCCAGCAGCACGGCAAACAGGTCGAGCGAGATGGCGCCCAACACCACCGGCCGCCCTTTGATGAAAGCGATGCCCGCGAACAGCGACTGCAGGCTCACCGGTGTACTGACCGGTACCACGCGCTCCATGCGCACGAACGCCAGCAGGACGTGCGCCAGTAGAAAGAGCCCGGCTGCCGTGGCATACACCACCGGCGCGCCGGCCACATAGAGGAAGCCACCCAGCGCCGGCCCCAGAATGACGCCGGTCTGCCCAGCCGAACTGGACAACGCCACGGCGCGTGGCAACGCCTGCGGCGGCACCAGCGATGGCAGCAACGCCTGTAGCGTCGGCGTCTCGAATGCGCGCATCGCGCCGATCACCACCACGCACAGGAAGATCGACTGCACGCCGGCGTGCCCGTTGAACGCCATGACCGACAGCGCAATGGCCACCAGTGCCTCGATGGCCTGGCATGCACGTACCACGCGGCGCCGGTCGTAGCGATCGGCGATATGGCCCGAAGCCAGTACCAGCACCACTGAAGGCAGGAATTGGGCGAGGCCCACCAGCCCGAGCACGTAGGCGCTGCGCGTGAGGTCGTAGATCTGCCAGCCGACCGCCACACCGAACATCTGGTAGGCGAAGGTGGTGGATAGCCTGGTGAACCAGAACAGCCGGAAGGCGGGGTAGGAGAAGGGCGCGTGCGACAGCGCTATCGCTGAAGGCGCAGGTACGGAAGACGAGGAAAGGCCGGCGTCGCCAGACACGGTGAATGCGCGCCGGAAACCGGCAGTCTGCAAAAGTGATGAACGGGATGCCCGTCATCGTAACGGATGTGGGCCACAAGCGTTCGGCCGTGCGGGCGCTGAATGGGCGGAACGGCCGGCAAACCATTACAGGAACTTTCACCATGACCACTGCCCGCGGGCTGAGGGCCGTCCGGCTGCGCTGTGTGTTCAGATGGTCAGCATGACGCTGAGCAGTTGACGTGCAACAGCCTTGAAATCGCCCTGCGGAGAATAGGTGGACAGGGATTTGCCCTGATGTTTGACCGTGACGATGCCGTTGCGGGCCGAGTAGGTGGCCTCGATGCGGCGCCCGCTGCGTTCGATATGGAAGGCGACAGTCTCGGCCAGCAGGCGCGAGGTGTCGGACGGCGATGCAGACGACGTGCGGGAAAGCGGGGGCGTGGCGATAGCTTGTTGGGCGGGGTGGCGCATGGCGCCTCCTCATGGGGACACGGGTGGACTACCTAGGCACGTTCTGTGCCAGCGGCAGAATGCCGTGATGTCATACAAAAGCCGCGCAGGGTACCTGCGAAATATGACAGTTCAAGCAGATGCCCTGGCCAGGTTTGACGCGCCGCGTCGGTCGGCGTGACAAGCTTTGTCAAATTTGTAAACGCAATTAACCGCCAGGCATTCAGTTCGCCCACCAAAAAATGGGCTGGCAGAGTGGGGCAGCAGCAGCCATTCTGGTAAGTGACGTGGCGCACGCTCTGTGGTGACCGCGTTCAGCGTGCAGTCTGCAGGAGACCTTCTGCACGACACCCAGACCAACATGGAGGCGATATGGGTTCCCATACCTACAAGATGATCGAACTGGTGGGGTCTTCACCGGAGTCAAGTGATGCGGCCATCCGCAATGCCATCGCCCGGGCCGGCGAGACGCTGAAGTACCTGGACTGGTTTGAAGTGCTCGAGACGCGCGGCCACCTGGTGGACGGCAAGATCGCTCACTGGCAGGTGACGATCAAGGTGGGGATGCGGCTGGAGAGCCTGGCGAGCGAAAAGCCTGCTGGCAAGAAGAAAGGCAAGTAGGCAAAGAAAAAGGCAGCCAGGAATGTCTCCTGACTGCCTTTTTCATGAGGACTGCGCTTGCAGGCGTTATTGCGACTGCGAGAAGTCCAGCGCGTTGGTCAGGTCGCCCATCGGCTTGTTGCCGTTGGAGACGAGCGCATCGTCGCGCTGCTTCAGACCCGGCAGCGTCGGCAGGGCAAAGCGGTGCGTGATCAGGCGCAGCACCGAAGCCGTGTCGTACTGGGTGTGGTCAACGAAGCCCTTCTTGGCGAACGGCGACACGATGATCGCCGGGATGCGCGTACCCGGGCCCCAGCGGTCAGCCTTCGGCACCGTGGCGTGGTCGTAGAAGCCACCGTTTTCGTCATACGTCACAACGATCACCATGTTCTTCCACTGCGGGCTCTGCTGCAGTTGGGCGATCACGTTTGCGATGTGGGCGTCACCGTCAGCCACGTTGGCATAACCGGCGTGCTGGTTCAGGTTGCCCTGCGGCTTGTAGAACGTCACAGCCGGCAGCTTGCCTGCGGCAGCGTCTTGCAGGAAGGCGGCGTCGTAGTCCTTCAGGTGGGCTGCCCGCTCGGCGGTACCGGTGGTGGTGGCCGGGTCGAAGCGCGTGAAGTAGTTGAACGGCTGGTGGTGCGGCTGGAACTGGATCGTGCCGCCGTAGATCACGCTGCGCGTGGCGTTCGGGGCGTCGGCGATGGCCGCGTTCCAGGCGCCGGCGTACCAGGCCCAGTTCACGCCCTTGGCTGTCAGCAGGTCACCAATGTTGGCTTGTTGCGATTGCGCCGGCATGGTCGATGCCTTGGTCGGATCCGCATAGGCAGCGTTGCCGCTGGCCACGCCGTTGCCCGACGGCTGGTACGGCGGCTGCATCGTGTTGACCGCGTAGAACACGCCCGAGCCATCGTCGGCCGTGAGCGTGCTGTCCTTGGCATAGACCGGGGCACCCGACAGGACCGAGGTCGGGTTGTTCGTGCCCGGGTTGAGCACGGGGATGCCATTGGCGTTGACGGTGACTTGCGAGATGTTGCCGCTGGCAACCGAGGTCTTTGCGTTCGGGTAGATCGGCGCACAAGCGCAGATCAGGTACTGGTGGTTCAGGAACGAGCCGCCGAAGGCGCCCTGGAAGAAGTTATCCGCCAGCGTGTACTGCTGGGCGATCTTCCACATCGACATCTTGCTGCCGTCGTAGTAGCCCAGTGACAGACCGCCCGCGTCGGAGTAGGCAGCGAACATGTCGTTCTTGCCGCCGTTGATCTGCATCTGGTTGTTATAGAAGCGGTGCACCAGGTCGCGCGTGATGACGTTCTGCCCAACCACGGTGGTCGTACCGTTGATGCCGTTCGGATTGTCGATCTGGAAGGGCTTATTGGCCCAGCCGGTGGTGCTGGCTTGCGGCAGCGTCACGGTCTGGCCGGCGGCGGTCAGACCACCCCAGGTCGGCGGCAGGCTTGGCAGCACGGAGCCATCAAAGTCCTTCTGCGCGACGAACGAGCCGGTGGAGGTCTGGTTCACGCCAGGGATGCCGTTGGCGCCCGGGAAAAGCCCGTACAGGTTATCGAAGCCGCGGTTTTCCGCGTAGATCACGACGATGGTTTTTACGTTGTTGTTCAGCGCCATGCGCTTGGCAACGCCGTCGCGGATGCCCTTGTTGATGTCGCCGCCGCTGGCGACGGCATCGGCGATGAGCGCGATGGCCTGATCGATTTCAGCCTGCAGCGCCGCCTTGATGTTGGCGTCGCTTTCCTTGTTGTGGTCTTCCAGCAGCTTGTCGATCGTCACGCCCAGGCGTGCGGCCAGAGCCGTCTTGGCAGCATTGATGTCGCCGCCGTTGCTGTCCATCAGGGCAGCCAGTTCCGTCGAGATTGCGCTGATCACGCCAGCGGCGCCGGCCGGTGCGCGGAACACCAGCGGTTGCGTGATGGCATTGTGGGCGCCCGTAGCCGGGTCGTTGCGGAAAGCATCCGTGCCGACTTCCACCGTGATGGCGCCCGTGCCGCTCAGCGTGTACGCGCCATTGGCATCGGTATAGGTGCTGGTTTCACCCGAATCGCACTTGCCGTTGTTGTTGGCATCGATACAGACCTTGGCATGCTCGAAGTAGCTGCCGGTCACCACGCCCGAAGTGGACTGGGTGGAGGCGCTGCTGTTCGAGTCACTGCCGCCACAGGCGGACATGCTGGCCGCGACCAGCGCGGTCAGCGGCAGAAGACGGAATGCTCGGCTCATGATTTCCCTGGATTGTTGTGTGGGGGACGAAAGCGAGCCGGAGTCTGGGCTTCCTGTGTGACAAGTTGATGATGAAAACGTTGGCCTGAAGCGAGTCTCGGTCCAATTGATCGTGATAACCATCATCAGGAGGAGCAGGGGCACCACCGAACGTTTGAAGACATTTGCCACCATGAACGTTCTCCAAGGGCTGACGTGACAGAGGTTTGACGACATCAAAGTGTCATCACTTGCATGCTAAGTTGCAAGGCTCCCAATATTCCGCCCACCGCCAATGCGCTGCCTTTTGCCTGTTGCCACGTTTCGCGTGATCGCTGTTTCGGCGCTTGCGCTTGCCGGGTTGGCTGCGTGCGAGCGCGGCGAGCCCTCGTCGGCGCAGGCCGCGGCGGCCTCGGTGCCGTCAGCCCCCGCATCCGCAGCCAAGCCGGTGGCTGCCTTCGCACCGTCAGCACCGGCCTATGAAAAGGCCTTCTACACGATGATGGCGACGCGCCGTCCGTCGGTGCCAGCGATGACGGCACTGGGCAAGGCGCTGTTCTTTGATCCCGCACTGTCTGCCTCGGGCAAGCAGTCCTGCGCAAGCTGCCATAGCCCCACGCACGCCTACGGCCCGCCGAACGATCTGTCGGTGCAGCTGGGTGGCACCGACATGCACAAGACCGGCGTGCGCGCCGCACCGTCATTGCGCTACATCCAGAATGTGCCGCCGTTCTCCGAGCACTTCTACGAGAACGATGGCAACGATTCCGAAGACCAGGGCCCGACCGGCGGTTACACCTGGGACGGCCGAGTGTCCTCCACGCACGACCAGGCACGCATCCCGCTGCTTTCTGCGCACGAAATGGCAAACGGCACGCCGGATGCGGTGGTGGCCAAGCTACGCAATGGCCGTCACGCGCAGACGTTCCGCCAGGTGTTCGGCGACGACATTCTCGACAATGAAGACACGGCTTTCCGCGCCGCTCTGATGGCGCTGGAGGTGTTTCAGCAGACGCCGTCGGAGTTCTATCCGTACGACAGCAAGTACGACGCGTTCTTGCGCAAACAGGTCAAACTGTCGCCGCAGGAGATGCGCGGCCTGCAAGTCTTTGCCGACCCAGCCAAGGGCAACTGCGCCTCGTGCCACGTGAGCGCAATCAAGCAGGACGGCGCCTTTCCTGCGTTCACCGATTTCGGCCACATTGCGGTGGGCGTGCCACGCAACCGCACGTTGGCAGCCAATGCCGATCCGGCGTTCTTTGACCTGGGCCTGTGCGGCCCTGACCGAACGGACCTGAAGGACCGCGCCGACTACTGCGGCCGCTTCCGCACGCCGTCACTGCGCAACGTGGCGCTGCGCAAGACGTTCTTCCACAATGGCGCCATCCACACGCTGGAAGATGCGGTGCGTTTCTACGCCCAGCGCGATACCCAGCCGCAGAAGTGGTATCCGCGCAAGGCCGACGGCACCGTCGACAAGTTCGACGATCTGCCGGCCCAGTACCGCGCCAACGTCAACATGGAGCCGCCCTTTGGTGGCAAGCCCGGAGACAAGCCGGTGCTCTCCGAGGCTGACGTGCGCGACATTGTCGCTTTCCTCAAGACGCTGACCGACGGCTATCGCCCCGTGCAGGAAAAACCGGCCGGACAAGCCGCCCGGGCTTCCCAAATGGCCCAGCGCTGAGCGCACGGACGCCCGGCCCGTTTGTTGCGTTCTCTGCCGCAGCGCGGGCCATGCGTGCGCTGCGGTTATCATCGGCGCATTGCATTTGCGCTGTCACTGACTTCTCCCTATGACTTGGCTTGCTGACCCGTCCATCTGGATCGGCCTGTTCACCCTGGTGGTGCTCGAGATCGTTCTCGGCATCGACAACCTCGTTTTCATTGCCATCCTCGTCAACAAGCTGCCGCCAGCGCAGCGCGATCGTGCCCGGATGATCGGCCTGGGGCTGGCGCTGGGGATGCGGGTGGTGTTGCTCATGGCCATGTCATGGCTGATCGGGCTTACCAAGCCGCTGCTGACGATCGGGTCGGTGGATCTGTCGGGGCGCTCGATCATCCTGTTGCTGGGCGGGTTCTTCCTGCTGTTCAAGGCTACATCTGAGCTGCACGAACGCCTGGATGGCGAGCCTCAGGACGAGAGCCACGGCACCGGCCACGGCAAGTTCTGGAACGTGATCGCGCAGGTGGTGATTCTGGACGCGGTGTTCTCCATCGACTCCGTCATCACCGCGGTGGGCATGGTCAATGATCTGCCGGTGATGATTGCCGCCGTGGTGATCGCCATGGGCGCCATGCTGTTTGCGTCGCGCCCGTTGACGGACTTCGTCAACGCGCATCGCACCGTGGTGGTGCTGTGCCTGAGCTTCCTGCTGATGATCGGTTTCAGCCTGGTGGCGGAAGGGCTGGGCTTTCATATTCCGAAGGGCTATCTGTATGCGGCCATCGGTTTCTCGATCCTGATCGAGTTCTTCAACCAAGTGGCGCAACGCAATACCGTGCGCTACGAGCGCCGCCGCCCGCTGCGTGAGCGCACTGCCGACGCTGTGCTGAGCCTGCTGGGCGACCGCCGCGGTACCCCGGCCGATGCCGAGGCCCACGAAACCGCGCCCCATGCGGACCAGCCCGCGCCCGAGGCTGTGTTCCGCCCCGAAGAACGCAGCATGGTCAGCGGCGTGCTGGATTTGGCCGAGCGCTCGGTGCGTTCGGTCATGACGCCGCGCCACGACATTTCGTGGGTGGACCTGGAGGCCGATGCGGCAACCACGCGCAAGTTGTTGCTGGCGGTGCCGCACAACCAGTTTCCGGTCTGCCGAGGCGGCCTGGATGACCTGGTGGGCGTGGCTCGCGCCAAGGATCTGATGGGGGACCTCGACACGCGCGGCACCATCGACGTGGAGCGCTCGGTCAAGCCCGCGCTCAAGGTGTCGGACAACGTCGGCATCCTGCGCTTGATGGATCTGCTCAAGCGCGCGCGCGGGCGCATGCTGCTGGTGATCGATCCCCTGGACGTGGTGCAGGGCGTGGTGACGCCCATCGACGTGCTGGAAGCCATTGCCGGGGAGTTTCCCGACGAAGACGAGCGCCTTGACGTGGAGCAGGCGAGCGAAGGCTGCTGGGAGGTGGCTGGCGAGGCCGACCTGCGCCAGCTCGAAGACGTGCTGCACGTCGACTGGCTGCTCGACGAAGGTGGCGGCGCCACGAGCCTGGGCGGCTACCTGTTCAACCAGTGGGATCGTCTGCCTGAGGTGGGCGACACGTTGGTGCGCCACGACCTGCGTTTCGTCATCCTTGAAGCTGGCAGCCGCCGCATTGTGCGTGTGCGCATCGAGCGCATGGAAGAGGTGACGGCGCCCGACGCCGAAGCCTAAGCCACGTATTCCGGCGCCGCCGCACTCAGCAGGCGCGGCGCCGAGACCCGCATCCCGGCAGCCGTCAGTGTTGCCGCCAGCGTTTCCAGCAGCGCACGCACGTCTGCCGCTGCGTTTGCGTGCATGCCCTCCGCCACGATCAACGCGCCCGATGTGTCTGCGCGGACGGCTGAATCGCCGCTCTGGCGGTGGCACCAGCGGCGCGCATGCGCATGGTCGGCGCCATCGGCAAAGATCACCTCATCCACATCGGGCTGCTCGATTTCGCCGGCGAAGGTCAGATAGCGCTCGTCGCCAGTGGCGCGGCGGACGGTCAGATGCCCGTCGATGGCCGTTGCATCAAACGCTGCCACCGGAATCGCAAATGCCAGCGAGGCCGCGTTGCAGACGTCGATCAGCGGGTGCAGTTGCGGTAGCGCGTCATCCTTCCTGAAGCGCCGCAAGAGCGATTCCGCAGCGCAGCGGTATTGCGTGGGTTTCAGGCCCATGCGCGAGAATGCGCGCCGCCACGCCTGGATTTCTGGCAATTCGCCTTCCGGTGTGCCTGCCAACCGAGCGCGTGCGGTTGCCTGCAGGCGGGCAATCCCCGCATCGACGCAAGCATCTTGTCGGACACCCTCGACGGACAGCACGCCTGGCACGAGTTCGGGAAAGTCTTGCCAGATCTGTGGGGCATGAATGAAGTGCATGGTCAGGTGGATTCCTTGGGTCGGGAAGAAGTCGGTGCAGACGAACGCGCCAAGGCGAGGCTCAACACCGCCGCCAGCACACATGTGATACCGCTGATCTGCCGCACGCTGACCACCTCACCGAGCAGCACGGCAGCAAACGCGACTGCGGCCACCGGCGCGAGCGCGGTGAAGAGCGCAGCCTCTGCACCGCTTACGCGTGCGGCCCCCGCATACCAGAGCACAAAGCCACCGACGGTGGGCACGATGGCGTAGTAGGCAATAGCGGCCAGTGCGTGCGTTGCCTGGGCGGAGGCATGCAGTTGCCAGGGGGCTTCCCACAAGGCGGGCAGCAAGGCCGTCAGCAAGCCAAACATGCTCATCAGCGTCGATAGCGCCAGCGGTGGCACGGGTGTGCGCAACCGCTTGTTGAGCAGGATGAACAGCCCTTCGCAGACGACCGCGCCAATCACCAGCACGTTGCCCGCGAGCGGATGCGCGGCGTCGCTACCTGGCTGGAACGCGATGGCCAACACGCCGGCCGTTGCCAGTGCAATCGCCCCCAATACCGCGCGCCCTGGCCGTTCGCCCAGCACCACAATGGCAATGAGCGCGGATACCACCGGCAACGTGCCGATGATGACGCCCGCATCTGCCGCCGACGTATGCCGAAGCCCAGAGATCAGCAGCGTCGTGTAGCCCACGCTGCCGGCCGCCGCCTGCAGGAACAGAAGGCCCCATGCCTTGCGTGAAAGCACGGGCCAGCGCGCACCGGTCATGCGCATGGCAATGAGAAACAGCGGCAGCGCTATCGCAAAGCGCAACGCCGTGGCGGTGAATGGCGGGAGCCCGGCAGCGATGATCTTGCTGGCCGTAACCGTGCTGCCCACCAGCACCATCGCAAGCGCGAGGTAGAGGCAGCCTTCGAGGCGTCTGGACATGTCGAACCCTGCGTCTGTGAAAGCCCGCAGGATGGCCGCGCCCGAAGCGCACGTCTTGAACGAAATTGCAGGGACGAGGGCGGGGTGGCTGGCTACCGCGCCGCCGCCACCATGCCCGGCGATATGCCGTACTTGCGCACGAACTGGCGGGTCATGTGGCTTTGGTCTGCAAAACCGCAGGCCGCGGCGGTCTCTGCCAGCGGCAGACCCTGGGCGATCAGCCGGCGCGCGAGGGCAACGCGCCGCTGCAATTGATAGGCATGCGGCGTGAGGCCCGTGACACGCGCAAAGCCGCGCAACACCTGAAAGCGGCTGAGACCGGTCTCTTGGGCAAGGTCGAGCAGGGAGACCGCGGCGGCGGGGTCATCGTCGATGCGCATGCGCGCAATGCGGATGGCGTCGGGGGCATCGTCGGCGTGGCGGTTGGCGGTGTGCAGCGCATCGGCCAGCACCGATAGCAGCAACTGCTCGCGCAGCAGTGCATCGCATTGCGCGGCGGGTGCCGTCATTTGCCCGAACAACAGGCGGACGCGCCGCGCAAGGTTGGCGTCGCGCGAGACAGGGCGGTCGAATTCGGCATTGTCCTTGCCGATCAGGAGATCATGCGCAAGTGTGCCAACCGTGCCCGGGTCGAAATACAGCATGCGCCAGGCACGGCCCGTGCCGTCGATTGGTATGCCATCGTGCACCTCGGCCGGGTTGACCATGATGACGTCGCCTGCACCGGCTTCCACCATGCCGCGTCCGCTGAAGGACTTCTGTGCACCCCGGTCGACAATGCCGATGCCGAACTGCTCGTGCGTATGGCGCGGGAAGGTATGGACGGAGTCGGCGGCAACGGCCTCCACGCCGTGCATGGCGCAGCGGAGCATCGAGAAAGCAGTCTGGGCCGGCCGGCTGGGCAAGGCGGGTCTCCTGGCAGGAGGGCGAATGCAGCAGCATAGCGTGCTTTAGGGAGCAGGGCGCAACGAGGCGGCCGACCGCGGCACGTGCACGCGACGCCATATCGAAACGCCGTGGAACGTGTTCTTCTCA
Source organism: Ralstonia insidiosa (assembly GCF_008801405.1). NCBI lineage: Bacteria > Pseudomonadati > Pseudomonadota > Betaproteobacteria > Burkholderiales > Burkholderiaceae > Ralstonia > Ralstonia insidiosa. The sequence goes on along the minus strand of NZ_VZPV01000002.1, from coordinate 7,345 downwards.
TTTCGCTCAATTTCTGGCGCCATGCGGTTGTTATCCTCAAGACATCCCGCCCCGGTGTCACCCGGTAAGATGGCGCAGAGCCTGACGCTTGGCCATGCGGGAATCGTCCCCGCTGGGGCGGGCGACAGTGTGTTGGCATCCATCCATGCGTCCGTCTTTCGGCATTACCTCCAAGCTGTTCGTTGTGCTGTTCGCGTTGAGCATCGTCGTGGCGCTTGCCATGGGTGCGGCCGTGCGATGGCGCTTCGACGCCAACTTTCTTGAGTACGTCAACACGCGCGAGGCGGAGCGCATGACCGTGCTCGCCCGCGGCGTTGAGGCTGCGTACGCCGAGCACGGCAACTGGGAATTCCTGCGCAACGACCGCCAGGCGTGGTTCCGGCTGCTGCGCCGCGAAGGCGCCCGTGCCCGTGGCAACGGCATGGGTGGCGAGCATCTCGACCCGCCGCCGGGTCACCGCTTTGATCCGCTTCCGCCCGACATGGGTCGTGGTATGCCGCCGCCGGATGTTGCCCGCGCCGGCAGCCTGCCTTCGCACCCGTCTGGGGAGCCGCCGCCGATGCCGCGTTCGCCGATCTGGCTGTTGGATGCCGAGCGCCACGTCATCGTTGGCGATGGGCCACCGCTGGGGCCCACCGCAAAATGGCATGAACTCCGCCACAATGATCTGACCATCGGCTGGCTGGCCATGCCGGCGCGCATGCGTGTGCCCGAAGGTGCGGACCAAGCCTTTCTTGGGCAGCAACTGCGTGCAACATGGATCATCGCCGGGTTGTCGGTATTGCTGGCCGCGCTGGTGGCGGTGTTGCTCGCGCGCGGGCTGCTTGCACCAATGCGACGGCTGACCGATGCCGCCCGCCGCATGGCCGACGGCGATTACGCTACCCGTGTCGACGTGCATTCGCGCGATGAACTTGGCGAGCTGGCGGCAGACTTCAACCACTTGGCGGCATCGCTGGAAGCCAACCAGAAAATGCGTCGCCAACTTACCGCTGATATCTCGCACGAGCTGCGTACCCCGTTGGCCGTGCTGCGTGGTGAACTGGAGGCAATGCAAGACGGCGTGCGACCGTTGACGGTCAACTCGCTGGCCTCGCTGCAGGCTGAAGTGGCCACGCTCAGCAAACTCATCGACGACTTGTACGAGCTGTCACTGGCTGATGTGGGGGCGCTGGCCTTCCACATGGAAGCGCTGGATTTGGCCGATACCGTGTGCAGTGCCGTGCAGGGCTTTACGCCGCGCCTGATGGAGAAGGGCATCGCGCTGCAGCTCGATGTGCCGAGCGTGCCTTCGCAAGACGCCATGGTGAACGGCGACCCACAGCGCCTGCGCCAGGTCATGCAGAACCTGCTGGAGAACACGCTGCGCTACACCGACGCGGGCGGCACATTGCGCGTACACGTCCACCAGGACGGCCACTGGCAACAGATCGACGTGCAGGACAGCGCGCCGGGCGTGCCCGAAGCGATGCTGCCGCGCATCTTTGACCGGCTCTTCCGCGCCGACCCTTCACGCAGCCGTGCGCAGGGCGGTGCCGGGCTGGGCCTGAGCCTGTGTCAGACCATTATTGCCGCACACGGCGGCACCATTGAGGCCAGACCTTCGCCGCTGGGCGGGCTCTGGATCCTCATCCGCCTGCCCATTCTTGATCTGCTTGATCCGCTTGCCGACCATGATTCTGATCATTGAAGACGAACCCAAACTGGCCGCACTGACGATCGACTATCTGCGTGCCGCTCACTATGAAACCGAGTGGCTGGCCGACGGTACGAACGCGGTGCAGCGCGTGCGCGAGGCCATGCCCGAACTGGTGGTGCTCGACCTGATGCTGCCCGGAAAAGACGGCCTGGAAATCTGCCGAGAGGTGCGGACTTTCAGCGAGGTCCCCATCGTCATGGTGACCGCGCGTGTGGAAGAGATCGACCGCCTGCTCGGCCTCGAGCTCGGCGCAGATGACTACCTCTGCAAGCCCTTCAGCCCGCGCGAACTGGTGGCGCGCATCAAGACCATTTTGCGGCGTGCGCAACGTGGCGGTGGCACGCCAGAGAGTGCGCTCGTAATCGATGGCACCGCGTATTCGGCCACGCTGCGCGGGCAACGCCTGGACCTGACGCCCGTGGAGTTCCGTTTGCTGGCGGCGTTGGCCGGTGCGCCGGGGCGCATTCTCTCGCGCGCGAATCTGCTTGAACAGATCTACGACGACCATCGCATCGTGACCGATCGCACGGTCGATACGCACGTGAAGAATCTGCGCCGCAAGATGGAGTTGCTGAGCCCCGGCACCGACATGATCCACTCGGTCTACGGCGTGGGATACCGGCTCGACGCCTGATACACGTGACGCGTTTGCATGCCGATTGCGGCGTAACGGGCGTTCAAGAAAACTCCTCCGTTTGCCCACCTTTGGTGCGACATCGATGGCTACAGTGAGCGTATGGCTGGCATGGTTGACATGCGCGGCCGACGTTCTCATCAGGAGCTTCATCATGATCGCTGTGACTTCCCGCCGCCTGGTTGCCGTTGCTGCCGGGCTTCTCTTGTCTTGCGCCGCGCTGGCCCAGACGGCCGCCCCCGACGCAGTTCCCATGTCGCCGATGCCTGGGCATGGTCCCGGCATGATGGGCCGGGGGCAGGGCCCCGGCTTTGGCCAACCCGGACCGCACGGTATGGAGCGCGGGCACCACCACGGCGGCGAGTTCTTCCTGCGTGGCCTGAAGCTGACCGAAGAACAGCGCGACAAGATTTTCGCGATCAAGTACGCGCAGATGCCGCAGGAGCGCGAGCAACACAAGGCTGTCGCACATGCGCGTCGTGACCTGCGTCAGATGGTGATGTCCGGCCAATACGATGAAGCACGCGTGCGCACGCTGTCCGAAGCGCTGGGCCGCGCAGTCACCCAAGAAGCCCAACTGCGCGCGCAAGCCGGCGCCAAGATCATGCAGGTGCTGACGCCAGAGCAGCGCAAGCAGATTACCGATCGCGAAGCGCGGCGCGTGGCCGAGCTTGAACAGGGCGAAGACGCACCCGCGCAAGAACTGGCGGCAATGTAATCAGACTTGCCTGGTGGTCTACTGCCGCTAGCGGTAGACCACTACCGGCACCTGCGCGTAAGTCAGCACCTTGCGCGTTTCATTGCCGATCAGCAATCGGCCCATCAGGCTGCGGTGCCCGTGCGATGCCATGAAGATGACGTCGCACGCGTGCCGCTTCGCCGCATCCAGAATGCCGAGGTACGGCTCGGAAAATTGCGAGACATCGCTGTCGAACTGGATGCCTTCTTCCCGGGCGCGCTCAGCAATGCGGTCGATACAGTCTTTCGCGTAGCCCTGCACCTGCTCCATGTAGTGCGCGTGCGGACACTCGCCCACCCCGGCGGAATACGCCATGTTGGGGAATTCTTCGATGCACGTGTAAGCGGTGAGGCGGCAACCGGTGGCGCGCGCGAGTTTCAATGCGCCGTCGATTGCCTTGCGGCATTGCTCGGAGCCGTCGGTCGGCAAGAGGATATGGGTAAACATGGTGCTCTCCATGGGGAACCCACTTCCAAATTACTGCACTGCACACGACAGCTCTATCGTGGAAAACGCTAGGGCCGGCGCCACTCTTCAGCGGTTGCTGAAATACGGTCGTTCGTTTTTTGTGCGACAGACAAGCGTGTTACTTGCCTTGCCAAGCCTGCCGATAGCGCGAGGGCGATGCCCCCAGTTGGGTGGCAAAGCGCCGGCTGAAATGGCTCGGGCTGGCAAAGCCGCAGCGTTCGGCAATCGTTGCCAGCGGCAGCGTGGTCGATCGCAGCAGGTCTTGCGCGCGTGCAATGCGCCGCTGCAGAACCCACTCGTGCGGCGCCACCCCAAACGATGCGCGAAACATCCGCGCAAAGTGAAATTCCGACAGATTGGCCTCTGCCGCCAGCTCCCCGATCGACAGCAGCAAGTGCAGCTCGGCTTCAATGCGTGAGGCAATGCGGCGGCACACATGCGGTGCCAGCCCGCCACGCACCGCCAGCGCGCGTGTACGGCCCTGCGTCTGCACGAGATACGACAGCGTGTCATTGGCCAGCGCGTTGGCACGCATGCGGTCGTCCAGGTCGGACCAGTCGAGTTGGGCGATGCGCGCGCACGATTGCGCGAGGTGCGCGTCTTCAATGAAAGTGCGGTCGTGCAGGGTAAACAGGCGCGGCTCGGCGTCGAGCAAACGCACTGCATGCCCGGCCAAAGCATCGGGTGCGAAGTACAGGTGGACAAAGCGCATCGGCTTCTCGATTACCCAGGCAGATTCGTGCTCGGCCGGCAACATGCACACACGGCCCGGCGCGCCGAACAGGTTCGGCAAGTCCTGCCGGTGCGTGGTGTAGCCACCTTGCAGATACACCGACAGCGTGTGGTGACCCGGTTGGACGTAGTGCGCCTCGTCGTGCTCGTTGCACCAGATGGCGGCGGTCACGCCATCGCCCAGATTGACGACGCGCTCCAGCGATGCGCGCGACCCACGCGCGAGCGTACCGAAGACGCTGGCGTCTGCGGTGACGCGTGGATCAGGCGAAGTGGGGTCGTGGGTGGGGCGCACGCGTCGATGTTACCAACGATCGCGCCGCCGGTGCGGGGCGGCTTCGGCCGCTAGCCCGGGCAGAGTTCGTGCGCCACCGCACCCGCCAGGCCCACGCCATCCACGCGTTGCCAGTTGGCGTCGTTGGCGAACTGTTTCTCGCTGACGGTCATGGCGCCCTGGTACAGCTTGGCGCGCGAGACGGAGAACTGCCGGCTGCGGCAGTCGACGGTGTAGAGGAAGTCGGCCATGTCGCCACGGAAGGCGCCGAGCATGCGCTGCAATGAACGCATGCCCGCGCGGTTGGAGGCCTCCACGCGCACCCAGGCACTGATCGGGCCGCTGGGCATGCGCTGGATGCTGCCGGCGTCGAGCGAGGCATAGCTGTCTGGTTGATCGGGCAGCGTGATCCAGCGTTCGGCGCCGATCGCGCTGAAAACAGTCATGGCCAGTCCGGCCAGCATGCAGGCCAGCACACCGCGTGCGATTGCGGTGGTGGTCATCGTGGCTTGGCGTTGCCTGGAACCGGAATGGCGACGGCGTCGGAGTGGCTGCAGGCCATGGTCACGCCGGATTTTTCGAAGTCGACCATCACCGCGCCAGGCTTGTCGGCGCGGCTGGGCGTGCCGGCCAGGCTGCCCGACAGGCGCTGCATGATGGCCTGGCAGGTGGGGGCCTTGCCTTCTTTTCCGGTCTTGGCTGCCGTTGTTGAGGTGGTTGCCGACGGCTCGGCAGCGGCCGGTGCACTGGGCTGCGTTGAGGCATGCGCGCGCGGCAATGTCACCAGCGCGGCCAATGTCGCTACGGCAATCAGCAATCGCGTGGAACGCCGCAACACGGGCGACGCCGACGACGATCGGGACATGTTGGAAAGAGACGGCATGACGGTCAAAGCACGGGGGTCAGAGTGCGCCTGTAAAGCAACGCGGGCAGGCGGGATCTCTGGAGTGTAACGGCACTTCGTGTCGAAACTTGACGCGGCAAACTGCCCCATCGTCCGCGTGGGGGTGATGCACCCTGCGCAAAATGATGCATGCAATCGACATAATCGGCCGATGTCGAGCCAGACGCAGAACATTCGCGCGCATGTTCCGAGCAACCAATATGCCGGGGGGATTTATATGCGCCATCGGTATCACAGTGCAGTGCATCGTAGAAGCGCCAGTGCACCCAGGCGGGACAAGCAGCAAAGGGGTTCGTGCAGTGCCAAAAAAAGGGTGTCGGGAAAAATGGGGCGGATTATGAAAAGGGATGGAATACCCTGCCTTTTCCGCGCTTTGTTTTTTTGGGCGGGACACTATTATTTAAAGCATGGAAGCGATGCCGCGGCAGCTATGTGCCCGTCGCTTCGTGGGTCGGTTCTCCTCTCTGGAACAGATCGACACGGTCCAGAGATTTCAACCCGCGCCTCGTCAACTGAGCGCGGGTTTTCTTTGGGCACCGTACTGGCGCTCAGGCAAATCGCGCAGAGCGCTCTTCAGTTTTCCGCTGGCGTGCCGTTGTGGATAAGGTCGAAACGCGTGTAGGCTGCATTTCCTGTCGCAGTCGCTGACCAAGCAACCGTATCCCCGATGAACCGTTCTCATCCGGCCGATGCCGGAGCCCTTCCTGTTGACGCAGAGCTGGCCCCAGAGGCCATGCTGCGCCCGGCAACGGCACCTGTTCCTCCGGCGCAGACCGCAGCCGAAGAGCAGGCTACGGGCACGGATTTCGATGCGCTGGCGCGCCTGTCGTCCGACGCCGTGCTGCTGACGGTGGAGGGGCGTGTCGTGCGAGCCAACCCTGCTGCTGCGCGCTTGATGAATGCGCAGACGCCGGAGCAGCTTGAAGGTGCGCAGCTTGCCGGCCTGATCCACCCAGATGATGTGGGCCAGGCCGTGCCGCATCTGGCGCGCATGGTGAGCGGTGGCTTGGGTGCCCAGCCCGTCGAGCACCGCTTGGTGCGGGTCGACTACACCCATGTGCTGGTTGCAAGTGAAGCGGCTGCGTGCGAGCACGAGGGGCAACCGGCAGTGATGCTGGTGCTGCGTGAAGCCGGCTCGCGCCACGCGCTTGAGCGCCACGCCGTACAGGCCCGTGCTGAAGCCTTGAAAGCACGCCGCCTGCTCGCCTCGGAGAACGCCGTGCTTGCGCAACTCGCGTCCAATGCGACGCTGTCAACAGTGCTGCGCCATTTGTGCCTGTACGTCGAACAGGTCTACCCGAATGCCATGGCGGCGGTGATGCTGCTTGCTGAGGGCAACCCGGACGAAAGCCTGACCCTGCGTGTGGCCGCTGCGCCCACGTTGCCCGCGGCCTACGCTGCCACGCTGGAGAACTCGCCCGTCGGCCCTGATGCCGGCGCGTGTGGTTGTGCGGTCTACCTGGGGAATGCTGCGCTGATTGGTGACATCGCAACCGACCCGCGTTGGCAGCATGAGCGCACCGCAGCATTGGCTGCGGGCTTTGCGGCAGCCTGGGCGTTGCCGATCCGGTCTTCACGTGGCGACAAGCTGGGCGCGCTCACGCTGTTCTACCGTCAGCCGTGCTTGCCGAGCGAAGAAGAACTGAATTTCCTTGACGACGTGACCCACCTGGCCGGCGTCGCCATCCAGAAAGACACCATTGAGCGCGGCCTGGCCGAGAGCGAGGAGCGCTATCGCCTGGCCATCTCGCACTTGAACGAGGGCGTGCTGATCCAGAACCTGGACGGCGTGGTGCTGGCAGCCAATGCCAGCGCCGAGCGCATCCTGCGGGTGCGTGCCGGGCAACTGGTTGGGCGCAACCGGCTGGACCCGCTGCAGCGCGTGATCGACGAAG